>DHIZ01000280.1 GCA_002404055.1 Chloroflexi bacterium UBA4733
CGAATAGTCCCACGGCAACGGCGACATCGGCGCCATCGTCGAATAGTAATCCTCCCGCCACGAATACGCCAACCTCGGTCCCTGCTGCTGCCGCCGCCACTGCCACGGCAGTGACGACAACGGCCAACACCTCGTCCACAAGCACGACGACCAGCACGAGTACCGGCGTTGGCGCCATTACCTCATCGTCCACGAGTGTGACGAGCGCCACGTCCACCACCAGTAACGTCACGACGACCGCATCGGTGAGCGCTAAAGTCTCGACTACGACGCCGCCTATCGTCTCCTCGGTCAATGGCGTGCCGGTTTCGGTCGTTGTTGGCGTCACGCCGTCGATTGCCGGGTCTGTCACTGTCCAGACCACGACTGTGGGTGGCGCTCCAGCGGTGGTAATCACCGCGCCCACCGGAGGTACGATAGTAGCAACAGTAGCGACCATCTCCGGGGCCAGCCAGGGTAACAGCGTGACGGTGCAAGTTCGCTCCGCGATCGGCGCGGTCATTGCCTCCTGCGCAGCTACCGTGGGAGCCAACGGCAACGTCGCCATCCCCACATCCTGCCAGGTCCCGGGCTCGACTATCACCCTGGTCCTCGGCGCCAGCCAGACGGCCGGGGCAGCCCCCGCAGCAGTTGGGCAGGTCCCATCGAAGCCGGCGGCAAGCCGCCCAGCCGCGGCGCAGTTGCCGGCGCAACTGCCGAAGACCGGTGCGGGAGGCGGAGCAGACCAGTGGTTGCTGCTCATCCTGCCGCTGCTCGTCCTGACCGGCGGCGCGGTATTCGCCCGGAAGAAGGCAGGGCGCTAACCGTCCGCTCGCGAGGCCCCGGCAAGGGAACGGCGTGACGTTCCTATGCCGGGGCCTTTCGTTTTTCGGCGCAATCTCCGGGCGCCCTACAAGGGCAACTCGCTGAGCGGGCGTCCCTGTTGCACCTGCTGCAGCGACCCCCGGCAATGCTCGGCCGTGCGTTGCCGCCCGGCAATGGTCGCCAGTTCCAGCCCCCCGAGCAGGCTGGCCTCGGCCTGTTCCAGATCGCAGTCACTGCCGGCCAGCGCGGAGAGATGCCCGCTGGAACGGTAGAGTAATGCCTGGAGGTGTGTATCCTCCATACCGGCTTGCGCTGTCGCCTGGTCATAGGCCAGCCAGGCGAGGCGCATTGCTGCCCATGCTTCGTCTTTCCCATGCTGGGGCAGCGATGCCAGATTGCCCGTGATCCCCTGGCAGACGACGCAGACGGTAGCCGGCGCGACTATGCCCTGCTCCACCGTCGCGTAGATAGCATGCAACGTCGTATCGAAGCCCCCGATATCACCGACCCGTCTGGCGAGCGCCGCCTGAACGCGCAGGGCATTGAGGCGCCGGTCGGGGTCGCGCATGGCGGCCGCGCCGGACGCCAGGGCCAGGCCGGCGGCAAACAACCGAGGATTGTTCGAGACCAGATGGGCATCAGCGCGGCGGAACAAGGCTCGCGCCCGGTACTCGCTCTGCTCGAAGGACAGCGACGTCTCGATAAGCCGTTCCATCCGGTAGTACAGCGCGCGAACGGGGCCGAACGCCTCGCGCCCTGCCATCTCGATGTGCAAGGCCGCCTGGAGATCGTAGGCCTCGAACAGCAGGGCCGCTGCCTCGACATCGTGCGGTTGCAACGCAAGCAGTGACTGCAAGTCAGAGGCCAGTCGTTCGGCCACCGCCATTGCCTCCGTCAGGCGCCCCAGCTTGCGCAAGGCCTCGGCGGCGACGATGCGCCCCTGCAAGATGCCGCTTCCCGCCTCCAGATGCCCGATGCGCCACGCCAGATGCTGCTGGAGCGGTCGGAGTCTCTCGTTCTGCTGATCAACCTGCACGTTCGCTTCGACCAGCACATCGTGCAGCCTTAGGCCGAGCGCGGCGCAGATCGGCAGGAGCCGGCTAAAATGCCGGCTGGAGCTGGTCGACGCCGCTTCGGTTTCAGCCACCGCCTGTTGCGACAGGCCAGCGCGCCGCCCGACATCCTCCTGCCGCAGTTGCAACCGGAGACGCCGCCGCTTGAGAACCTGGCCGACCGAAAGTTGGTTGTCCACTGTGGTCACCTCGCCTACACAGGATTCCTGTTTGCTAACCGAGGGGTCGTTAGGTACTATAGCCGTAACTCGCGTGCAACGGGAGGACGGGGAACACTTTCGGGTTGTTTCTACGAAATGTGCCGTCTGCTGGTCGTGGGCGTGTAGTCGGCTGCCTTTGAGGATCGAAACGCCGGGCACGACGTGCGGGCGCGGCGAAAAGGGTAGATGGTACCGACAAATTGTTTGGAGTCGACCATGAGCGTAAAGGGTCCGTGCCGAGTTTTACTTTTTGTGACACTCATGACGATACAGTTATTCGCCGGAACGGCCCTGCCGTCTGCCACGTCTCGTGCAGAGGCGTCAACACCTGTCATGCACAGTTCCTCCCTTCAGCAGGCGATCAGTTTCCCTGCAATCGGAGGCCGAAGCCTTTTGCTTGCGGCTGTCTCCCGAAACTGTAGCAATCCCTCGGCGCTGGGGCTTCGCGACCGGATTCTGTGCAACGCTGAACGATACCTGAACCCGAATGTGAAATCCGACTACAGTCAAGAGCCAAACTTACGACAAGGACAAATCGACGCCAATCAGCACCCCAGCTTCGACTGTAGCGGCTTCATTTACTCCCTGTTTGTAAACAACGGTGCCCGTCAATTTGTAGGTGGTGTTCGCAAATATGCTCCTGGAACGACCGACAGCGATGCCACTGAGCCGGGCTACTGGCAGATCTATAGCAAGGCACCTCAGGATCCTACCCTCCCTTTTAGCATCATCGTGAATCCCGGCTCCGACGTTCAACCGCAGGATGGTGACCTGATCCTGTATTCTTCGGATAACCGGTCTGATCCGGAGCACGTTGGCATCTACGACGCATCGCTAGGTTCGTCCGGCATGTTGATAAGTGCGTGGAGCGCGGATTGGGATCCGCATGCTATCGGTGAAACTCCCTTGCACAAGGCTGGGGGGAACAACAACGTAATACGTGCGATCGTGTCCCCAAAGTATGACGCTTGGTCTTCGCCGCAGTCATCACTCAACTCCGACGTCTTCACTGGTACCAATCAAACTAGCAAGGTGATTTCTGAACACATCAGAATCAACGGCCCGTTCTTCTCGCCGCTGTGGCTGATGCACTTCCAGACGCAGAGCTCTGGAGTTCAGAAAGCGGTAATCACCAGTGACTCGGATGGACATACTGTTCTCACTTTATCTGCAGCAGATGAACAGTATGCACTCCTGTCTGTCGGCGACTACACCGTAACATTGACCGTTGCTCCCGACTTCGCCGCGAATCCATGGGACCTCTTCGGCTATGCGTATTGGCCCGTTGATATCGCCTTTGCTGACGATGCACCTGCACCGACGAATCCACCATCACTGCCATCTACGCCTCCTCAGATTCCTACGCTCGCTCCAGTACAAGGCGACCCGGGCTGGATTGTAAGTGATAACCCGGGCGGCAGCGGACAGTTGTCCCCCGGCGGTACCTGGATCTCCCCTGCTGACGGAATGACGGCAGCCGGCACGCTTCACTTTGCAGCGCACGCCTATCCATCCAATGGCGGCCCGGCCATTGATCACGTCAACTTCACCGCCCAACCACCAGGTGGCAACTGGTTCGTGGTGTGCCAGGTCAGCCAGCCATCGCACGACGATGTCTACGAGTGCGATGGGGATATGAGCAACATCGCGGCAGGCAATGTCCAGATCAGCTTTGATGTGTACGACCGCGCCGGGAACAAGAACCTGGCCCCCAATGGCACTCGGACGGTCATCAACTCGCCGCAGGGTGGGACGGGCAACGGCGGCGGCCAGCCTGGCAGTGGCGGCGGCGCAGGCCAGTCGTCGAGTCTGGCTGTCGATGTCACTCCCGGCTCGGTACAGGCGGGCGCCTCCGTCACGGTCCACGCGACGTCCTCCGACTCCAGCTACAACACCATCCGCGTGACCCTGCCGTGCGGCTCGCCGCCGACGTACGAGCTGGGAGCGCCGGAAGTCAGCTTCACCTGGTCTACCGCCGGGTGTCAGGCCGGCGGTCAGACGGTCACGGCGCAGGCGCGCACGAGCAGCGACCCGCAGTGGGCAAATGCCATCGCCACCTCGGGAGTCGTCACCATCACGGGCGGGTCCGCGGGCAACTCCCCGAGCGTGCGCCTCAGCTTCTCCCCCGGTTCGGCCCAATCCGGCAGCTCGGTGACGGTGACCGCCCAGTCGTCCGACCCTAGCTACAACACGGTCCGGGTCACCGTCCCCTGCGGCGCCTTCCCGCCCTCGCATCAATACGAGACGGGCGCGCCGACCGTGACCTTCAACTGGGCCACCGACGGCTGCCCCGCCGGGACGCAGAACGTGATCGCCCAGGCCCGCCAGAGCGGCGACGTCAACTGGACCAGCGCCATCTCGACCGCCGCCGGCTTCAGCCTCAGCCCCGCCCCGCCGACACCGACGCCGGTCGCGCCCCCGCCGGTCGCGCGCTCCTACATCCGCTGCGGCCCGGGGTATCTCTTCTCCGGGTGCTCCGCGAACGGCGAGTACGGCGACGGCCCGACCGACACCGCCTGGCATGGGGCCGACGGCGACCTCACCACGCAGTGGAGCAGCCTCGAACACCTCAACTCTTACTGGCAGGCGACCTTCCAGGCGGCGGTCCCGGTGAGCCAGGTTTCGATCTGGGGCCGGGGCGGCGGCGACACCCTCTCCGGCCAGTTGCAGTTTAGCGACGGCTCCACGGTTGACTTCGGGACGCTGAACGGCGACGGCTGCCGGCGCTCGATCAGCTTCCCGACCCGGACCACGACCTTCGTCCGCTTCCAGGTCACGGGCATGGGCAATCGCAACACCACCGGCTTCCGCGACATCGAGGCTTACAAGGATGTGCTGTACCCCGACGGCGACAGCTGCTCGGCGGGCGGCCCGCTGCCGGCCTATACGCCCCCGACGGCGACGCCCACCGCCACGCCGACCCCCACACCAACCGCGACGGTAACGCCCACGGAGTCTCCAACTCCCGTTAGCACGCCGACCACCTGCTTCACTGGCGCCGTCTCCTCGCGGCAGAACCTCGTGGGTGGCGCCTTGACGATTTCCGGTGTGGCTGCGCCTATTGGAACCAGGGTGACGGCGAGCTATAACGGCGCGCTCATCGGCTGCGGTCTGACGACCGGCAGCGGCGTCTACTTGCTACAGGTGAACGGCGCCGACGGTACAGCGGGTGCCGCCGCCTACCCGGCGGCTGGCCAGTCGTACCAGCTTGCCATCAACGGCGTCACTGCCGGAATCGTTCCGAGCGCCATCCCGTTTGTCGCCCCGAGCGGCAGCCTGCCCGTGGCGTTTGTCAGTCTCGACGTGACCCAGGGAACGGCCACAGAAACGATCACGCTCTCCGTCGGCTGGCACCTGTTCAGCTTCACGGTGCAGCCTTCATCGACCACGCTGGCCGATGTCCTACACTCCCTGGCGGGCCACTTCGATATCGTATTAGGCTTTGATGCTGCCCAGGGCGGGGCGGAGAGCTACTTTACCGCTGCCAATATGGCGCCCTTCAACACCCTCACCGACCTCAAGCCCTTGCGCGGCTACTGGATTCACCTCACGTCGGACGCCACCCTGACCATCACCGGTACGCCGCCCGACCCCAGTGCGGCGCTGACGCTCACACCCGGCTGGAATCTGGTTGGCTTCGCCGGAACTACCGATACCGACCTTGTTACGTCGCTCAGCCCGCTCGGCGCCAACTACGACGAGGTCCTGAGTTTTGATCCAGCCCTGGGCGGCGCCCTCAGCTACTTCCGCGATCAGGCGCACCGGATGTTCAACAACCTCGATCACTTCCAACCACACCACGGCTACTGGATTCACGTCCCAGCCACCACCGCACAGACATGGGCGGCACGCTGATGCCGTGGCGGGAGGATAAAGCTGCGAGTCATCAGAGGAAGAGGTGCAGCGATGCAGCACCGTTATTCGGTTTGGCGTTGCCACCAACGGCAACGCCATCAGGTGAGGTGAACGATGTCCTCATTACCATCGGTGCTGACGCGCGTCCTCATGCTGCTGATCACGGCACTGGCCGGGGAGCCGGCATTCTCGTCAGCCTTCGCTGGTAATGCTGCACTAGTGGGTCACGCCGCAATTAAATTGGGTTTCTCACGAGAGGCGACAATCTCAGCTATTTGTCGCGTGACCCACTAGCTTCTGCCGCCATCCTGCCAAGCCCACCAATACTACACGCGGACCAAACGGCAGCGGGCATTGCCGCCATCTCCCGCCTGATGGACGCGGGTGGGAAGCCCCCCCTTATGCGCTTCCAGGCTCAATCGGGACCGGTCAACCACCGCTACGTCATCTTCCTCGATGGGATCGAGACGCAGTCCGGCACAAGCGGCTTTACGCGCGACAATGACGGCCAGTTTCTGCTAACCAACCTCGCGCCGCTCCGCGATGGCAAACCCCAAATCGTCTGGTTCAGTTACGGCGGCCCGGCCCAGTATGCCGCAGGCAACGCCTTCTGCACTGCCTGGCAGAACGGCTGCTCAGTCAATTCCCTGGTTGACCTCTCCTCCCTGACGGTGAATCCGGTCTATAAGCAACAAGACACCCAGCAGTCCGTCGACGACCAGACTCCCGTGCTTGATTACCTGGTGCGCCAGGTCATAAAGACAGATCCACTCGCCCAAATTGATCTCGTCGGCTACAGCCTCGGCGGTATCATCGCGTCCCGTTGGGCTGTGACCTATGGCGAAACGGCCGATGTCAATGTGCATCTGCATGGGCTTGTCTTGCTGGAGAGCCCAGTCGGCGGCATCCCCGGAGCAGGCGCGATTCTCGACAGTGACTGCGGCAATTTCCTGGGTAACCTCGGCTGCCTCATCTATGGCAACTTCCTACTCTCGAAGTGGTTCGGCAAGACCGTCCTGGGTCAGCTTCGTGTTCCAGAGGATGATCCCGGGCACACCAGCATCATTCAGTCGCTGGAAAGCGCACCCAACGCCCTCGACGTCACGTCGATCCAGTCCACGGCGGACTACGTCGTCAACTTCAGCGGCTTTCCCATCTGCCTGGGGCAACCGGGAACATCGTTCATTGACCTGTTCGACTGCTCCTCCAGTCAGCCGGCGCTGATCGGTAGAGGCTCTCAAAAGTGGACCTCGAAACAGACCCTGCACGACGACCAGTCACTTGGCGCCCAACTGGTAACCACGCCTATGCTTGTTGTTCCGGTTGGCCTCCCACCGTCGTTACCGGCCGAGAATGCGATCCTCGCTAACCATGGGGCGCCCCTGCGCCAGGGTGCGGGGCAAACCGGGCTGTGGTTATCGCAAGCACTGGGTACTGAGTGCCCGAGCACTGTGTTGCACTACTGCACCGTGCATCAAGTGACAGGTCACTACACTGCACCCTTGGCAGGAACTACGTCCGGCAGCAGCGTCCTGCTGCAAGCAGTTGTCTCAGCAAACCTCGGCGTGGATCACGTCAACATGACGGCTTTCTATAACCAGACGTGGCATATCGTCACGCAGTTGACCGGCTCGGGGCCGTATCAATATCTCTGGGATACCTCGTCAATTCCCTATCAGCAGATCACTCTGGGCTTGGATATTGTGGATCAGGCAGGTGGTGCAGTGTACTCGCCGGAAGGCGAAGTCCAGATAGCCGTGGGATTGACTCAGCCGATCACCAAAGTACCGTGCGGCAACGTCGGTGGTTATCTTTCCGGCAGCACGGAGTTCACCGGCTCCTGCGGTGTTTACAATGTCACGTCTACCCTCACTGTTCCTTCTGGAGCAACGCTCACGATCGATCCAGGCGTCACCGTGCGTTTCGCGGACGGCGCTGCCCTGGTCGTCTCTGGGACGTTGCAGGCGGATGGGAGCAGCAAGTCGAATACGCCAATCACACTGATCTCCGCCGATAGCAGCCCGACCGCCGGCCAGTGGGCTGGCGTCGCTTTCGTTGGTCAATATGGCGGGGCCATCCCGGCCGGCGTGCTCAAGGACATCACGATCCAGGACGCGGGCTACGCCTCCTGCTTCGGCGCCTATTGTGCCACGACACGGAGCGCGATCTTAATACAAGCGGGCACGCCAACCATCGACCATGTCACCGTGGCGACGACCAACGGCTCCGGCATCATCGTCCAGGGCAATGCGCAACCAACTATTACGAACAGTACGATTACCGGGAGCAGCGGCAATGGCATCGACGTGAGCGGCGGATGCCCCACCGTCATTGGCGACACAGTCACGAATAACGGCGGCTATGGTGTTTCCCTGGCGGGCTACTACACGCCCAGTTGCGGCCTCGCGGCGCCCATCAGCGGTCTGACGTACACGGGTAACGGCAATAACAACTGGATCTATCTGAGTACGGGCTGGCAGGGGACCAGTGCGACGCTGACGAACGCCGGTGCCGACTATTACCTGGCCGCCACGCTCAACATCAACAGTGGCTCCACGCTCACCATCGAGCCCGGCGTCACCCTGCGGTTTGCCGGAGGTACGGCCTTGGACGTGGCCGGAACGCTCATCGCTGATGCCGGCGCGAGTTCCGCTGCACCGATTACCTTCACATCTGCCAGTACCACGCCGGTGGCAGGACAGTGGATTGGCGTCCGCTTTGTCTCCGATCAGTATAGTCATGGCAGCGGCATTCTCCGTAATGTCACCGTCCAGTACGCTGGCGCTGCCAGCACCTGCTACAGCTCGCCGTGCGACCCCTTCGGCATTCGGATTGACGCAAACTCCCCGACGCTCGATCACGTCACGGTGAACAACACCACCGGCTACGGCATCGACGTGCTGTATGGCGCTACACCGACGATCATCAACAGTACCGTCACCAACAGTAGTAGCCACGGAATCCACGTCAATGGCGCTTGCCCATCGCTGAGCAACGACACTATCACCAATAATGGTGGCTATGGCCTGTTCTTGGCGACGGACATGATGGGTTCCTGTGGCCAGGCGGTTACCGTGGCCAATCTGGTCTACACAGGCAATGGGAACAATAACTGGATCTACCTGAGCGGCGGCTACTGGTCCGGCAGCACGTCCCTGGTCAATGCCGGCGCCGATTACTACGTTGCCAACACGATTACGGTCAACGGCACGCTATCGATTGGTCCGGGTACGACCCTGCGCTTCGCCCACGGCATGGGGCTGGTGGTGTTTGGGGAGTTGCTCGCCGACGCCAGCTCCAGTTCCGCCAATCCCATCCTCTTTACCACCGCCAGTGCCAACCCTGCCGCCGGACAGTGGGCAGGGGTATGGTTCTCCGCGAATGGCGCGAGCACCGGCAGTGGTGTTCTGAAGTACGTCACGATCCAGTACGCCGGGATACCGGACCCCACTTCCGGCGTGAGCTACGGCGTCCGTGTGCAGACCGGCAGTGCCGCCGGCCCGACTTTGGATCACCTCACGGTCAAGAACACCTCCGGCATCGGCATCGACGTCGAATATGGCGCAACGCCGGTCATCAGCAACAGCACAGTGACGGCCAGTAGCAGCCACGGTATCGCCGTGATCGGCGGCTGCCCAACGCTCAGCAACGACGTCATCAGTAACAACGTCAACTACGGCCTCTTCCTGCAGAACAACTCTATGGGTTCCTGCGGTGCTGGGGCCACCTTTGGCAACCTGCAGTACACGGGGAACGGTAATAACAACTGGATTTATCTAGGCGGCGGTTGGTTCAACGGCTCAATGACGCTGCCCAATGTCGGGGCCGACTACTACGTTGGTAATACGCTGACCGTCAACGGCAGCAGCACGCTGACCATAGACCCAGGAGTCACCCTCCGGTTTGCGCAAGGCGTTGGCCTTGTCGTGAACGGCACCCTCATCGCCGATGCCAGCAGCAGTTCGAGCACTCCTATCACCTTCACCACCGCCAGTCCGCGCCCGGCTGCCGGCCAGTGGACGGGCATCACCTTCGCCTCGGGGACAAATGCCGCCGGCACCGGCATACTCAAGGATGTCGTTGTCCAGGACGCCGGCTACCTGGACAGCTCCAACGGTAATAGCACCAGTTTCCCCATCCGGATCCAGACCGGGTCCTCAACGACCAATCCGACACTCGACCACGTCACCGTGACAGACACTAATGGCTACGGTATCGACGTGCAATATGCGTCGTCTCTCAGCATCACGAACAGTACGGTTGCCTCGAGCAGCAGCCATGGCATATATGACAACGGCGGCTGCCTGACCCTCAGCAACGACACGATTCAGAACAACGGCGGCTACGGACTGTACCTCTCTCTGTATTCCATGATGGCGCAGTCCGCGTGTTCCACCACGGTAGCGACCCTGCACTACACTGGCAACGGTAACGGCAATCGTATCTATCTCGCTGGCGGTTACCTCGGAAACGCCGACCTGGAGAATGCCGGCGCCGACTATTACGTGGCCGGTACCCTCACGGTGCCGACTACGGCCACCTTGACGGTCGGGGGCGGGGCGGTCTTGCGCTTTGCGGCCGGTGCGAGTCTCACCGTCGCCGGCACCCTCATTGCCGATGGCAGCGCCAGTGGCAGTACTCCGATCCTCCTGACGTCGGCCAGTCCGGCGCCGGCGGCCGGCCAGTGGGGCGGCCTCGACTTACAAGCCGGCAGTAGTTGCACTTTGAAGTTCGTCACTGTGCAATACGCAGGCGCCAATGGTTTCGGCATCCGGGTTTCCAACGCCTCGCCGCCGGCGTGGTCGCACGTCACGTTCGATCAGAATAGCGGGACCGGAATCAGCGTGTCGGGACCCGCGACGCTTACCATGACCCGTTCCAATTTCCAAAACTCGCCGGGTGGCAGCGGAATCACCGTCAATGGTGGAATGTTCGGCTCGACGGGTGCGACTATCAACGCCCGTGAGAGTTGGTGGAATAGCTCTACGGGTCCAACCGTGCCATCGAATCCGAGTGGGCATGGTGACGGCATCATTGGGAGCGCCAACGCCACCATCGACTACAGCGGCTTTACCAGCGCTCCCAACACGGCCACGGACGCCCCGAAGAGCACGCCGACACCGATGGCAACGTCCACCCCTCAGCCGACGGCAACGACAATGCCAACACCTACGCCGACGGCCACAGCCGTTTCGACTGCCACCTCTACACCTCAAAGCACACCGACACCGACACCGACGCCGACCGCAACGGCGACGGCGACGGTGACCCCCACCGCGACCGTTGCGCCTTCGCCGACCCCAACCGCAACCGAGGGGCCAACACCGACTGGCACTGCGGAACCTACATCTACACCAACGCCCACTCCCACTCCGACGGCCACCATGACCGCTAGCCCCACCGCTACGGTCACCTCGACCGGAACGCCCGCTCCTACCGTCACGGCAACAGCCACCGCCACGGCCGCTGCTACCCCAGCCACTTCGCCGACGCCTACCGCGACAGCTACGGTCGGCAATGGCGTCATCGTCACGCCATCGTTCGCTATCTATGCTGGGTTTGTCACCCTGCCCGGCGGTCCTGCTCCGGTCGGAGCGGTGGTGAAGGCGTATTGCCGGCAGCAAACCCTCTGCGGCATCTTCACTGTCGGCAGCGGCAGCGATCTGCTCGCCCAGCCGGGCAACTACCGCATTGCCGTCTATGGCACGGACGGCACCGCTCCCACCGCTAACTACGCCCGGACCGGTGATCCGATCACTTTCACCGTGAACGATCTGCCGGCAGTACCGTCCGTTTCCATCTCCTGGGGGGACAAGAGCTTCATCAGCGTCAACCTGCTACCAGGCAGCAGCCTCTCCTTGCCACTCTCCGCCGGCTGGCACCTGGTCAGCTTCTCCTTCCAACCCACCTCCACCGCGCTCACCACGGTGCTGGCGTCCCTGAACGGCGACTACGACATCGTGCTCGGCTTCGATGCCAGCCTGGGCGGAGCGCAGAGCTACTTCACCAGCCCCAGCATGCGAGCCTTCAACACCCTCACCGATCTGCTCCCGCTCCACGGCTACTGGCTGCACCTCACCACCGGCGGCACGCTGGCCTTGACCGGGACGCCGCTCCCCGCAGGGACGACCCTGGCTCTGACCCCTGGCTGGAACCTGGTGGGCTATAGCGGCACGTCACCGGAGCCACTGGCCACCGCCTTCGGGCACTTGAACAACGCCGTTGATATCACCCTCGGCTTTGACGCGGGGCAGGGCGGCGCGTTGAGCTACTTCACCGCTGCCAACATGGCGCCCTTCAACAACCTCACCACCCTGCAACCGAATGCCGGCTACTGGCTGCACGTCACGGGGAGCGGGCAGCAGTGGGCGGGGAATTGATTGTGTGAAGACCGATGCGACGAACCCGCGTGAAAGACAAAACCCCGGGCTCATCACCGGCTCAAGGCCGAGAGAGGAGTACCCGGGGACTGTACTTGGTAGAATCTACCATCGAAGGGTGGTGAAGTCAACGGTCGATCTGGCGGCGCTCCGCGACACGATCTCGTCGCCACGGTTGGATGCCTGTCGTCGTTTGCCCTCCGATGACGACCTTACCCTGTTGGGCCGCTACGCATGGAACGTGGCGCTGAGCGAGGCGCTCTATCCCATCCTGCAGAGCCTCGAGATCGCGTTGCGGAATGGTATTCACCGTTCGGCAGCCGCGCCCCATTCGCACACGTTCTCGCCTTTCTA
The DNA here is from genome assembly GCA_002404055.1 of Chloroflexi bacterium UBA4733. Next base: position 12,667 of record DHIZ01000280.1, read on the forward strand.
GACGATTGAATGGCATCCGAAAACTACGGAATCGAGTGTTCCGTCACGAGCCAATCTGGCAGTATGGGCATCTGGATCGACAGCACGCCGACATCGTGGAGGCCATCGGCTGGATAAGTCCACCCTACCGGGAGCTCGCCCGATCCTTAGATCGGTTCCCGAGCGTCCTGGCTGAAGGGCCCGAACCGTATCGTGAGCGGGTGGTCAGGGTATTAGACTCTCCCGTGGCGTCATGAGCTACCGTTTGGCTGCAGCGGAGGATGATGGCTCCCCTGCCCGGTCACGCCGTCTCGCACATTCGTCCCTCCGCGTGGAGTGACGCGCCACTGCGAGCCGGACTTGTTGGGGGTATGACCATGCACCCGAGGCGAGCATTCCGGGCTGTCAATCCACCGCTCCAGCACCTCGCCAGACTCCCCGTTGCTCATCGCCCCTGGCGACCTGGGATGCGGAAGGCGCCGAGCCCCTGGAGGGGCCGCTCCGGGCGCAGCACTTCAGCGAAGACCTGCCGGAGCGGCAACTCGATCCCCGGGAACAACGAACTGCTCAGGCGTTCATCCGCCAGCAGCACCACCGGCTGCCGGTAGCGGCCGTCTTCCCAGGTGTACTGGGCCAGACTGCGCGTCTCCGGGTCCACGATCCAATACTGGGGGACGCCGAATTGCTCGTAGACCTTCCACTTCTGGCCGCGGTTGGGCTGGTCGCTGGGGAGGTCGCGGAGTCGCGTGCTCTCGGAGAGTACTTCGATGATGAGGTCCGGTACCCTGGCGATCTCTACGGCGCTGATCATCGCCACACGCTCCTCACGGATGAAGAAGAGGTCCGGCTGAGGCGCGTTCTGGCGAGTGAAGCCAGCATCCAATATTACCGCGAGTGGCGCGGTGCGCGCCCTGCCGTAGCTGGCTCGCTGCGCCCGGCGTAGCCAGTCGAAGAGTTCCGCCACCACCGCTCCATGGTCGGGATCGGGCGAGCTCACCTCGAACGCTTCGCCGTGCAGCAACTCGTAGAAGTGGCCGTCGTCGGGCAGCGCGAGCAGGTCCTCGACGGTGTAGCGCCGGGTGGTGACTGCCATCTCATGTCCCTCTCTGCCCGACCGCCACGAGGCGCCTCCCCATCCACAGTACTGTTCGCCCGGCTGAACGAATGATCACGGCTACCGTAAACAAAGGTCAACTGGCGCGGGCGGGGCACGACGTGCCGCAAGAGGAGTGCCCGCTACGCAGTACCTTCAGGCAGCCTGCACTGGCCGGTAGTGCAGCGCCATTAACTGGTCAGCACGGAGAGCCAGGCTGGCATAGGTCCGACCCGCGTCATCGCTAAACTCCACTTCGAAGACGCCAGGGCGGAGCAACTCCACGACGGTACCCACCTGCCCGCGCCATACTCCTCGTTGGGGCAGATCCTCGGTGAGTGCGACGACATCAAGCAACTGAATATCCCGAACCATAGGTATTCCTTTCGCTTCCTCACAAAACGTAACAGCTCGTCAAGCGGGGGAAGTCTTCTTCTCGCCGCACGATCCAGCCGCTCCGGACGGTGGCCCGACCGGCTGGGCCAGTCAAGAGCACGTCAACATGATAGCGCTGTCCATATTCGTCTTGTTCGCCTTTGACGGCCTGCTCGTTCCGGGCGGCGGCGAGCAGCACGTCTCGCAACTCCTCAGCGTGCATAGCGGTATACCCAAGTGCCGTCTGAAGTCTCCGTGCCTTGTGGCGACCGCGGGGATGCTGGAGATTCAGACAATAGTCGCGCAACTTCCGAATGTCCACCACTGCACGGTCGGCGTTCGGCAATTTCACGAGCGCACACTCCCTCACGCGGCAACGGCCACACGCCTGGCCGCGCGCTCGCTCCGGGCGACAGCGCCAACGTGCGCCATTGCCAGATGCCTGGGTCGTCCCGCCCTCGCGCTCCGCTACCACTGTACCCGGCGCCAACACGGACCCGGAGACCAGCGCCACGGGGCACGGCAGTGTCCCCGTCACTAGACTGCCAATCGTCATCGCGGCCCTGAGAGTTGTTACGCCTCACTTTACTCGCGCGCGTGCTTGGCGAGACCTGCACTGGTGCAGCAGTCAGGTCATGCCCTACACTGGAGTGCTCGGAGGACAGGACACGATGGCGCCAATCGGCAACCGACCGGACTACGACCAGACGC
>DHIZ01000089.1:0-1142 GCA_002404055.1 Chloroflexi bacterium UBA4733
GCCCCCTCCGGCTCGCACCGCTCGCCAGGTTCCCCCACGGCAGTGGGGGAACCGATCCTGCACAGCAAGGGACGGCTGCCTTCGGGAGGGCACGGTTGGACCGGAGCGTCGTCTGGTACGGAGTGCTGCGGCAACGGCCGCCTGCGGCGTCGGCGCGCCAGGGGTTCCGGGCGGGGCCTCAGCGCTCGTCGGCCTTTCCCTCAGGGCGCGGGGCCGTGGCGGGAGCGAACATCTGCGCAGTGAAGTCCTGCGCCTCGTCGATCATGGCCTCGACAGCGGCGAGCAGCGCCTCCACGGCGACCGCGTCGCGTCCGACCGCACCTCGGCCTCGAAATCGCCTAGCTGGTCGAGCCAGTACTGCCCGATCCTACGGGCTTTCTCCACGGCCGCCCTGCGGGCGTCGGCGTCGTCGCTCAAGGAGGCTCCTCCGCTTGTGTACCCGCGACTGCTGGGCGGCAAGCTGGCCCTCATCTAGCGCCTCATTCTGCGGTGGCTCCGCATCAAAGTCTACCAGCCTGACGTTGCGGTAACACTGCCAGGCATTGCCGCCCTCTCCCGCCGCGTCCAGCGCGTGCTCAAAGGTCGCAACGACAATGTCCTGCCCTTTGCGCTGCTCGTCGTGGGCCGTCCCTGTGCTTACCTTGCCCGTAACTTGGAGCCGTAGTCTGAACGGCACGGTCCCCCTGCGGGGGCCAGCGGTGGGCGTCGGCGGCCCGGCCAGGATCGGGGAGAGGCGGAGCAACTGGCCCCAGGTCTCCACCGTGCCGTCATTGCCCACCAGACGGTTCGCCTCAACGACGCCCTCCTGCGGCCCCAGGCGCTCCGGCACGGCCACCGCCTCCCAGTACCGCTCCGGCAACGGTCGAAACCACGGCTGATCGTCCGCTGGCGCGCGGTAGCTCAGCTGGCCGTGGGGCCGCTCGGTGTTGAAGTAGTTGAGGTAGTTGCGCAGCCCCTCCTGGGCGTCTGCCAGCGTCGTCGGGCGCTGCCGGCGCCAGTACTCGGGCTCCATGCAGCCGTGAAAGCGCTCGAGCTTGCACGGCACGGTCTCGCTGCGCTCGCGCCGACGCCCGCAGGGCGGCCGTGCAGCGACCCGAAGGAGGGGACCATCCCGATGCCATTGTCCGTGTACAGCGCGTGGA
>DHIZ01000089.1:1233-11322 GCA_002404055.1 Chloroflexi bacterium UBA4733
CGCCGACGACCGACGCTGGCGAGCGCAGCGAGACCGTGCCGTGCCGTGCGGCGACGAGGCGGGTGCAGCGGTCCTGAATCGTGGCGAGGTACACCAGCACCCGCAAGCGGGTACCCGCCCGCACCGGCCACGGTCCCCAGGTGTCGATCGTGAACACGCCTGGGGTCGTGACCGCCTGGCCCGGATAGCGCCGGCAATCCCTCGGCCCGACCGGCTTGACGGCCAGGCCCCATTCGTGGATCAGCTGCGCGATCCGGCCAGCCGAGGGCACTTCCGCTGGCGTGATGCCAAACCGCCCCGGGTCTCGCAGCAGGACATGGTGGAGCATCCGGGGACCGTTCGTCGGCTCGCTCTCCCGCGCCTTCCGAACGGCGGCCTGAGCGCGGTCCGCGTAGACCGGCGGCCTGCCACCGTTCGCGCGGCGACCGTCCGCCGCCAGCCCCTCCGACGCCCGCTGCAGGAAGCGAGAGACCGTCTTCGGCTCACAGCCCACCGTCCTGGCAACCTGCGCTGCCGTCTGGCCGGCCGCCAGGGCGGCAGCGATGCCAGCGCGCTGCGTCTCTGCCTGGTCAGCTCGCACTGACGCGCGTCCGGCGCAGCGGGCCGCCCTTGGGGGCGAAGGTGGCCCGAATGCGCGGCCAGGCCGCCTCCCCCAGCAGCTCGACGGCCGCCTTCGGCGTCGGCGAGCCGCTCCGGCACGTTGAAGCAACAGCACACGTCGTAGAGCAGGAGCGCGACGCGCGCTGGCGAGCGGAGCGAGACCGTCGAAGCGGCCGTTCCAGCTCCGGCCACTCCTCCTCTGCCTGAAAGTCCCGCACCATCCAGGTCAGCGCGGTTACCACCGCACTCGCCCTGAGCCGCCCGGCCTCGTCGTACATCCCGCAGTCGTCTATCACGGCACACCTCCCGAGGGACGAGACCGACTGAGCCCCCCTCCCGACGGTCGTTACCGCCCCGCCCGGAACCCTGGGCCGCAAGCGCGGCATTCCATTGTCCGTTACCCCGGCCGCCACCTGAGGGGCAGAGCGGTAATATCCGACACGCCGTGCCGTCCCGAAGGCAGCCTGCCCCTGCCGCGCAGTATCGGTGCCCCCGCGCACGGGGGCACCTGGCGAGCGGTGCGAGCCGGAGGGGGCCTGCCTCCGCGCCTGCCCGGCGCAATGTTTCCAAGTGGCAGTAGTGTGTCCGATGGCGTGGCAGCTATTAGTAGGCTTTACACACCGCAGCAATGCCAGACGGCTGGCCACGTTCGCCGTCTGGCAGGTGCTCAACAAGGTCGCCTATCCCCAGGATGCACGCTACGGTCGGCACATCCTGGTGGTCGCCCCCGGTCTCACGGTCAAGCACCGGCTGCAGGTGCTGCTGCCGGCCGGTAGCGACAACTACTACGACGAGTTCAACATCGTGCCGCCGGGCATGGATGACAAGCTGCGCCAGGGCCGCCTGCTCGTCCACAACTGGCACGCACTGCTGCCGCTGGACCCGAACGCCGGACCGCGCGTGGTGAAGAAAGGGCAGGAGAGCGACGAAGCCTTCACCCGCCGCGTACTGGAGGAGCTGGCGACCGCCCCTCAACTCGTCGTGATCAACGACGAAGCGCACCACGCCTGGCGACTGCCCCCAGCCACTACGATTCGCGGCATCAACAAGGAAGACTTGCAGCAGGCGACGCAGTGGATCGGCGGGCTGGATCGCCTCCAGTACACGCGGGGCATTTCGACCTGCTTCGATTTCAGCGCTACCCCCTTCATCCCCAGCGGCAAAGCCGCCGGCGAAGATGCCCTCTTCGACTGGATCACCAGCGATTTCAGTCTGAACGACGCCATTGAGGCCGGCCTGGTCAAGACGCCGCGTGTCGTGGTGCGCGGCGACGGGCCGCTGTCCACCAAATACCGCTCCCGGCTCTATCACATCTACGCCGACCCCGACGTGAAAGACGACCTGAACCGCCCGGCACGGCCGCAAGAGCCGCTGCCGGATCTGGTCATCAACGGCTACTACCTGCTGGGTTTGGACTGGTTGGAGACGGCCCGGCACTGGCAGGCAGTGGGGGCGGCGACGCCGCCGGTGATGATCACTGTGGCGAACCGCACCGAAACGGCGGCGCGCGTCAACCACGCCTTCACTCACGGCCAGATCGGCATCAAAGAACTGCAGTCGCCCGACCGCACGCTGCACATCGACTCCAGGGTGCTGGCGAAGGCCGAGCTGCGCGAGGATGCGCCGGAAGCGCGAGCAGAGCCGGCCGGCGACGAGGATGCGGCGGAGGAAGGGACGCCGACAGCGGGCACGCTGCCGAAACTGGACCCGGCCGAGGCCCTGCGGCGGGCTGTCGACACCGTCGGCCAGGTCGGCAAGCCGGGCGAGCAGATTCAGAACGTGATCTCCGTGGGCATGCTCTCCGAAGGCTGGGATGCCCGGACCGTCACGCACGTCATGGGGCTGCGCGCCTTCACCAGTCAGTTGCTGTGCGAGCAGGTGATCGGCCGGGGCCTGCGTCGCACCTCCTACGACGTTGACCCCGTGAGCGGCCTGTTCGAGCCGGAATATGTCAACGTCTTTGGCGTCCCGTTCACTTTCCTGCCCCACGAAGGCGGTGAGGGGACGCCGCCGGCGCCGCCATCGCCCAAGGCGCGCATCGAGCCGGACGGCAAGAAGGCGCAGTACGCCATCACCTGGCCCAACGTCGTTCACGTGGACCACCAGTACCGGCCGCGCTTGAGCCTCGATCCGAGCCGGCTGCCGCCCCTGGTCCTCAACGCCGCCGACGTAACCGTGCTGGCCGAGCTGGCGCCGGTGATCGAGGGCAAGCCCGACATCTCCCAGATCAGGGAAATTGATCTGCTCACGCTCGGTCGCCGCTTTCGCACCCAGCAAATCGTGTTCGCCACGGCGAGCAACGTCTTCGACCAGATTCAGCCGGATTGGCAGGGCAGTCGCGAGCAACTACTGGCGCAACTGGTGCGGCTGGTGGAACAGATTGTCACCAGCGACCGCGTCACCATCCACCCGGCGTTGTACGACCGCGATCCGTTACGGCGCCGCATCGTCCTCACTATGAACATGAGTCGCCTCGTGCAGCACATCTGGCAGGCGATTCGCTTTGAGAATGCCGAGGCGCTGGCGCCGGTGTTTGACACGGAACATCCGCTCCGCTCCACCGCCGACATGCGGCCCTGGGCCACCAGCAAGCCCTGCAACGTGACCGAGCACTCGCACATCAACATGTGCGTCTACGACAGCACCTGGGAGGCAACGGAAGCCGGCCAGCTCGACCGCAGCCCCCACGTCGTCGCCTGGGTGAAGAACGACCACCTCGGCTTTGAAGTGCTCTATACGCACCGCGGCGTTGTCCACAAGTACCTGCCGGACTTCCTGGTGCGGCTTGCCGACGGACGCATGCTCATTCTGGAGGTCAAAGGCCAGGACGACGACGAGCAGCGCACCAAGCGGCAGTTCCTCGACGAGTGGGTGCGCGCGGTCAACTCCCACGGCGGCTTCGGTGAGTGGTCCTGGGCAGTGTCACGCCAACCGCTCGACGTGCTGGACATCCTGGAGCAGCACTGTGCCCGGGCGCGCCCCTAAACGGCGAACTCCTCAGCAAACGCGTCCCGCTGGCTCCCCCTATGGCCGTCACGCGCGGCAACGTCGGCGCCTACATCGGACACCCGAAGCGCAATCGGCAGAGTCACCACCAGGCGTGTCCCGCCGTCCGGGGGGAACTCCGCCCGGATCGTGCCACCATGCAGCTCGACGATCTCTCGCGCGATGTGCAGGCCCAGCCCCATGCCGCTCAGGTAGCCGTTGGCGTGCGCCTGGTAGAAGCGATCGAAGATGCGTTCGCGCTGCTCGGGCGGAATGCCAAGCCCGAAGTCGCGCACGGACAGTTCCGCCGTTGCTCCCAAGCGCAGCAATGTGACCTCAATCCGGCCGCCATCGGGACTGTACTTGATGGCGTTGTCGAGCAGGTTGGTCAGTACCTGCTCCAGGCGCAATGGGTCAACCTCGGCCAGAAGCGAGTTCGGGGCGGAAAGGACGATCTCGTGCTGATCGCTCCACGTTCGCGCGCTCGACACCACCTGTGCAACGAGCATTGTCAGGTCCGCCGGGTGCGTTTGCAGCACCAGCTTGCCGGCTTCCAGGCGCGAGATGTCCAGGAGCTGGTCAACCAGGCGGGACAGTTTCCCGGCCTGCCCGGAGACGGCCTCAAGCGCCGGCACTACCCGCTCGGGAGCCACCTGACCGTCGCGCTCCAACCGGCGCTGCGCCAGTTGGGCGTAGCCCCGCAATGACGTGATTGGTGTTCTGAGCTCGTGCGCAGCAATGGAGAGGAACTCGTCACGCATCCGCAACGCGGCCTCGGCTGCCGCTCGGGCATCCCGCTCCGCCAGCAGCGCAGCCCGCAGGCGCTCCTCCGTTTGCTCCCGCTCGCTGATCTCGGCCTGCAGCGACAGTGCTTTTTGCTGCAGTACGGCAATGGCACGAAGGCGATCGTCCGTGGCGGCGAGTCTGGTGTAACTCTCGGCGGGGATGACGCGGGAGTGCTCGGCGCAGATGTCCCCGAGCATCCCGGCAAGCCCGTCGCCGCCCAGTTGGGCCAGCGGATAGGCGCAAAACAGCGAAAAAACGTGGGTCTGTTGCAGCTCGTTCCACAGCCCTTCCAGGCTAAGCACGGCAGCATAGTTGCCGGCATCGGCCAGGATGGCGACCATCTCGCCGAAGACGCGCACGTGTCGGCCCCCTGCCGCGGCACGGGTGATGGCGTTGCCGAAAACGTCCGCGAAGCGGTCGGGCTGTGGCGAGCCGTCAACCATCAGGTCTGCCAGAGTCTCGCCGGCATCCAGCGTCACGTATTGACCGTTGGTACCGGCCGTAGCAATGTCCAGCCCCTCGGCCGTCAGTCGCTCCTTCAACTCGTGCCGGTGTGCCGCGGTGGCGACCACAATACCCGCCTCGCCCGCGCGCAGCGCTGCGCCAATATACGCTGCCACCGCGTCGAGCAAGAAGTCATCGGCTTCGTAGAATTGGACGAAGTGTTCTCCCGGAGCAACATCCCGCCAGTCGGCGCGCGGTGCGTGCTCGGAGAGGGCGGTGTCTCCGATCAGGTCGTCTGCTGTCGGGAAGGCGGCCAGGGCCTCATCCTCGGATGCCGAGCCGGCCTGCTCCATGAGCCGTTCGAGAGCGGCGCGCTCAATCCGAACGGTACGATGCCCCAGCCGCGACACGGGAAGCCGCCCGGCGCGCACCCAACGCCAGATGCTCATCCGGCTGACGCCGAGCAGCGCCGCCGCTTGCGTCATGCTGTAGTAGCTGCGCTCGCCCGCAGCCGTAGCATCGGCTGGGGTGGGCGGCGGGGATTCCAGAACGGTGTTCATATATAGCAGAGCGTAACAGAACTGCGCCGGGCCGTCAACGAGCGAGCGCACCGGGGTGTGACGCATCGGGGTGATTGCTGGCGAACTTCGCGTAATCCGCCGGCCTACCCTACGATGAATGACCTTGTTGCCGAACGTCCGGCGTCGGCGTGTGCGAAGGACCTGGGCGTATGCAATACGCCCCTACGGGCTCGATTACCGGCGTTCTTGGTCGCGCATGGCCATCTCACCGCGCGCCGTAGGGGCGTATTGCATACGCCCGGCTCGGGTCCGTCCGCTCTACGGAGTTCGCTGCTCAGTCCGCCAGGAGGTCGTAGCGCACCCCTGTCAACTCTTCCGACACATGCCAGAGACGCTGCGCCGTGGCTTCGTCGTTGGCCTGGGGGCTGGATGCGACTCGTCTGGGGTAGCCGCGCTGCTCGGCGATGCCGCCCGGCCCGTAATAGGCGCCGCCAGCAACGTCGTCGGCGGTGGCGGCATAGAGGGTGGGTAGTGCCCCTTTGGCATCGGATTGAGCCACGAGCCGCGTACCAGCCCGGAACAGGCGCTCCAGCATCGCGTGCCCACCCATGCGCGGACCGGCGGCGACGAGGTTGGTTGCAGCGAAGCCGGGGTGGGCGGCGACGCTGAGCACGTCAAGTCCTGCCGCGTCGACCTTCCGTTGCAGGGCAAAGGCGAAGAGCAAGTTCGCCAGTTTCGATTGGCCATAAGCCGACCACAGACCATATTTCCGCTCGCCTTGCAGGTCGGTGAAGTCGATCTGGCCGGCACGGTGGGCAGCGCTGCTCACGGTCACGACCCGCGCTTTAGGAGTGGCGGCGATCAGCGGGAACAGCCGGCCGGTGAGCGCGAAGTGCCCCAGGTGGTTGGTGCCGAACTGCATCTCAAACCCGTCGACCGTCAGTCGGCGCGGGATGGCCATGACGCCGGCGTTGTTCACCAGCAAGTCCAGGGTCTTGTGGGTCGCTGCGTAGCCCTCGGCAAAGCGACGGACTGAGGCCAGATCCGCAAGGTCAAGGGTCGCCAGGGTGCTGTCGGCGTCCGGCAGTTGTGCGCGCAGCTGGCCCAGCGCCTGGTTGCCGCGCTCCTGGTCACGACAGGCCAGGACGACCGCCGCGCCGTGCCGGGCCAGTTCCAGCGATGTCTGAAAGCCGAGCCCACTGTTGGCGCCGGTCACGATTGCTCGCCGCCCGGCCAGGTTGGGGATGTTTGCCGCCGTCCAACGGGCCATACCATCGCCCTTCCGCATTTTGTCCAGGCATCTTCAGCACCGTACACTTGATGTTACCATCGGGCCGGACGTTTCAACAGCCTTGTGCAGTGCCAATTGCGAGCCTGTCGGGCCGGGGTTTACAGCACGTGGCGCAGTGGCGTCAGGATGGTCTCGCCCAGCCGAGACCATCCGGGACGGGCATCCCAGCGCTCCAGCAGGATTTCGGTGGCGTTGGTCTTGTCTTGAGCGAACAGCGCCTCCATCTGCCGGGCGAGCGGGCGGCTGTAGATTTCCACGTTAATCTCGTAGTTGCCGACGGCGCTCAAGCGGTCGAGGTTGGCGGTGCCGATGGTCGACCACTCGCCGTCGATCGTGCAGGTCTTGGCGTGGATCATCGCTCTGTAGCCGAAGAGGTGGATGCCGGCGCGCAGGCAGCGGGAGAAATAGCCGCGCGCCAGCCAGTCGGCCACCGGGTGGTTGGAGTGGTAGGGCAGGAGCACTTCCACCCGGACGCCCCGTTCCGCCGCGCTGACCAGCGCGTGCAACAGGGTGCCATCGGGGATGAAGTAGGCGTTCGTGATCAGCACATGCTGCTCGGCGCGGTCGATCGCGGCGATGTACATGTCGCGGATCGGGAAGCTCAGCCGCAGGGCGTTGGTGTCGCGCACGACGATGCGGGGGTCGAACTGGCGCGGATAGTGGCGCTTAATACGCCGCTCAGCGGGGCAATGCTCGTTCCAGAAATCGACGAACTGCTGGGCCAGTTGGGCCGCCGCCGGCCCGTCGACGCGCAGGTGCGTGTCACGCCACTCCGTGGCATAGAGGTCGCCCAGGTTGTACCCGCCGATGAAGCCGACGCGGCCATCGACGATGAGCAGCTTGCGGTGATCCAATGCGTAACGGCGGGGATCGAGCACCTGCCAGGGCCGTCGGATCGCCTGATACTCGATGGCATGGACCGAAGGCGGAAAGACCTTGAAGGCGTGGGGGACGATCATGTTGCCGAAGCCGTCAAAGATGACGCGAACCGCGACATCCGCCTGCGCCTTGCGGATCAGGAGTTCCTTGAATGCCTGCCCGACGGCGTCGTCTTTCCAGATGAAGGTCTCCAGGTAAATGCTCTCCTCCGCCGCGTCCATGGCGGCCAGCATGGCGTCGTACAGGTCGCGGCCATAGCTGTAGATCTGGAGCGCGTTCTCGTTGATGCGGACCGGCGGCAGGGTGGCGTGCGGGAACCCTTGCGCCTGCTCCCGCCGTCGCCGCCCGGCCGCAATCGCCCAGAGCGCGGTGACGACGCCGGCTTGCAGCAGGGCGACGACAGTCGCGCCCGCCCACACCAGTCGCACCAACCAGCGAGAACGGTGGGCCAGCACACGCATCATCGTTGCATCGCCAGCAAACCGTGCTCCTCTGTTTCGCTCCGGCAACGGTGGTTGAGGGTAGCACAGCAGCGAGAAACGCGTGAGAGCAGAAAGACCACGCCTGGCGGTGATCCAAGGGCCAACGCATCGCGTATAGAAGGGTACAAGTCCCACTCGGGGCGGCACGCAACGGCAGCGTAACTGTGCACTGCCGATCCGCTCGAGTGGGTACAGAGAGTGATGGAGCACATGATTCAAGAAGAGTTCCTTTCCCTACGAAAGAAAGGAGAACTCTCATGGCTGATCTCGACATCTTGAACTATGCCCTGACCCTGGAGCACCTCGAGGACATGATGTACCAGAAGGCGATCGCCAGCGGCTCGCTGTCTGGTCGGGCCTTGCAGTTGGCGCAGGAGTTCGGCGCGGCGGAGCATCAGCACGCCGTCACCCTGACCTCCGTCATTAGCCAGATGGGCGGCACGCCGGTTGCCGCTCGTGCCGGCTACAACTTCCCGGCCTTCAGCGATCAGGCGTCGACCTTGAGCTTCCTGATCAAGATCGAAGACACGGGCGTCGGCGCCTACCTTGGGCAGGTCGGCAGCATCCAGGCCGGCGCCATTCTCGGCGCTGCCGCCAGCATCTATGCGGTAGAAGCGTTGCACACGGCGGCGCTGCGCACGCTGGTCGGCATGCCGGCCAACCCGAACGGCGCCTTTGAGAAGCCGCTCGACATGGCAACCGTGCTGGCCGCCGCCGGTCTCTTGCTCGGCCCCGCAGCCGGCGCAACCAGCACCGCACCTGCCGCCGCGCCGGCCGCCCAGGTTCCTGCCCAGATGCCGAACACCGGCGCTGGCGGGATGGCCCAGCCGGGTATGTCCCCGGTCGCTGTCGTGGCAGCCGGTGCTGCGGCGATCGCGGTCGGCGCCGCGTTGCGCAACCGAACGAGCGAAGACAACAGCTAGTGTTGTCCGTGGGTGGGAGGTCGCAACGCTGCTTCCCACCCACAGGCCCTTTCCGGTAACGGCACGGCGTCAATACGCCGTGCCGTTACCGGTTTTTCGTTCCAGCCCGACCAGGCGAGACGCCACCCCTGCTCCCCTCCATCCCCCTTCCTACCCTGGGGAAGGTGGTGCAACTCCACCTGTGGTCACTGCCCCCACCACGCACGACGTTTGTTGCATTTTCCCACAGCCTGGCTCGCTACGTTGTCAGAATGAGCACTCAGTCTCGGTCAGTGAGCGCCAGCGCCGCCTCGGCAAACGAGGTGGGCAAAGCCGCGCAGTCCACTGGATTCGTCTTCAATGATCCACACGGGCATACGCGCGCTGATGATCCCGGCCATTGGCCCCACGGCGTCCTGGTCGTGCGCCGACCCGAAGGTGATCGCTCCCGAGCCGACGAGCGCGTCCGCTTCGTCCAGCGTGTCGGCCAGCCCTTCATAGACGAGCGCGCCGGCAACAGCGCCGCGCATCGGACCGCACATCCGGTCCCAGGCGATTGGCGGCACAGCGTGCAGGATGGTGCGCGGCGTCATGCCGGGGATGACTTCCAGCGCCGGCTGGATGTCGACAGCGCACGGGTGGGATTGCTCAAAGCGCTCGACGAGGTCGGTATTGATGGTGTCTAAACTCATGTTGCCCCCCAAATGGCGTATTCGCAGACGGCTGAGGGCCAGTGCGGGGAGTCAACAATGACATGCAGGCGGGCGGCGCCGGGGAGGTCAACGGTGACCGACAATGGAGGAGCGTACCAGCGCACCCGCCGGTTATCGGCATCGCCGTCGCCGGGGAATGCTCCGCGCTCCTGGCGCATCTTGCTGGCGGTCTGCCAGGTCCGAATGATCGTTTCCCCCACCCGACCCATCGCCTGACTGTCGGAACTGGTCATGCTGATCGCGCCGAGGTCGTGCAACACGTCTTCGGCGGCGATCGTCTCGGCGCGAATGCGCGACTCGGCGAAGGCCACATCTTCGCGCACCTGCGGGTCGAGGTGGTGGCAGACCATCAACATATCCAGGTGCTCCTGGATCGTGTTGACCGTGTAGGGCCGAGTGGGGTTGGTGCTGGAGGGCAGCACGTTGGGCAGGCCGGCTACCCGAATGATGTCGGGGGCGTGGCCGCCGCCCGCGCCCTCGGTGTGG
>DHIZ01000089.1:11383-11951 GCA_002404055.1 Chloroflexi bacterium UBA4733
CCGCCGCCAGCGCCCTCGGTATGGTAGGTGTGGATCGTCCTGCCGGCGATGGCGGCGATAGTGCGCTCAACGAAGCCGGCCTCGTTGAGCGTATCGGTGTGGATCGCCACCTGGACGTCCAGGTCGTCGGCCACGCGCGGGTTGACTTCAAAAAAATGAAAGTGGGAACCCACCTGGATCGGCCGGTCGCCCTCGTTGGCCACACGTACGACCGTGAGCGGCCGGTTGGCGTTCAACTCCAGCGTGCCGTCGGCCGGGAACACTTCGCCGGGAATCACCCGCGCTGCCTTTCCGCTAGCTGGCGATGGGATGGTGGACGGTCACCAGCTTACTGCCGTCCGGAAACGTCGCTTCGATCTGGACCTCCTCCAGCATCTCCGGTACGCCGTCCATCACGTCGGCGGCGGCCAGCACGGTGCGGCCAAAACTCATCAGGTCGGCAACGGAGCGCCCGTCGCGCGCGCCTTCCAGCAGTTCACTGCTGATCAGGGCGACGGCTTCGGCTCGAGCCCTTGTCATTTCGGGCCACAACAAGGACAATGCACCCATGAGTGCAGCTATATACTCC
>DHIZ01000318.1 GCA_002404055.1 Chloroflexi bacterium UBA4733
GGCGCAACCTCGCGCGCTGCTCCTTCCCGACAGCAACAGGTGGCAGCAATACGTTGGCGGCAGCCAGGCAAAAGCGGGCTGGAGGTGTGCGAGGTCGGCTGGGGTGGCGGTCACCCGCCCTTAAAAGGGCGGGCTAACAGCACGAAGCACCCTGACGGGCGCTGTGGGGCCGGCTTGCCGCCCAACAGTTGAGCGTGCTCAAGCGGAGGAGCCTTCTGGAGCGACGATTGGCGGGAGACGGCACGTTCGCCTGGCCGACGTGTACTGGAAGCTGCTCTATAACGAAGCGCGCCGCCGAGGCATCGGCCCGTCCACCCTCATCCGCTTGCTGGCGCTGGAGAAGCTGCAGGAGCAGGCCGCCGACCGCAAGACCGCCTGACCGCCACTCGCACCGGCACCGACAGGTACGCATGCCGCACGGCATCCCAACGAGCACTGTGCGAGGAGCGGTTGCGGAGGAGGGATGTTGGAGGTAGAGTACGAGCGTGTGAAAGGAGTATCCGTGATAGCCAACGCCATCGCCACGTCAGTTGACGACCCTGAGGGGCAAACGGACGAGATTACCTTCCACGTTATGTCCCCGGAAGAAGTAAGGGAAGACTTCGAGCGCGCGGCGCAACTCTATTTTCACATGAGCGGCGAGGCATTCATGCGGGCATGGGACGCCGGCGAGTTTGATGAACATCCAGACCATTCGAACGTCGTGTGTGTCTACATGCTCAGTCCCCTTGGCCGGTAGGACGCCGCGTGAGGCGAACGAGGCCTTTGCCCAGGCCTACCAAGGCGCCTTGCTCTGTGTCAGCCTTGCCCGTTTCAGTACGGAAGGCCACCGCGATACGGGCGTCCTGCACAGCGCCAAACTAGGGGTTTCGCCGACACGTCTCAGGAGCAATCCGCCGGCGTTGCTGCGGGTGTTCCTTCGTTACCGCCTTATGGAAACCACCGTACCGAGCCGTCAATGGGTCGTCCGGCTGGAAGACTACTCCTATAGTCTGACTGACCCCGACGGACGGGAGTTCTTCGCCTACCATTGGCACCCGGTGGGCCGTAGCTGGGTCACCTGGCCGCATCTTCACCTTGGACCCGCGTTGGGCCAGCTATCCCCTTCTGCTACCCAAGCACATTTTCCTACCGGCCCGGTCGCCATAGAGGATGTCATTGGTATGATGATCCGGTGGTTTGGCGTTGTTCCGCAGCGGCAGAATTGGGAGGCCGTGCTGGCCGGCACTCGCCACCTGTTCCCCGAGCTCTGTCCTACCACGACGTGAACGTGGCGCTCCCGAGCGCTGCTGCGCGCTAACGACGGTAATGCCGGGTACACGCCACAAGCGTCTTTCGTCCGTTTGCCGAGCGCTTGAAAATGATGCGAAGTTCGAGCGAAGCCGATGCGGACCAGAGGCCTTGCAGGTCATGGGCGGTCGGCAGGATCGATCAGCGCCAGCAGATCCTCCTCAGCCACCTCCCGAACACGACCGGCGGCAATGTCGGCGAGTCCACGCCGGATATGGAATCGCTCGTTCTCGGTGAGTGTGTCAAGCGGTCGCAGCAGAATTGCGCCATGCGTCACCTCTATTTCCAAGGCATCGCCGTCCTGCAAGTGTAACTGGCTGCGGACATTGGTCGGTATTTCCAGCTTGCCATCAGCAAGCACGACCGTACACACGCGCTGTCCTTCCTGCGAAGATCGCCTTCCGATCCCACACTATACCCACCGTGAGCACGAGACGGAGCTGCCGCCCCCTCGGTTCAGTTTGGCGCACGCAATGCGCGTTACGAGGCGGCGCGTGCGGGCGCATCCGGCGCGATCGCTCGTAGCAGGCGCCGAAACTCCCGTTTCAACTCTGCCTCTGTCCAGACCCCGTCGTCAGCCTCGAACAAGCGTAGGCCAATCTTGTAGACGAAGTGCATGAGGGTCCGGTCGCTCGTCAGGTCCTCCACGGGACCCAACACCTCGCCAAGAAACCAGCGGCGGAAGGTTGTTAGCGTTTCCCTGTCAGTAGTGTAGTCTTCCAGGCGCCGGCGAAGAGCGGGGAGTAACACGTCGTCCAATGCCACCACCTACCTTCCTTGTTGATGCCGCCACGCTGCGGCAACTGTTCAATGACGCCCGGCTTTATGAGCGGGTCATGGACGGCGAACTCCGTGAAGCGTTGCAATACGATCACCATCTCACCCGCCGTCAGGCCAGTCGCGTCGCCCAGCGCTATTGTACCTTCAGCCAGGCCGTCGCCTACTACAATCACCATGGCCGCAAGCTCGCTGTCGTTCACCAATACCTGCGGAACAGCCGCATCGGTGGCAGCGGTCGACCGGACCCCAAGTGGCTCCGTGTGGGGGACCAGACGTATGCCCTCTTGCCGAAGTAGCGGGTAAGGGCCGGAAGCTGCTCTACAACGAAGCGCGCCGCCGAGGCATCGGCCCGTCCACGCTCATCCGCATGCTCGCTCTGGAGAAGCTCCGGAAGCAGGCCGCCGACCGCAAGACCGCCTGACCGCTGATCGCAGCCGTGCCGACAGGTACGCATGCCGCGCTGCATCCCAGCGAGCACTGTGCGTGGAGCGGTTGCGGAGGAAGGATGTTGGGGGTAGAGTGAGATATGGGAAAGGGGTACCTGTGATA
>DHIZ01000317.1 GCA_002404055.1 Chloroflexi bacterium UBA4733
CGCTCCCTACGCCGGTCCGCCCGAATCGGCGTCCAGCGCACTGAGCGAGGCGGCGGCGCCAATCTGGTCGGCTAACTGGTCCAGTCGCACCTGGTCGGCGGCGTCGATCTGCCGCCCCAGCGCCTCCGGCACCGTCCCGAAGCGCGCCTGAATCAACCGGCGCAGCATGGCGCGCTGCCCCTGCAACTCGCCTTCCTGCCGCCCGCGCAGCTCGCCTTCCTGCCGCCCGCGCAGCTCGCCTTCCCGCTGCCCCTGCAACTTCCCTTCCTGCAGCCCTTCCCGCCGCCCCTGCAACTTCCCTTCCCGCAGCCCGATCCGTTCCACGCTCGTAATGTAGGGCATCCGTCGTTCCTCCTCAATCCGCGCAATCTCGCGCCACATGGCATCGTCTTGCTTCCGCGGCAAGGCCAGCATCCAGTCGATCAGCCGGAATAGTTCCAGGATCTGCTTGCGCTCGTAGCCCCGCTCGTACAGCCCCCGGATCAGCCCCAGCTTGGCCCGTCCGCGCGCCTCCAGCGACCCATAGGTCGCCTGCGCCGCCAGGTAGGCCCGCACCACCACGGCGAAGGGGTTCGCGCTCGCCGCCAACTCCTCCTCGCGTTCCCGCCAGTCCAGCAGTTTGACCACCGGATAGCGCAACTCCACGGCACAGCCCCAGAGCTCCTGCGCGAAGCGCGCCGGTCGCCAGTTGGGCTGTTCATCACCCAGAATGGCCAGGCTCATGATGGGACGGTTGTGGCGATCAAAGATGCGATAGTAGTACACGAACATACGCCGGGCGAAGTCGCGTTCCGGCTGGCCCTGCACCTCGATGTGAATCAGTACCCAGGCGTTGGTCCCGTCGCGCCGCCAGACCCGTACCAACGTGTCGGCGAGGCGACGGCCCAGATCGGCATCGCGCGAGACCTGCTGCAACTCCTTGTCCAGCAGCCTATACTCGCGACTCCAGTCGATCGCCGCATGCGCCTCTGGGAAGAAGAGGGCGAAGGCGTCGGGCAGGTAGCGGGCGAGCGCCTCTTTCCAGGGGCTGTCGTAGTCGGCTGCTGGCGTCGTCTCGTCACTCATAGTGTTGAGTGTAAAGCATGGGCGTGCAGTCCGCAAAGGATCGAACGCTGGTACGTCTGGGCTGCCTATAACCCGGACCGGCCGGGCGACCACGCCGGGGCGATCGCGCTGCTCGATAGTCCCGGCCCCGCCGCCCAGCTCACCCCCTTCGGCGGCATCTTCGTTGCTGCGCAACAGTGACGGGGACGAACCGCGCGCGCTTGCAGTCACAGCCGCACTCCGCAGGGGGTATCGGGCTAGCTGAGGCGCCGGAGCATCGCCACGTGAACGATCCCGTCCGCCGTGCATTGCTCTGCATCACCCGTGCTCTTTTCTACGTCAGCGCTCTCTGCGATATGGATAGGATGATCAGAAGACTCCTCGAAATGCTCACCATGGCTCCCCACCGAGGTCGATCTGGCGGAACTGAAGAAGATCCTGCTGGCCTGGCGCGACGCGGAGCAGCGCCTGCGCGAGGAAGCGCTGGCGGAGGAGGACGACGACCGTGGCGCTTGACCGCCATTTTGCCGTCTATCCGGGCGCCTTCGATCCGCCCACATACGGCCACCTGGACATGCCCGGCAGCCACTGGTGGACAAATCGCCCTGGCCGATGGTAATCGATGCTTGACATGACCGCACAGGCGCGGCATACTGCTTGTAGAAGCTGGGAACTGCGTAGCGGGTCTCAGCTTTACTCCACGGATCAATTGTGGCGCTGCGAGCTACTCGGCGGGTAGCACCACCAGTCCCGGTCCCCGATACGTCCCTCCGCTGCGCCGGAACTTTGACTCAATGATGCGGAAGTCCTCCTTGACCGGTTTGCCAAGCACGAAGCGACCGACAGGGGAGACAACAAGACGGTGAGGTTATGGTCGCCGGACTCGTCCAGATACATGACTTTCAAGCTGACGGACGCTCCGCACGCCATGGGACCACACCCGGTCTGCCCTGTTCGAGTGCCTCCAGTTGATCGTCCGTTGGAGCGGCGTCGTCATCCAGTGCGGCTGTGGCGTCATGTGCTCGATCGGACGCCCGTATGCCGCGAACCAACGCATCGTCTTGCAGGGCATCTAGCGCGGCGATCGGTACCATCATCCGGCTGCCGTGCATCTCGTGCGGCACGTTCAGGCGGCGGATCAGTACCTTCACAGTGTTCACGGAACGAATGTTGAGATAGGCCGCTGTCTCCGTTGTCGTGAGCAATCGATCAGCATCCAGCGCCTCTCATGCCGCCGCCAATGTTTATCTCCCCGCTGCCGCCAGGCTGGCTGGATCAAGCCCCGCCTGCCGGGCAACGTGGTCCTGCACGGTCTGAATGACCAACGCTTCGCTGACGTTCGGGAACTGCCGCGTTCCTTCCAAACTGGCGACAAGCGCCCGCATCTGCACCGCCGGAAACGCGCGGTAGGATACCTGCAGGTCGTCGTCGATCTCCCGCGCTGTCCACGGGCTGCCGTCCGTCGCCTGTTGGATGAGCGCCGAATCGGCGTCCAGGCTGAGCGTGATGCTCCCCTTGTCGCCGCACACCAGGGCGCGAATGCCGTTGCCGAAGCCGATGGCAGCGCGCGAGACAAGCAGGGTAACGAGCGCGCCGGCGGATGAGCGGAAGACGGCTTGCGTGGTCACGTCTGCCGCGCCCGAGGGCAGGGGCATGCTCGTCGCGCGCTCAAGTGCCAGATCGGCCGCGCTACCCGCACTAATCAGCCACCAGGCGCAGAGGTCCAGACCGTGGGACCCGATCTCGACGAGGGCGCTCCGGCCAGGGGCGTCTCCCTGCAATTCCTTGGCCTGGAGCAATGCGACCTGAACCAGCGAGACGCGCCCTACCGTGCCGGCTTCCAGCAGGCGGGCGACCATGCGTGTGCCCCCAATGCCACGGTAGGTGAAGTGGACGGCGCTTGGAACCGCTGCCCGTGCCACCGCATCCGCTATGGCTCGCGCGGCTGTTGCCGTCTCGGCCAGAGGCTTCTCACAGATGACGGCCATCCCTGCCTGGGCCGCCGCCACTGCCGGCGCCTGGTGCGCGCTGGCCGGGGTGTTGATGAACGCCGTGTCCGCGACGCCGGCAGCGATGAGTGTAGCAACGCTGTCGAACGCCTGCGGTATGTCGAATCGTGCCGCCATCGCCTCCGCTTTTGCTTGCGAGCGGCTGCACAGGGCGACAAGGGTGCAGTTCCCGGCGGCGAGCAGGCCAGGAATCAGCACTCGCTCGGCTCGCGCGTTTAAGCCGATGAGTGCGACGCGGCGCTTCCTGGCCGGCGTCCTCGCAGATATTCCCATCTCACAGCCTTCCCCGTCAACGATGTAAGTCGGGCCGCAGCCTCACCAGCCATCAATGTGAGAAATCAACACCAGGTTCCCCAGGATACCCCATTCCTGCCTGTCGGCGTCCATCGCCTGCTGTGTGCTCTTGAGGACGCATGACCTCCGTCGGCGCAACCTCGCGCGCTGCTCCTGGACGGTTGACCGCTGGCGCGCCAATCAGCGCGTGACCCAGGGGAAGACGCGCGCCAGACTGGCCGAGTTGCTGGCGTTGCGAGAGAGACTCCTGGCGATGCTCGGGTCGCCGGAAGGGTCGCGCGCAACCTCGCCTTTCTACGAAGCAACGTTCTGAGCGAACTGCAACGTGACCTGACGCACGTGCTCGATCTCTCAGTACCGATGGCCGCGGGACTCACCGCCTTCATAATGAGCCGCAAAGGGGCCGACGCCGCCCTCAGCCGGATGAATGCCGCAAAGGGCCAGGTGGTCCGGCACGTCGAGGACCGGAGCCAGCGCGAGGAATCGCTATCGGGAGACGATCACCATGGTGACGCTATGGGTTGAGCAGTGCCCGCGGCGGTACTTGCTCTACTTCCCGTCAGCAGCGGGCTCGTAGGTCAGACGAGCCAGGAAGGCTTCAGCGCCAACGTACTCGACGCCATCAAAGATGTGTCGTCCGTCGCTACCGCGTGGCGGATAGTGACGCCGATTCTCCGACACGACATATTGCGCCGCGCCAAGTTTTGCCGCCGCCCAGATCGGATGGTCCCACACGTCCGTCAACGTATCCCAAGGACGCGGGTACGGCGGCAGAGGCGTGACGACTTCAAAAGTGGGCAGCAGCCATTGCATCATCGCCTTTGCAGCCTCGCCACAGCGGCGTTCATTGGCAGCGGAAAGGTCTGCTTCGGTGTAACCGCGATCAACTCGTTTGATCCATCGCCAGGTCAGCACCCGGTTCAGTTCTGCGATGATCCAGGGCGACCAGATGGCCGTGAATGCCCGCAACTGCGCTGCCTGCTGCAGGTCGCGACGAAAGCGGGCTGGCACAAGTGAACTGGTGTCCACGATTGCGCGGTCGGTCATACGGGTTGACCGCTGGTAAAGCGCTTGGCGTGCCAGGGCAGCATCCCGGGCCGGCCCTGTTCCAGTGCCTCTAGTTGATCGTCCGTAAGCAGAGCGCCATCATCCAACTCGGCTGTGGCGTCATGTGCTCGATCCGACGCCTGTATGCCGCGAACCGACGCATCGTCTTGCAGGGCATCTAGCGCGGCGATCGGTACCATCATCCGGCTGCCGTGCATCTCGTGCTGCACGTTTAGGCGGCGGATCAGAACCTTCAACGTGTTCACAGAACGAATATTGAGATAGGCCGCTGCCTCCGTCGATGTGAGCAAGCGATCGGCATCCAGCGCCTTTAATGCCGCTGCCACCTTCTGCACGACGCCCGAGAGATCGCCGTCCGCGGCACGGTCCCGGATCGCCTCCAGATCCCGACGTACAGCGCTGATGCTCACGGTATTTCTCCCGAACGCTTCCGACGTGGATGTACCCTACCCTCAATGTCGGTCACAATCAGCCTAGCCGCATCTGTCATTTTCGTCAAGAATGCTTGCCCCATGCGCTGGGGCCTTCCCGCACGCTGGCGCTGGAGAAGCTCCAGGAGCAGTCCGCCGACCGCAAGACCGCCTGACCGGCAAGCGCACCTGTACCGGCGGGTACGCTTGCCGCGCTGCATCCGGGCGAGCAGTAGGCGAGGAGCGATTGCAGAGCGGCGACGGTTGGCGGTAGAGTTCGCACATTGGGAAAGAGGTACCCGTGATAGCCAACGCCATCGCAACGCCGGTCGACTACCCTTCTTCAAGATCTGTCGCGGTACTATGGTGTAAATGTCACCAGCGATTCTCAGGGGATGCACACTATGGATAGAGGGAACATTGACTGGCGCCAGTATGTCCATGCCGATTCTGCCATTCTGGCCGGAAAGCCAGTGGTGAAGGGAACGCGTTTGGCGGTCGATTTTGTTCTCAGCCTGTTCGCGGCCGGGTGGAGCGAAACGCAAGTCTTGGCCAGCTACCCCGGACTGAGTCGCGAGGCCTTGCAAGGGGTGTTCGCCTTCGCTGCCGATTGCCTGCGCGACGAGCGACTCTATCCCCTCGCCGGCTAGTGACACTGTTGCAGCAAACGGCCGGGCTAGTGGTCGCTTGATGCGTTTCCTGGCCGACGAAAACTTCCCGCTGGCAAGCGTCCATCACCTGCGGTCCCACGGACTTGACGTCGCGGCCATGGCGGAGGATGCGGCGGGGTCGCCGGACACGGAGGTGTTGGCCCGGGCAACGAGCAAAGGTCGCCTCCTCCTCACTTTTGATCGCGACTTTGGCGATTTGATCTTCCGTCAGGCCTGGCCGCCTCCCCCCGGGTTGGTCTACTGCCGATTTGCGCCAATGACGCCAGTAGAACCGGGGGAAGTGGTGCTGCGGTTGCTCGCTATTCAGCAGTTCGAATTGGAGGGACAACTTACCGTCGTCGAACGGACGAATATACGTCAGCGGCCTCTGCGACGTGGATAGGATGATCAGACGACTCCTCGAAGTGCTCACCATGGCTCCCCGCCGAGATCGATCTGGCGGCGCTGCAGAAGATCCTGCTGGCCTGGCGCGATGAGGAGCAACGCCTGCGCGAGGACGCGCTGTCGGGCGAGGACGACGACCGCGGCGCCTGGTCAGGTCCTCAACGGGACCCAGCACCTCGCCAAGAAACCAGCGTGTCATTCGCCATCGGGGCTGATGTCGGACGCAGCACAACCTGACCATCCGACGCCCGGTTGATTGCGATGATGAAGCATGCGCAGCAGCACGAAACCCCACCGTAGTGGGGCTTCTGAGCGCCTTTTGTTGGCATGGCGGATGGGCCCTGAGGCCCGACCCCATACACCGGCAGGTCCCCGTTCAAGACGGGCCTTACGGTTACACGCTACGCGATCAGAGTAGGAAAGTCAACGGCGAATGGATCTTGCGGCACCTCGCGGTGTACCCCACAAGCGTTGTTCAGTTATAGATTCTTGGTTGACGATGGAGCGGTTGTTGCGCGGGTTCCCTTGCCACGTGACCCAGCTACGTCGGCCCGTTTCATCCGGCCTGCGGCTGGACTCCGTTCAAAACCGTTCAGCGGCAGCGCGACGACATTGTCCGTGAACCCCAGACGCACCGCGATCATCCCACGCGCTACGTCCTCGTCAATGCCCAGGTCCTCCATCAACGTTCGGACTTCCTCGGGATTGATCGGCAGTTTGCGCCGTGTCTGCACGTTCATTCCATCCACCCCTGCCCGATAAGCAGATCCTCCAGCGCGCCGGCGACTGGCGCGAAATCATCCGCTTCCCACTGTGTTGGCAAGTATAACCGCGCCGCGCGAATCCGGAAAAGTTCCGCCCGAAACTCGGCTTGGAGTACGCCTTCACCGCTTTGCATCGCCACGAATTGCGTGTAGCTGCGAGCGAATAGTTCGGAGTCCCGGAGGGCATACGTCAATGCCGCCTGCACCGTGATCAACGTCTCCGTGCGCATTGGGCTTTTGATCCGGCCGATCAGGGCGTCCTGCGCCCGCTTTTGCTCTTCTTGCAACTGCCGCACGGCCCCAGTAGCGTGGATCGCATCCCGCCACCGCTCCAGGAGTGGACTTGACCGAGCGTTGTCCTCATCTGGCGACCCAATCAGTTCGTCTACCAGGTAGTGTGCCACCTCATGGGTCAAAACGAAGCACGGAAACCGCGCCCCCGGATCTACCACGATCTCGGGGCCGCCAGCGTTACTTGCCCAATACTGACCCTGGGCGTTATCCAGTTCAGCAATGCTGATAGGCACTATCGGTGCGTCAGATGGTACCCCATGCACCCGGTCAATCGCCGTCAGCGCCAGTCTCAATGCCGGCGATCCATCCTTCGGCAGCGAGACATGCGCGCTCAGCCGATCACCCAGCCGCCTGTCCGCCACCCAACTGCCCCCTTCCGTCTTTATCGCCCATCCAGCCCTTTAGATTGTACTCGCCCCTCAAATGCAGACGGCATACGTTCCGGGTAGTCACGCAGATAACCGACTGCTGGACTGTCCGTGGCCATCAGCCCCTCCAACCTGACTGGCCTGACGCGAGGAGGAGCAGCGTCTGCGCGAGGAAGCGCAGTTGAAGGGGGACGACGACCGTGGCGCCTGGCAGCTTCTTGTGGACAAATCCCCCTTGGGGCCTTAAGCTTAGGCATGGTTCAGTCGCACTTTACAATGTGGAGACTCTCTAACTCAGAATCCCTCTGGTGGAGACGGGCATGGGTCGTGTAAACTGTCAAGCTGGGTCCCTCTGGAGCCTGAACCATGTCTTCTTAGGAGACGAGTGAAAAGGATAGCGTATGGCCGCCGCGAGGCTCCTGGACTGTGGGCCCGTTATCGACGGATTGGAGCGGGATCTGGGTCTCGCTCCTGAGACCGTCGCCCTGGCTCTTGACGTTGACCGGCGGACGGTGGACCGCTGGCGCGCCAATCAGAGCGTGCCCCAGGGGGAAACACGCGCCAGGCTGGCCGAGTTGTTGGCGCTGCGGGAGAGGCTGCTGGCGATGCTCGGGTCGCCGGAAGCGGCCCAGCAGTGGCTCCAGGCGGGCAGCCTCTACTTAGGCGGCTTTACGCCTGAGGAGGCGCTCAGGATTGGCCGTGTCGACAGGGTTCGCGCTGATCTCGACGGCCTCGCGGCCGGCATCTACCTGTAGCTGAGGCGTCCGTGCCTGCTGCGCCATGGGATGCCGCGCGGGTGGTCGCTGCCGCCCCCGATCGAGGCTTCCGAGGCTCGGCCTGGCGCACGCACTGGCGAGCTCCGATATTCGCCGCTGCCAGGAGATCGCCGCGGCAGCACTTGCTCATGGCTTTGAGGGGATACTTGTTCCCTCCGCTGCAATGGATGGTGCAAATCTGGTGGTGCTTCCACGAAATCTGCTCGGGGCTGCCTCGTTGCGGCTCGTCCGTAGCACGACACTCTCGCTGGATGCGATTTCTCCCCGAATCTGATTCGTTCGCCGAGGCATCGGCCCGTCCACGCTCATCCGCATGCTGGCGCTGGAGAAGCTCCATGAGCAGTCCGCCGACCGCAAGACCGCCTGACCGCCAGTGGCACCTGTGCCGACAGGTACGCAAGCCGCACCGCTGCGCCTTGCTCTGCGCCAGCCCCTGCCGTTTCAAGGTATTCAGATGATTGTGCTAGGATTGAGTTCCGGTGACCGGCCGGCGGAGTTCGTTGGTACAGCAGTGGTTTAGGACGAAATGCGCCTTGCCTTCGCCTTCCTTGCCGACGCTGCTCAGTCGACTCCAGACGGGAAATTGTGGGTACTGGGCGGAGACTTTGAGGACTTGTTCGTACCCGAGTTTCCAGCAATGCACGGGGCCTTGGCGCTGGTCGTGCGCCTGCGCGTCCCCCCACTGGAGTGTGGACAGCCTCATCGGCTTCGCGTCGAATTCGTTGATTCGGATGGCAAGAAAGCGGATCCCCAGTTGGCGCTCGAATTTCGGGCTGAACTCGCGCCCGGTCATCCCACTCGTGACGTGGGCGCCGGTTTCGTACTCAATTTTCAACAGATTCGCTATGAGCGCCCAGGCGACTACGCGTTCCACATATTCGTTGATGATCTGGAATCGGGTATTGTCCCATTGTATGTCCGTCAATCGTCCACATAGCGGAGCGCCCCGTTGTAGGGTCTCAGATAATAAGGGGAGACACCGGTGATGGTAATCGCAACAAGAACTTCCGCAACCTATTCATGTCCGGTTTCAATCTATGTTTCTCCAACTGGAGACATCCAGAAAGTGACGGACACGACGGTACTGGTGGGCGCCACCTATGGGACGGTATTCCAAGTCGTGTATGCGCTGCCATCACCAGCGACACGCTGGGCTGAAGTGGAGTTGACGTGCGACGAGGATGAACTGCTCCAGCGTATTGTGGACGATCCTACGATACCCTCCAATTCCGGCGAACTGATAACTTCCGAGCAGTGATAGTACGCTGATCGTTGCGCCGGAGCGATGGCAGATGTGACCGGCGCCACCACCTGTGGATCTGATGACGAATGAACACCTCAGGTCGGCGATTGCGCTCACACCTGATCTCATGCCATTGGTCGAATCCTTTGACTGCGGCAGCCGGCCGTGGGCGCAGGAAGTCAATGCCTACATCCATGGCGGCGAAGAGGGAGTGCTTGGTGACCTCGCCCGCGGGGCAGAGGTCTGGCTTTATCCCTCGAGCAGCGACCGCATAGTCGGCTTCGGGGCCTTGGGCGCCTCGCACTGGCGCTACCCCGATTCGCGCCGAAGCCCACGTGCCCCACTCACCATCCTCTTGATGTTCGGGATACAGAGAGACTATCAGGGACAGCCTCCCGGTCCTGTTGAGCAGCACTATTCCCGGCGAATCCTGCGCGATCTCATTGCGAGAGCCGCTCGCCACGAGGAACGCCTGCCTCTGCTTGGTCTGTTTGTCCAAGTGGGTAACGAGAAGGCAATCAGGGCCTACGAGGATGAAAAGTTCGAGAAGTTTTCGGACCCGCGACCAGACGCGCAGACCGGCATCCTATACCAGCGGATGCTGCTCAAGCTACGGTAGCACCCCATTCCGCCGGAGGAGCAGTACACCTTCAAGCAGCCGTTGGACAAGGTCCTGATGGTTCGCCTGGCCGACGTGTACTGGAAGCTGCTCTATAACGAAGCGCGCCGCCGAGGCATCGGCCCGTCCACGCTCATCCGCATACTGGCATTGGAGAAGCTCCAGGAGCAGGCCGCCGATCGCAAGACCGCCTGACCGCCACTCGCACGTGTCCCGACAGGTACGCATGCCGCACCGCATCCCAGCGAGCACTGTGCGTGGAGCGGTTGCGGAGGAAGGATGTTGGGGGTAGAGTGAGATATGGGAAAGGGGTACCTGTGATAACCAACGCCATCGCAACGCCGGTCGACGACCCTGAGGGGGACACGGACGAGATTACCTTCTACATCATGTCCCCGGCAGAGGCCTGGGAACGCTTCGATGAGGCGGCTCATCACTATCTTCAGATGGGCGGTCAGGAGTTCCTTGCTGCCTGGGACAGTGGCGTCTTCGATGAAGGGCCAGAACGCCCGGAAGTCGTGCGCCTTGTCATGATGCGTCCCCTTGGCCGGTAGGACCCCGCGCGAGGCGCACGACGTATTCGCCCATGCGTACCAACGCGCCTTGCTCTGCGTCAGCCGCAGCCGTTTCAATACGCCAGGCCACCGGGACCCGGGCGCACTACACCGAGCGGATATGGGAACTTCACCGACGGCGCTGCGAAGCGAACTGCCATTGGGGCTGCTCGTGCTGCTCAGTTACCGTATCGTCGAAGTGAGCGTGCCAACCCGTCAGTGGATCGTCCGGTTGACTGACTATTACTACACACTCACTGACGCCGCCGGAAGCGAGGTATTCGCCTATCACTGGCACCCAGTGGGGCATGGCTGGGTCACCGGGCCGCATCTTCACCTCGGGCCCGCGATCGGTCGCATCTCGCCTTCTGCGGGCCAGGCCCATTTCCCCACCGGTCCGGTCGCCATAGAGGATGTCATAGCCATGATGATCCGGTGGTTTGGCGTCGTGCCGCAGCGGCAGGACTGGGAGCGCGTGCTGATCGGCACCCGCCGACTGTTCCCGGAGCTCTGTCTAACAACGGCGTAATGTCGGCGCACCTTGGCGGTACAGCAGGAGGCAGCAATGCGCACGTGGCAGCTTGGCAAGACTGGTCTGGAGGTCAGCGAGGTCGGGTGGGGTGGCGCTGGCGTCACGCTCTATGGCGGCGTCAGCGACGATCAGGTCTTCCAGACGCTGGATCGCGCCCTGGAGCTGGGCGTCACCTACTGGGATACCGCTTGATCCATTGGTACGGCACCGGGAGTTGTTCGAGGAAGCTGCCACCGCGGCCGAGCTTAATCAGTTGGGTGTGTTTCACCTCTGTTGA
>DHIZ01000006.1:0-911 GCA_002404055.1 Chloroflexi bacterium UBA4733
GCAGCGGTGCTTTGCCACCTCGTCGAGGGCGGCCGTCACGTTGCAGACCAAGTGGAACCGGTCGGCAATTTGCCTGGCGTCCGGCGCGCCCTGACGGGCTCCCTCCGCGTAGGCGCCGCCGCGATCTCGGACGATGATCTCTACCCCCGGATGGGCTCGCAGCCACGTCGCCAGTACCTCCGTCTCCCGGCCTTCTAACAAGTCGATCGGTTCGTGCGTCTCCATATTGACAAGGAGCGTCGCGTAGTGCCGTCCACGCCGTAGGGCCAGATCATCCACGCCCAAAACGCGGGGCGTCGGCATCTCCGGTTCCGGCTCGTCGCGCAATAAGAGCAGGAGCGTGAACCGGCTGGCCGGAGCGCCCTGCCGCTGGGCCAGCCGCGCTCCGGCGCGTCCCCCGACCGCCTCGGCCAACTCGCGCAAGTACCCCCGCACGTCGGCGGTGAACCGCGCCCGACGCGCCAGCACCGCGCCAAAGTCCTCCGCAAAGGTCTGCCGGGCACACGCCAGATTGTCGCAGCAAAACCGGCGGACGGTCACGGCCAGCCGAACGACAAAGCCGCGCCAAGGGATGTCCAGCGGCCAGCGCTGATAATGATCGTGAATCCGGTGGCAAACCACCCCACACGATGGACAGGGCGCCGTTCCCCCGTCGCCGCTGGCATCCAACAGGATGGTCATTCCTTCGAGCCGGATGCGCGCGATACTCAGTACCGATAGCGGTGTCCCAACCACGGCAGTGTCTCCCAGTCACCACCATTCTCGCTCACGCCGACGCTCCGCGCCAGGCTCCCCACTTCCTGCACCAGAGCCGATAAAGAGGCTCCGGCAGACAATATTCGCGGGAAAAGTGTCAATCGCCACCAGCATTAGGCCAGGTTAGGGCTGGATCGCCATGAAACATTAGGCCA
>DHIZ01000006.1:1035-10654 GCA_002404055.1 Chloroflexi bacterium UBA4733
CGCCACCAGCATTAGGCCAGGTTAAGGCAGGGTCGCCATGAAACATTAGGCCAGGTCGCCAAGAGCGATTAGCACCCAAAGGGTACCCGCCGGCGGCGTGGAGACGCCACCATCAGCGCTCGAAAGGAGCGTGTGATGGGTTACCGGGAGATGAGTCGCATGGAGATGGTGGAACTGGTCCGGCGCTGGCAAGCAGGCGAGAGCGTGCGGGCGATAGCGCGCCAGACGCGAGTAGCGCGGGCCACGGTGAG
This sequence comes from Chloroflexi bacterium UBA4733, assembly GCA_002404055.1. The sequence continues at coordinate 1,287 of DHIZ01000006.1, forward strand.
TAAGTACCTCGTGGCGGCACAAGCGCTGGGGCTGGCTCGCGGGAGCGGGCAGCCCAGCGAAGAACAACTGAGCGCGCTGAGCAAACTGGGGCAGGGCCCAAAGGGCGTCGTTGGCGTGATACGGCCCCGAGTGGCGCCGGAACGGCAGCGGCTCGGCCCGCACCAAGCACAGATTGCCCAGTGGCTGCGCGAGGACGATTTGCAGTTCACGCGCGTGCAGGAGCTCTTACTGCAGCAGGGTCTTGCGGTGAGCTACCGGGTGCCCACTGGGCGACTGCGCCGCTTTGTGCAGCAGGTCGGGTTGGGCACCGCTGTCGCAAGTACCGTGCGGCTGCCGGAGACGGCGGCGGGCGAGGTGGCGGAGTTCGATTTCGGACGCTTGGGAAGATTGACGGCGGCCGGTGGACAGCGGGGCGACGTGGTTTGGGCGCTCGTGCTCGTGCTGGGGTACAGCCGGCATAGCTTCGTCTGGCCGCTGGTGCGCCAGACCTTCGATGAGGTGGTCACGGGGATGGAGGCGAGCTGGCGCTTCTTCGGCGGCATCCCACAGCGGATCGTGCTGGACAACTTCCCTGCCGCCATCGCCGGTCCCGACGCCCTTGACCCACGGCCGACGCGGCTCTTCCTGGAATACAGCCAGGCGCGCGGCTTCCTGATCGACGCGGCGCGACCGCGCCATCCTCGGGACAAACCCAAGGTGGAAAGAGCAATGCAATACGTGCAACAGCGCTTCTGGAAAGGCGGCAGTTTCCGCGACCTGGCCGATGTGCGCGTGCAAGCTGAACATTGGTGCCGGGAGGTGGCGGGGCAACGCCTGCACGGGACCACCCGCCGGGTGCCGATGGTGGTCTTCGAGGACGAGGAGCGGGCACTGCTGCTGTCGGCGCCAACCGAGCCGTATGACGTTCCCGTCTGGAAAGCGGTGACGGTTGGGCGGGATCACCACGTCAGTGTCGGCCAGGCTCTCTACTCCCTGCCGGCGGAGCGCTGCCCGCCAGGGACCAGCCTGGAGGCGCGGGCGGACCGCTGCCTGGTCCGTTTGTATCACCACGGCGAAGTGGTCAAGGGCCCAGAGAGTTTGTGAAGGAATTGGCGCCAGCAGCCGGTGGGGCAGCTGGTCCGTTCGTGCGGCGAAGGGGAACGCTGCACGGCGCCTGTGGGGCCATACCTTGCAGCCGGGCGTAGTCCGCCCGGCAGGGCGATTACGGTGCTTGACCGGTCACGGTGGCCCGACAGCCCCATGCGTATGGGCTCGGATCGGCATCCTTTCCTCCCTTGGTTGTTTTCGGCAGGTGTTGCCGCTGCCGGTCATGGCGCAAGTGATTGGACGACCTTCTGGCAGTCCAAGAGCTTCACCAGCCCGTCGAGCACATTATGGGCGAGCGCAAAGAGGGTCAGGAACGTCTTGACCTTGGCGAGACCCCTAACTGGAAGCTGCAGCAACCCGAAGTCTTTGCGTGCCCGGGCGTTGCAGAGTTCGATGGTCGCGCCTCGTTGCTTGTACAGGGCCTTCGCTTCGGGCGTGGCCATCTGTTCGCGCCACACCTTGGCCGGGGGATCGTTGTGCATCATCACGTCGCTTGGCTTCGTCGGTTGGGGGCCAATCAGCCGGACCTTGCGGCTCTCCAGTTCCCGCACGATGCGGGGCGAGACGAAGCCGCCATCCACCAGCCAGGTCGCCGGGGGAGCGGTCTCCACTTCCTCTCCCGTGGTCGTGACCTGCTCGACCATCGGGGGAGCCTGCTGCATGTCGCTGCCATTCGGGGACGCTTCCACACCGACGATGATCCGGTGGGCGGGTTCTGCCGCCAATTGGGCGTTGAATGCGGGACGGAAGCCGCCGTCAGAGCACCGCATCACCCGCGCCTCTGGATCGGTCGTCGACACCCGCAGCTTCCCCCGATCGGCGGGGTCGGCTTTGGCTTGCAGGTCGGTCATCACCTGGCGCGCCTGTTCCAGGCGTGCAACCTGCTCCTGCGCCGCACGCAACCGGGCCGCTTGCTGGCGTGCGGTGGGCGGGTTCGACCCGTCGGCGTCGTCCTGCTGCCTGTTGGCAGTTGCTTGGAGTCGGGCCAAGTGTTCGCGCGCTACGCCGAGCGCCCGATCGAGCGTCGCTGCCCGATGGAACGAGCTCGTTCCTGCAGAGGCGCGAAGGCGCAGCCCGTCCTGGGCGACGGTAGCGAGATCGACGAGGCCCGCGTGGACCAGCCGCCCGATGATCTGGACGAACAGGGCGTCGATGGCCTCCTGATTGTGCGTCCGAAAATCGCTCAGGGTGTGGTAGTTGACGGCCATGCCCCCGCACAACCAGATATAGGCCAGATGTTCGGTGCAGAGCCGATCCAACTCCCGCGCAAAGATCACGCCATTGCTCAGGGCGAACACCCACAAGGCGAGCAACACCTGCGGGTCGGCTGCTGGATGGCCCGGATGACCGGCCACCGACTTGATCGGGGCGTACAGCTTGGTCAGGTCCAGCGTCTCGATGGCCGTCCACACCAGACGTGCTGGATGGTCCGGGGCAATTAAGGCATCCAGATGGGCGGGAATGGACACGATCCCTGCCCGGTCGGCGGTGCGGACCCGATAGGCGCTGGAGGATGGGCTTGGTTGAACGAGTGTGGTCTTCATACCTTCAGTATAGGGGCCGTGGTCGCTCCTCCACGATGAATCCTTCACAAACTCAGAGGGCACCCCTCCCCGCCAGCAGAAAGGCTGCCGTAGTACCGACGTGGCCGACTACCCGCCGGAGCGCGCCGTCTACGCGCAGCGGGCCCCCGAGCAGATCCTGGCGCAGGCGCGCGCCTTGGGCGACCGGGTCGGCCAGTTCGCGGAGCGGCTGCTTTCGGGGAGCTTCGTCTGGTCGAAGCTGCGGCAAGGGCAGCGGCTGCTGCACCTGGCCGAACGCTACACCCCGCAGCGTCTGGACGCCGCCTGTGCGCGGGCGCTTGGCTTTGATCTCATTGATGTGCGCCGGTTGGAGCGCATCCTGGTGCTGGCGCTGGAACGGGAAGGCGTACCGGCGCCACCCCTGGATGAGCGGCTGCGGACAGCCCCCACCGGCCGCTTCGCCCGCCCGGGCAGCGCCTTTGTGCAACCCGACGCCGAGGCGGTGGCCAGGACGGAGGATCCGCGATGAGTCTCGACCCGGATCTGGTCCGTCTGCTCAAGCGTCTCAAGCTGGGCGCGCTCGCTCCCACCTTGCCCGCCGACGCCGAAGGCGGCCGTCCTCGTCCTCGCCCGCGCCCAGCACCTCGATTACGCCGCCTTCCTCACCTTGATTCTCGCCGACGAAGTGCAGCGCCGCGATCAGCAGTCGCTTGATCGTCATCTCGACCAGGCGGGCTTCGAGGAACGCGCCAGCCTCGACCGTTTCGACTGGTCGGGACCGCTCCAACTCGATCGCCGCCACCTGCAAGAACTGTTTGGCCTGCACTTCCTGGTCGCCAAGGAGCACGTGATTCTGGTGGGGCCGGTCGGCGTGGGCAAGACGTTCCTGGCGCAGGCGCTCGGCGCGGCGGCGGTGCGCGCCGGCCACAGTGTGCTGTTCATAAGAGCAGACTCCCTCTTCAAAGAACTGGCGCAAGCGCGCGCCGACCACACCTTCGAGCGAGTCTTCCGTCGTTTCCTCGTCCCGCAACTGCTGGTGGTCGATGATTTCGGGTTGCATCGTCTCTCCGCCCAACAGAGCAGCGATCTGTATGAGCTCGTCATCGAGCGGCACCGTCACTCCAGCTTCGTCTTCACGTCCAACCGCAGCGTCGATGAATGGCTGGCCCTGTTCGATGACCCCATCCTGGGCAATTCGGCGCTAGATCGCCTGGCGAACGGGGCCCATCAACTCGTCATCGAGGGACCGAGCTACCGCGCCAAGCTTGCTCCCAAACGAAGCGAGCAGCCGCAATGAGACTCGTTCGACCCAGCGCTGCATGGCTGGTTTGCGCAGCAACCGCTCCACGCCGGCCATGCAGCGGACGTGCCGTTTGGTGGCGACCAGTGTCTCGCCACGATCATGCGTCAGACGCTTCGCCGGCCCCTGCGCCGCACACGCCCGGAGGAGGCCCGCCGACCACATTGGTGCAAATTGCCGCTCCGCAACACGCGAAAATGCTTGATAGAATACGCAACAATCAAGAACTGCCGGGCCACGACCTGGAGCAACGAGTCCCAGGCAGTGTCTTGCCCTGGTCACGTCCCGACGGACGCAGCGGGTGTCGACCGTCCGCAGGCCCATGCACCTCCCGAAACCCAGAGCAAACGCTGCAGAGCATTGGCAGGGAGCACGACGCCCGCGCGCCAATCCAGAAAGAGGAGCTCTCGTCATGCCAATACGTGGTCACGACGCTCCCACGGCTGCTGGCGGCGTGTGGGCGGGTCGCGCAGCCCCAGCAGACTCCAGCCGCCAGCACACAAATGCACCCTCAGCATCCGCAGAAAACACTTGATAGAATTGGCAACAATCAAGATGGACCGCGCCACAGCGCGGAGAAAGGCACTTTCCCCATGGCAACAGCTGGTCACGGCGGCCGGCGACCCGGCGCCGGCCGCCCTCGCGCCTACACCGAACCAACGGTCCGCAAGACCATCTTGCTCCCCGTTTCCTACCTGCCCCTCCTGAAGCGAACTGGCGAGGGCAACCTTTCCGAAGGCATCCGCTTCCTGATCGAGCAAGCCTGTACGCCCGGCGGTTACTACTGGTTCCCTATGGGACGCACCGGCCCCAGACGACCGGCACCCCCGCATGACGCCAGCGAAAAGACCGCAACAACCGACCAACGCTCGGTTCCGTCAGAGTAAATGATCCTCCCTCCCGGCACGCCTGAGCACATGACGGTCTGCGCCACACCACCACCGCCGTCCTGAGGCCATTCTGCACTGCCGCAATGGGACCGCCGCTCAGGCCAGATGCACCGCATACCACATGCATTCAACACGAGCAGGAGGCGCCGATGCATCGGCCTTGCCAACCGACCAGTGATCGGCAATTGGCGTTGTCGTCACCGGCAGTTCCCGATACCTTTCATCAAAACGGCCGCTAGCGTCGTCGCCGAGGGCGCGGCCTTCATCGCCGCAGGTCCGTCACAGACCGCACTCGCTCACCAGAAAGGAAGACACTTCGGTATCATATGGGGACCGCTGGGTGGCCTAATCCTTCGTGGCGACCTGGCCTAATCCTCGTGGCGAATGACATAATGCATTGAGACACGGAGATAGCAGATGCTCTACTGGAACGCAGCCCTTGCAGTAGCTACCGCAACGCCTGCTCCAAGCAGCCCTGGCGGTGGGATGCTCGACTGGAATGCAGCCCTCGTAATAGCGACTATCGGACTCCTCATTGCGAACGGCATTCTCGTAAAGGTTACTGCTTCCTATGCAGATTATACTCGGGATATGGTTCGGGAAATGAAGTCTGCTAGAGAATTGACCAACGACACGCTAAAGGAGATGAGACTTGCGAGAGAACTTGACCCGAAACCAGTTATAACTATCTCGATGAAAAAGGAAATATACCTAGATGAAAGCTACAATCCTCCGCAAAAGAGATCGAGGGCACAGCTTGTGTTTAGGAACGTTGGTAATGCTGCGGCGTTATCCCTCTCATACTACTTCTCGCCTATTCCATTCGAATCTGTTGTCAGTACGCTAAAGACTGGCAATCTTGAAGATGTCCGTCGCATCGCGCAAGGGGTCCATACACATTTGATCGGCTCACTTGGAGTTGAGCAAATACTATCCATCGAAGTAAATGCGATTGTTGGACAGATTATTGAGCTCCAGTCTACTCCTGTCGTGGCTGCCCGTTACGATAACATCTATGATAAAGAGTTTGCCGTAGTAGCATTTATTCAGTTACGATATCCGGTTAATATGACGGAAGAGGACGCAATAGGTATTTATAGTTGGGAGAGAGTAAGTGAAAGGGTACTGATTCCTAAAGCATAGGGGGTATAATGTAGCCGCGCACCGAAAACATCGCCCTGCGGTGCTGCTCATAGGACCGACTTACCGACCACGACATTACCGGCTGCTCGCGTAACACCTGTTTTGCCAATATTACTTACGGTGGTTTACGCGCGAAGTCTGCCGAAAAACGCATAAGAGACTACCATATGCACCTTAGGTCACGATAGACCACCCTTTGCCTCTGCCGGTTGCATCGCGTTCATCTCACGCGCGCCGCGCCGCATACAGCCACGCCTGAAGATTCAAAAGTGGCAGTCCGGTTTGCCCGTAGAGTTTCGTTTCAGGAACCAGATAGACCGGCTTGGAAGCAAGGGAACGGCGTTCGATCAACTGTGCCGTGATATGCAATCGCACCGACTGGTGATCGTTGACACGCTCGGCAAGGTGCTACCGCCCGGTATCCGCACCGATGATTATGTGTCAATGGTTGACCTGTTAGGACCGCTGCAAGAGGCGGCATTGGAATATCATTGCTGTCTGCTATTGATCGGGCACAACAGGAAAAACGTCTCAGATGATGCTATAGACAATCCAGTAAGCAGCATCGGCATAGTGAGCACTATGGACACGATATGGCAGCTATCCAAGCGTCCGCAAACCAAGGAAACGGTATTACAGATGGGCGGCAGAGATATTGAGGCAAGGGAACTGTTCGTTTCCTGGGATGCATCGGTTTGTAGTTGGAACCTTGCCGGTAGTGACGCGGGCAAGATCAGGCCGGATAGCGAACTAGAACGTGTGGCTATGTCTGTCAAGGTGCTAGGGTATGCAAACAGCGGCACTATTGCTACACACGCTGGCGTCAAACCTGGCAATGCGTCAAGAGCGCTCGGACAGCTTGAAGTGATGGGAACCGTCAAGCTCGAACCTCGCGGCAAAGAACATTGGTACCGTTATACCAGCGTCTAACGTTGATAACCTTGATAAATGATAAACGTTCTGTCTGTCTCTCATTTATCATTTATCACACTTATCAGACTTTGATAGAGGTATCGTTTAGAACATTAGAGGTTCTATACCGTCTCTACCAAACACAATACTCAATACCGATGATACGTCTTGCATCGGAATGTGAAGACACACTGAGGTAGCCGCCGCCTGCATATATAGTGCTCTCGCACTGACAATAAACACTGCAAAATGCTGTCAATTTACAGTCAAAACACTATAAATCTCAACGCTATGCCCTTATTAGAACGTGCTAGTACTATTGTGTTTGCTACAATAACAGGCTTTGAGTACAAAATGTTGTCAAAGTCTCGGAGTGTTTGCTATACTGAAGCATTCTGAACCAATGCAGTGCCCTATTGCCAGCGTAGGCATTAGCTCCAGTCGTTGATTGCGTATGAAACATTCAGTACGCTGGTGTTGACCCCCGTACCCGCTGCTTACCCTTGATATAAGGTGCGTAAGAATGGATGCGCACGAATTTCTCTAGACGCGAGAGATCATCACGTGCGGTTGGCATCGAATGGGCGGTAAACTATGGCCCTACTGTCCAAGTATAGGGTACAAACGTAAGGCTATAGTCGCTCAAGTTTGCGCCGTCTAACACGATACGCAATGGCTGCGAGACATCCAAGGCGTCAAAAATGACGACAGCAGATGCTTCGACACCAGCCAGTAGTGTACTGGGTATTGTCGGGTAGCCGCTGTCGTAAACCGACTTTTCCTCTAACTGCCGGGAACCTTGCACTATTTTGATGCTGCTAGCATAAACTGTCGCGTTCTGCGTTGATCCATTCTTGGCTGTGATATAGATGCGGGTCTCCTGTTTTGCAAGCTGAACCTGTGTAAGTGTCAAGACCAAGCCGTGCTGGTCAATGGCCTTATTTGGCTTATACGTCTGAATTGCCGGCGCAACAACAGCTTCACGTGTAACAACGGCGACATCGGTTGCGAGAACAACCGGAGCGCTCACCTTACCACCGAAAGCGTTTGTACCGTCGTATGCCTTCAACAGCTTTCCGGTTACGCGCACATAGTCACCATTTTTGAGGGAGATGCTTGGGTTGGTAGCAACGATGGTATTTCCGTTGCTACCAACTGGGTCGGTATACATCTGGAAATCGACCTCGGTTGAACTTACCTGGGGTGGTTGAAAGATTCGCCCTGTCAGTACGACCGGAGCGTTTTTATACTTATTCGCATCCGTTAGCGCAAGGTCCCAGTTGGCGTTTGTGAAAGTGATGCTGGCCGTTGGTGCAGGCTTGGCCGTCGGTGTTGAGGCTGGCGTCGGTGTTGAGGCTGGCGTCGGTGTTGAGGCTGCCTTTATTGCTTGCACGGTCGCTGCGACCTCAGCTTGGACTGTGGCGGCAGTGTTTGGCGTCGCGGCTGCTGTCGCTGGCGCGGCGGCCTGAAGCGTGCCTGTCGAACTAGCATTTGCTGCTGAAGGAGTCGTAACGACTGCTGCCGTGCTGCCGCAGCCCACCAGCAGAACGCAACTAGCAAGGAGAAATGCTTTGATGGTTCGGGGCATCGTTCGCTCCTGATCTATATTGAACGCTACGTAATCCGCTGTTGCCATATTACCGTCTAGTATGGCAGGCGAGTGGGCGTACAGGCAAACCAGTAGCCAGAATGGTGCTACCTTGGTGCGGTTGCTGTGCGGATTCCGCACAATAGCCCGGTGATCGAACCTCGAAGGGTGATGCATCCGATGGAACCTGGACACAGGCGATAGCCGGGCAGTGGATGTGGCGGCTACGTTCTGAAAAAAATAATAGGTCGGTAGTCAAAGGCTGGAACCTGTCAAAAAACTTGGGGTGCTTGACCGGCCCCGTTTCAGGCGATTCTCACAACGTCCCTGGATACGCCCCATAGCAGCAAGCACGCCGCACAGACATAGAGGTAGGAACACCGACCGCTGCCAGTGTGCCTACCTTGAACCTTGACCTATCGAAGCTTTAGCCGTGCCATTGGTGACGATGCTTCACGCTGGGTGACAAAATCCTGTTCCGTGTAGCCATCGAAGTAAGCCTGTGTCGTCTTGATCGAACTGTGGTTTGCAAGACGCCGGGCAAACTCTACCGAGCCACCAAAGGCAACACTCGCTGTCAACGATGCGTGTCGGATACTGTGAGGTGATAATCGGCGACGTTCGGTAATGCCTGCCTGTTCGGCAAGTCGTTGAATAACGTGATATAAACCTAGTGGGTCACGCTGCATTTGATTGAGATTCCGCTTCGACAGCGGCGGAGCCGCCGATGCGCCGAGCGCGAGCGACGGCCGCGCTGCGCGCGTCGGCGCGGCGCTCCTGGCGTTTGCCGCCCCACTCGAAGCAGGTGGGTGCGGCATTCCAGCCGACGACAGCGTCGTCCAGCCAGGTGAGCAGGTCCTCCTGGCTCTGGGGATGCTGGCCGGCGAGGGCGCGACCGCACACGATGCGCTGGAGCGACTCCGCC
>DHIZ01000212.1:0-5509 GCA_002404055.1 Chloroflexi bacterium UBA4733
CGCTCGTCGATGGGGCGCCAGGCGTTCCTTGGCGCGCCACAACCGGACGGTGTCCTCATGCTTCGAACGGAACGCCCCATTTTGGATTTGCAGGAGATTCAGCTCTAAACCTGGAGCGGCGTCCGTCTAGAGCGCCGGTCCACTGAACTTTGCCATTGACGGAGCGGGGATAGTGTGGTCTGCTGGGGGCTTGGCGGCGTGTGCGAGCAGTGCGAGAGAGCGGGCAGGTGATGCGTCCTGATGCATGGAGTCCCCCGGTAGAGTTGTCGGCGGCGGAGCAGACGGTGGTGCAGCGGATCAAGCGGGCCAAGCTGTTCAGTTTTGTGCGGCGGAAGCGGCACGAGTTGTTCGACGCCGCGTTTCAGGAGGAGTTGGGGACGCTCTACAAGGAGAGTGAGCGGGGAGCAGTGCCGGTGCTGCCCGCGAAGCTGGCGTTGGTGACGCTGTTGCAAGCGTATACGGCCCAGTGTTAGGGTCGCTGTCACCAAGTGCAAAGTAGGCCCGTGCTGAGCGGGTGACGTCGGTGCGGGGCAGGGCTTCGCACGCTCGCGCGCCGACTTGCCTTCTGGAGACGGCACTTTGCCCGAGTTCGCGCCGCTCTTGCCCGCTTGCTACGCGTGGTCTATGCTGCCGATTGGCGAAGAAGTACCGACACTCGCCGCGATCGTCGCCGGCTCATTCCGCCAGAGTTGCCTGCTGGAGATTGCGGCTGGTGACAGCTTCCGTTGCACTACCCCTACGGGGGGGGTCATTGCCCGCTTCCCTGTCTGAGCGCTACTTTGCGGCTGGTGACAGCGACCTTAACACCCCCCCTTCCACGGCGAGTGGAACTACACCATCTCCCCTCGCCCTACCCCTGCGTTAGTTGTTTCTTGACAACCCCTTACCCTCCGCTGGCCCCTCCCTACCCTCAACGCCCAAAGCTGGCACCGCCAGTGGCTCCAGGCCCAAGCTGACTTCTTCCCCTTCGGAACTGTCCGCCCATGAACCCTACCAGAGGGGGACGGCCCTCCTTCGCGCCCGGGACCCCGACCCCGCTCATTTCCGAAGAGCCCAGATGCTGCGTGAGGCCAATGTCATCGCAGTGTCTCGCTACCCAATGCTCCTGGTCAGAGGACTGCCAGCCCGCCGAACATGCCCTCAACGGCCCCTACCCGCGGAAGTCCGGTACGAAGGAGCCGCGATCACCCACTGAGCGAGGCACCAGGCGCTCGCCGCTATCATCGGCAGGCCTCCCATGATCAGCATCACCACCGCCGCCAGGCGTTGGTCGGCCACTGCAGACAGCTGGGCCCGGGCAGTTGAGGAGGCGAGGTAAGGGGCGTAGGGTGGCAGCACGAAGGCCACCACCAACGCCAGCACCATCATCTGGGCCATGCCCGCCACCAAGTATGCGGCGCGCTGTGCGGGCTGCATACGATTGCCATGAGCCGGGACACCCAAGGCCTTGGACCAGAACATCACGCCAGTCACGAGCAGACTCAGGTGCTCCAAGTCGTGAACCGCCTGGTTGTGCAGCGTAAGGTCGTAGGCGGCCGGTGCATGCCAGGCCCACAGTGTGCCCGTGAACAACCAGTAGGCGACCGAGGGCGATGCTGTGACCCGCGTCGTCATGGCAACGATGGTGGGTGCCGCGCGTCTGGCTAGGCGCCTGGCCTCGCGGAGCGTGTGCGGCGCAATAGCCGCCTCGATCATCCGCCAGGTACGGGAGGCCGCCAGCAACGGGGCCGCGAAGGCCACCAACAACATGTGCTGGACCATGTGCATCGAAAAGTAGGAGTCCGCCAGCGGGTCGAGCCAGGATGACAGAGCAACGCACAGGCATACGAGCGCTCCCAGGAAGGCGAGGTGGCGCCACATCAGACGGGTTGGTGGGCGTGAGTGTTTCCTGCGCGCCCGATACAGGCGCAGTGCCCCCGCCAAGTAGAACAACGCCAGTGCGCCTAATGCCACCGCTACACCAGGTGGGACCGTCAGCATGGCAAGCCAGGAGATCTCGAGACGCGGCATCATTGGCCTCCCAGAAGCCCTCACCCGTTGCCTTGCACGGCCAGCGTGGCCCCTGTCAGCCCTTGCTCACTTCGAAATTCGCAGACATCCCTGACTCGTAGAGAGCGACTTTATTGCAGACCACAGAGTACCGGCCGGGGCTTAGGTGGAGGGTGAGGGAGGCCATTGTGGGCATGAGTGCGATCATCAGATCTACCATCGCACTGTGGGAGCGGGTTGTTCCTACTGCTCCGGCAACCGCGTCGGACACGGCAACTCGCTTACTACTCTCTATCCACAAGTTAGGTTCCCCCTACCGTTAGCGTTCCGGTCATGTAGCTTCAATACCCTACGTACTCCTCCTCTTCTTGAGGCGGCCTGGTTTTGGATTGTCTTACCCGGGCTGCAGAGTTCAGGCCCGCAAGTGTGGTAGTGGCAGTCGCCGCAGCGAGCGCCGAGCGAGCTGTTTCCCAGCATGCGTGTAAGGGGCATGGCTCGGATTGGCATATATCGCTCCAGAACAAGCAGCGCTCGAAGAGTGAGCTGCCCTCCAAACACTCTAGGACTTCCCGGACACTGATCTGATTGGCTAACCTTGCTAGCGCGTAGCCTCGCTGGGTCCCCGCTCGTCGCGAAAGGAGGATCCCAGCCCCCACCAGTCTCCTCATGATCTTTGTAAGGAACGCCGGCGGCGACGAGGTAGCCGTGGCGATCTCCTTGGTCGTGACAAAGGTGCTCGGCGGTAATCCGGCTAGGTATACGAGGGCCTCAACACCATAGCGGCTCTCTTGGGAGAGCTTCATTGTACTCCTTGCCCTTTCATCTCGGAGTGCATCAGTGTATCGGCCAGACCGTGGAGAGCTTCACGAAGTTGGCCAGGAGTACAAGGGTGAAGAAAGCCAAGAAACCAAACACTAGCACGAGCGAGCCCGGTACGTGGTGCTCGGTGCCTGGAGGGATCCCTTGGACCTTGATGACTGCGCCCCACTCGGCTTCCGTCATGGGCTCGTTGGAGATCGGGATGCGTCGACCGAAGAGCACTGTTGCAACTGAAATCCCGACGTATATGGCCCCTCCCGTCACGGCGAGTAAAGCACCGACGGCCGCAGCGTCTAAGCTTAAGTAGGCTCCTATTGGAAACGAGACCGGAACGCTGGCACCGAGGTAAGACAGGCTCGGCACTCGCCGCGGGACCCCATAGACCTCCCCCGCATGCATCATCGCGACACCCATCAAGGCGATACCGATCCCAAATAAATATGGCTGGATTCTGGCTAGTTTCATGCCCACGACTTCTCGTCTGAAGATAAGCGGGAGAACATAGTACGTGAGGCCCATGAATGCGAGCGTCGTACCGCCTACGACGGTCTCATGAAAGTGCCCCGGTACCGCGAGCGTGTTGTGGACGAGCATGTTCGTCTGCACGTGGCCGTAGGCCACGCCGGTCGTTCCCCCGAGGAAGCCGAAGATGACCATCGATAGCACCAGCGCGGAGAAACCAGGCTCGCGCCAGGGTGCTTTGCGCAGCCACTGGAAAATCCCCTTCGTGTACCCCTTGGCCCGCTGGGCTACCTCTATCCCACCGGGGATGGAAAACGCATGCATCATCGAGCCGAGCACGGCCGCGTACATTGCATAGGACGTCGTCCAGATCTTGAACGAGGTAGACAGCCCGGGGTCACCGAGGATGTGGTGGACTGAGCCGAGCTGAATGGTGAGGATGTAAAGGACGAACGCTGTCCGGCTGAAGCGTTCGTTGAGCGCTTTGGCGCCTACGGTGATGAACGCCAGCAGGTACCAGATCGATACCATGGCCGCCAGATTGACCTGTTGGGTCCCGTGGCCGAGCAGCCACCAGTCGAGGCGGTAGACCTGGGGGTCCAGGTGCATCAGCCCGAGCGACCAGAAGAATGCTGGCACGTAGGTGAATAGACCGCCCACGATCGAGCTCACCGCCAAGATGGCCGCGGCCGCTAAGCCGAACGTGACAAGGGGAAGCGACCCCTCGTAGCGGTGCTCCACGCGTGCCATAATTAGTGTGGCGAAGAACAGTCCCACCGCCAAGAGAGCGCCAAGCAGGAACAGCACGGTTCCGAGGTAGAAAGGCGATGGGCCTTTGAGCGGGACGTAGGACGTGTACATGACGTCCGCCTTCCCGGCCACGATTTGAGCGTCGGTGAGGAGGGCGCCGCCCAGCATGAGCGCGTAGGCGAGCCATGCAACGCGAGGCTTCACGAGCCTCGCATTGAGCACCACTGCCCCGCCCAGGTACAGTCCGCCCACCTCGAAAAAGATAATCCAGTAGACGAGCATGTTCATCCCGTGGAACGTAAGCACTCGGTAGAACATCTCGGAAGAGTGGGAGAGGAGGCCGATCACCGGCCAGCGAGTCATTGCGAGGAGCAGTGCGGCGATCCCCCCAAGAAGGAGGAAGACAATCGCGGTCACCGCGTTCACCATGATGAGCCGCTCGGCTTGCCTGTCTACGCGCAGGCCCGTGATACGACATATACGAGACGGGAAGTCTGTTCCTGGACTGGGCACGGAAGGCACGCCCGAAGGAGCGGCCGTGGTCGGAGTCATCATAGCTTATCCGTTTACTATTATTTGGCCTGTCATGGTGGCATGCCCGATGCCGCAGTATTCGTTGCAGATGATTGTGTAGACACCGTCTTTGGTGGGCGTAATGTTGAGTATCTCATCATAGCCCGGCGCCACCTCGAAGTTAATGTTGATGGGCTGGATGGAAACGCTATGCTCGACGTCTATTGAGGAGACGTGAAGCCGGTAAGTCTTGCCCCGCTGCAGCTCCAGGATTGGTGTCCAGACCCACTGCTCGGCCATAAGGTAGGCGTCCCCGTCGACCGGGGGCTTCACAATCGGGAGGAGACCCTCTTGGCCGACCTTGTAGCGGGAGATGAAAGCGTCGGTGAGTTTCAGGTAACGGTCGGGCGATACGCGGTAAAAGGTGTTTGGCTGATTCTGTTTGCCTGAGATCACCCACACTGGCATGCTTAGGAACACCAGCAGTAGGAACACCACGCTCACGCTGACCCACAGCCGCTCGGGCTTGGAGAAGGGCTCCCACCAGACCCGCTCGGGTGAAGCAATTGGAGACCCGGTCATCACAGCCTCCTTCCGGTAGGTCTGATGTAGTGGCACGGAGTCATAAATATGGTCAACTCCCGAATGGGACGCTAGCTAAGTCGATCAGTCCCCAGATCGTGTAGGTCACAAGTGTGATGACTACCCCTATCACAAACAGCAGAAAGAGGTCGTCGAAAATAACTTGGCCGAGCGGGACCCTCTTCTCTGAGTCGCTCTGCCTTCCCCCTGTTACGGTTGATCCCATGTCCCCAGCCATGCACCCCATCCCTTCGGATTGTGTGGACCCTATCACTCCTATCAGGCCACTGGTTCTTTTCTACCCCATCCGTCGTTACTTGTCAAGTAAGTTCCGTGAGTGGGGTGCACCGCAGAGTTGTGCGTCGTAGGCCGCTTGGTAAGCGTCAGCCCTGAT
>DHIZ01000212.1:5632-8094 GCA_002404055.1 Chloroflexi bacterium UBA4733
ACGCACAACTCTGCGGTGCACCCCCGTGAGTGGGCAGGGTCTTTGCATTACTCGATTTGGTGGCCGAGGACGAGGGTGGCCGCGGCACGAGGGTGGCCGCGGCACGAGGGCGACCGGCGTGAGTGCGCAGGGCTTCAGCGACGTTGGTGACGCCGGCCCGGCGCAGCAGGGCGAGGGTGAGATTACGGCAGACGGCCATGGCCTGGGGAGCAGCACCGCAGCGAATTTGCGCCAGGTCTTCGCCCATGGTGACGTCCCGGACATAGTGCAGGCGATTCTCGATGCCCCAGTAGTCGCGGAACAGCACGAGGAGGCGCGGGGCATCGGCCTTGGTGGGCGGTAGGCTGGTGATGGCGTAGGAGACTTCCAGGTTGGTGACGCTGGTGCCAGGGCCTTTTCATTACTCGCTAGGAGTCTGTCTGTGTTGCCAATTATCTTCTGCCGGACAGTGTGATTCTCAAGATGGAGCTTATAAGCGCAAAGGTGGTGGCTTGTCAAAGTTGAAGCTGCTATGAAGATTCTGCGCTACCCAGACAGCCTCCTAGGACCGGGGTGACGGGTACGAAGTCCACCAGAGCAGTACCGCAGATCCCCCGGTGATCCGGAAGCGGCCTCCCCAGATGCCGCCGACTGCCCCGCCGCCCGCCGCTCCCGGCTGACGGCTCCCGTTCGCGCGGCAGCGGCCTTTGCTGCCGCGCACGGCTACTCCGCCAACGCGAAGATGGGGCTGCTGGTGCACCGGCTGTAGGTCGCCCACGCGGGAAACGGCGAATCATTAGGTGACCCGCCGTCACGTAGAATCGCATCAGGACGGCTCAGGGCGTCGGGCCTTGGGCGCCGGAGTGACAATGGAGGGAACCCGTGGCTGCCGAAGCCTACTGCACCAAGTGCCGCACCAAGCGGGAGATGTCCGACCCGAAGGAAGTGACGCTAGCTAACGGCCGCCACGCCCTGCAAGGCGCCTGCCCCGTCTGCGGCACCAAGCTCCTGCGGTTTGTCGCCAGCCAGGCCAAGACACCAGTCAAGAGCTGAGGATCGCCGACGATGGAGCCGCCGGATGATGAACTGGCGCCTGCACCGGGCGGGGCGGCCTGGCGCCTGCACGACGACCGGGAGCACGCCCTCGACCTCTGGCGCGGCGGCGAGCGGCTCCTCCGCCGCAAGCTCACTCCAGGATGGGTCACTGACTATGCGCACGCCGTCACCCTGGCGCTGGCCCAGCTCCAGCGCTACACCACGCTGGACGAGCTGGCCCGGGTCTACTTCGACGACTCCCATGCTGCCGACCCCGATGACTGGCTGGCCACCGCCTGCCACACCCAGAGTGGCCGGGTACTCAATCAGGGCATCGTTGAAGACGCTGCCTATTGGCGGCGTGCCCAGCAACTCATCGCCGCGGTCGCGGAGTAAGCGGGCCCGCAAGACGTCAGCCCTCCATCACCTGGTACTGCACGGTCACCGTTTCCCCACAAGCATCCGCGAGCGCCCGTCGTACCAGCGGATCGAAGCGGCGGGCGAGCTGCTCGGCGCTCACCTGGTCCGGCACCCCCACCACCGCAACGCCGGCAGCCTGGCTGAGCAGTGAGGTCCGCGCTAGCCAGCGTTGGTAGTTCGTCGGCACCATCTGCTCGGCGAGGTCCGCAAGCGTCGTATGCCAGAGCTTTTCCAGGTCGGTGGCTACGTCTTGTTCCATGAGTCTTGTTAATCATGGCTGCGCCACGTGGACTAAACTCAAGCCGCGATGAAACCCGCAGTGTGGCCCTCTGGTTGGCATGCGGATTTCATCGCGCCTTTGGTGTAGGGCCCCGACGCCGAACTTGCCTCCAGGCGCGTGACACCCCATCCCTTCCCGGGCGAATGGGACTACACCATCTGTCCCCGCATTGAGACCCTGAAGCACACGAGCTATGTCCGGCCTGACCCCACGCCTTGGGCATGCTGGTTGACCAAGGCGATGGTCGCCGCAGGGTCGTCAACCTCGACAACAAGTTCCGTATACACATCATCCCGCAGGTGGATGGCAACTGCGCGATCGGCGTCATGCACATCCCAGAATACACGGCCGCCGTCCTTGAGGAACGTGCCGGCCGTGATGACGCCGGGGATGTGCGTGCCCGGCATCCGAAAGCCAAGCCACCAGCGGCGCGCCTCTTCGCTGGCGGCTTCAGCGCGGACCACGTGCGCGATGGGGATCGTCAGTTGGCTCTTGAGCGCCCATACTTTGTCCCAGCCCTGGACATGCACGACGAGGGCATCGCCCGTGAACTCGATGTCGGCCATGGTGTCCTCCTTAATTTGGGGTCTTGCGTGCCGCGATGACGGATACGGCTGATCCAAGCCAACGCTGCTGTCGCATCGTAGCTGATGAAAGTCAACTAGAATTGCCGGTGGCGACAACTACAATTGCCGATTACCGTTCGGTTGGCAAGGCCGATGGCATGTGCCGGCTGTTCCTGTTCTCC
>DHIZ01000226.1:0-21014 GCA_002404055.1 Chloroflexi bacterium UBA4733
TAATCAATGCGCATCACACGTCTTAAGCGTAGGGTGAACCAGCGGCTGCGATCAGTGGACCGGTGCTCTAGGGCTGGGCGGGTCTCTCCGAGCGACTACTCGTCTGCAACGAGAGGCTTGCGGGATCCGTTGGCTTGAAGCCACGCCGCGCCGAAACTTGCCAGGGCGGTGGCGCCGAGTGTCACGACCCAGAACAGGCCGACAACGCCCTCGGCGCCGGATTCCCGTTGCTCAACCAGACGCAGCGACCGGCCGACCAGCACGAATCCTTGCTGGTAGTGCGTGATCACGGCAGCGCTACGCACCCCTGGCGCCGGTTGCCAGGTGATGCGGTCCTCGCCGCGGCTGCGCACACTGTCGAACACGCCCAGCGGCGGCACGGGTGTCGATCCGCTCAAGGTCGCTGTGGACGCTAACGGCTGGCCCTGGTCATTGAAAATGATGATGTACGGAGCCACACTCCGGGCCAGATCGACGGGCGTACCGTCGGCGACCGAGGCCGGTGCTGTGCCGGCGTCGAGGCGGGTCGCCGCGTCTTCCGCCATCTGGATTTGTGGATCGTCGGCGCCGCTACGCAGGTCGTATTCCAGCACCGCATAGATGAGGCCGCAGAGGAGTGTCGTTGCCACCGCCAGCGGCAACCAGGCAACGACGGCGCGGATCAGCAGAGCGTGATGCGTTGTCATGGGTGGATATAGTCGGTGGCCGCCAGCGTGGTTACCGATGGGTCACCATCGGTGAGCGCCGTATCGTAGACCGAACCGTCAGTTGACAACCGCACGGGATGTGCTACCCTCGCAACATTGGACCCAGTATACACCTCATTGCAGAGCGGAAAGGGCCAAACTATGCGTCCTCCAGTGTCCGTCAACCAGTCGCGCCTGCCACGGCGCGAGATCCTGCGGTTCGTCGGCGCGCTGTCCGGCGCAGCCGCGGTCACGCTGCTGGCCGCATGCGGCGGCTCTGTCGCGGCCACCACGAGCAGCGCGACGAGTGCCGCTGCCATAGCCGCTGCCACGAGTTCGGCCGCTGTCACAACCGCCGCCGCTGCGCCGGCCCAGAGCAAGGCTGTGCCCAGCCAGGGGGCCGTGTCGGTGCAGGTGCGCTTCAACGGGCTGGACACCAACGGCCAGAAGTACGCCACCACCTGGGGCGCAACCTACGGCCCGGCCAACAATATCAAAATCAGTTTGGACTTCACCGACTGGGCCAGTTCCTTCCAGAAGATCACCACGGGCATCGCCGGTGGCATTGCGCCCGATATCTTCGGCGCGGGCGGCATCTGGGTGCCGGTGATCGTCTCCAAAGGCGGCGCCCGCGCCCTCGACGAGTACCTCGCCAAGTATCCGGACTGGAGCGACTACTATCCGGCGGCCCAGAAGGACGTCGTCTGGAAGGGCAAAACCTACGGCGTGCCCTACGAACTCGACCTGCGCCAGTGCATCAGCCATCGCAAGAGCCTCTATGACAAGGCCGGCATTAAGGCGCCACCGGCAACCTGGGATGAGGCTCATGCAATCTCGAAAGAGTTGCTGCAAATGAACGGCGCGAACTTCGTCGTTTCCGGCTGGAACATCATCGTGGACTTCAACGTGACGCAGTATTACGAGGACGCCGTGTTTCAGGCTGGTGGGCATATTTACTCGTCAGACCTCAGCAAACCGACCAACACTCAGCCGGAGAATGAGGCGGCGCTGAACTTCATGGTCTGGTTCGTGCAAAACAAGATCATGCCCGGCGCCGGCATGAGTTCGGGCACGCCCAACCTCAATGCCTACACCGCCGGGAAGGTGGCGCAAACGCCGCTCGGCCCCCACGACCTGGAAAATACGGAGGTCTACGGCCCGGACGTCTACAAGGACACGCTACTCGGTATGCCGATGAAACAGGTCAAGCAGGCCCAGGTGCTCTTCGTCAACAAGCACATGATGTTCAGTGGCACGAAGGTACCCGATGCCGCCTGGCAGGTCATGCAGGGGCTGGTCGTGCCGGACACCAACGTCCAGATCTTCGTCGTGGGCGACTTAGGCATGCCGGTGCGCAAAGCCCAGGCCAGCAACAAGATCTACGACGACCCGCGGCTGAAGACGATGATTGATTCGATTCCGCTGTCTATCCCGCGCGAAATGACGCCGCAGTCCTTTGACATACAGCCTGCCATGTCGCGGGAAGTGGAAGCGGCCCTGCGGGGTGTGAAGACCGTGAAGCAGGCGCTCACCGATATGGACGCTGCGGTCGCCAAGATCCTTGCCGGCCAGTAGCGGCCCGGGAAGGGGGATGGGTGGCAGGACGCGCTGAGGCCCTGGCGGCTGGGCTGACCGTTCGCTCGCGTCGGCGGCCGCTGCTGCGCGGTCAGCGCGTGGCCGGGCTGCTGCTGATCACGCCGTCCCTGCTCTTCCTACTGGCCTTCGTCGTCGTGCCCATCCTCGCGGCGCTGTACTTCAGCTTCACGAAGTACGACCTGCTGCAACCGCCCCACTGGATCGGCCTGGCAAACTATGTCAACCTTTTCAGCGATGATCGTTTCCGCCATTCCATCGTCAACACCTTGCTGTTTGCTGTCGGCACCATCCCCACCGGGACTGCCCTGGCCTTGCTCTTCGCCTTGCTCGTTGATCGCAAGCTGCGCGGCATCGTCTTCTTTCGCGCTGCCTACTACCTGCCGGTTGTCACGTCGTTCGTTGCCGCCTCGATGATCTGGCTCTGGCTCTACGATCCGCAATTCGGTATCCTCAACGAGTTGCTCGGGGCTGTGGGGCTGCCGACATCGGAGTGGTTGCAGTCGCCGCGTACCGCCCTGCTGTCGATTATCATCTTCAGCATCTGGAAGAACATCGGCTACAACATGATGATCTATCTGGCCGGCTTGCAGGGCATCCCCCAGCAGTTGTACGAGGCTGCGCAGATCGACGGCGCGGGCCCCTGGTCGCGCTTCTGGGCGATCACCTTCCCCTTGCTCTCGCCCACCACCTTCTTCGTCGTCGTGGTCTGGTTCATCGGCGCGCTGCAGATGTTCATCCAGGTGCTGGTGCTGACCCAGGGCGGGCCGCTCGACAGCACCCTCACCGTCGTCTACCTCATCTATTCCAACGCCTTTGAGTACCTGAAGATGGGCTACGCCTCGGCCATGTCCTTCGTGCTGCTGCTCTTTATAGCAGCAGTGACCTACCTCAACACGCGCCTGTTGCGCTACGATGCGGTCTATTAGGCGGAGAAATGGATGGTGACGCTGGCTTCTACCGGGCATTCCACCACGCGACCAAACGCCCGGCGCGCCCCAACGAGCGTACGGTTGCGCCGTGGAGGCCAAACGCTGCTCCTCTACGTCGTGCTCATCGTGCTGGCGGTCCTCTCCGCCTTTCCTTTTATCTGGACCTTCTTTACCTCGCTGAAACCCGATGCTGAAGTGTTTCTCCAGCCGCCGCGCTTCTTGCCCAGCGTCTGGCATTTTGACAACTACGTGCGGGCCATGCAGGCCGAGAACTTCCCCCGCTTTTTCGCCAACAGCTTCTTCATCTCCAGCGTGGTCTGCGTCGCCCAGCTTATCCTGGCCTCGACGGCCGGCTACGCCTTTGCCCGCCTGCAGTTCCCCGCTCGCAACCTGCTCTTTGCGGCCGTGCTGACGACGCTGATGGTGCCCTTTCAGGTCACGATGGTGCCCCTGTTCATCCTGGTCAAGAACTGGCCGTTGCTGGGTGGCAACGACCTGTTTGGCCACGGCGGCACCGGCATGCTCAACAGCTACTGGGGTCTGACGGTGCCGTTGTTCGCCACCGCCTACGGCACCTTCCTGCTGCGCCAGTTCTTCCTGGCCCTGCCCTCGGAACTGGAGGACGCTGCGCGTATCGACGGTTGCAGCGAGTTCGGCATCTTCACGCGCATCATCCTGCCGCTGTCGGGACCGGCCCTGGCGACGCTGGGCATCATCACCTTCCAGAACACCTGGAACGACTACGTCTGGCCTCTGGTCCTGGTCAAGTCGGAAAACATGAAGACGGTGCAGATCGGCCTGGCCGCCTTCCGGCGCGAGGGTTCGACCGACTGGACGCTGTTGATGGCGGCCACCATCCTGGCGACGATCCCGGTGTTGGTGATCTTCATCTTCGGCCAGCGCTACTTCACGCGCGGCATCGCCCTGAGTGGGATCAAGGGCTGAAGCGGTGTACCGGGAACCGGCACGCCATGCCGTCGACTTCTGCCTCATCCGGCGCGATGCCACCTATCACCTCTTTCACATTCGGGGCGAACGCGGCGTGCTGGTGCGCGGCCCGGCCGATTGGGGCACCGGCGAGGACTTCGGGCATGCCGTTTCCAGCAACATGTTCGATTGGCAACCCTGTCCGCCGGTCCTACCGGTTGGCCTGCCGGGGGCATGGGATGAGGCCAAGGTCTATGCTCCCGACGTGCAGGAGTGGCAGGGCGTCTACTACATGACCTACGCCGGACTCAACCGGCACTTCGCCCAGCGCATCGGCCTGGCTACGTCCCCCGACCTCTACACCTGGGAGAAGGCGCCGGCCAACCCGATCGTGACGCCGGGAGCGTGGTCCGACTGGAACGAGCAGCGCCCCACTGCCGGGCGCGACCCGATGCTCTTGCTCGACCCGCGCGGCGAACGGCACCGCCTCTATTACACGGCAACGATGCGCGACGGTCGCGCCTGCATCGGCATGGCCGCCTCCAGCGACCTCCTGCGCTGGCAGGATTGCGGACCAACCTACGTAGAGGACGATCGCAGTTATAGCTCTTTGCAGTCGCCCTACGTGATTACCCACGATGGGCGTTGGTACCTGTGCTACAGCGCCAAGTCGCCCAACCCGACGCCGTCGCGCAGCGCCGCCTACCAACGCTGGGCGATGGTCTACCGGATCGCGGAGACGCCGGAGGGCCCGTGGCGACGGCCGGCGAACCACGTCTTGCTCGACGGCTGGTGCTGTGCTGCCGAACATCCGACCTTCGACGGCGTGACCTACGCCTTCTACATCGTCTACGAACTGGTAGATGGCCTCTTCCACCGCGGCACGATCAGCAATCCGCGCCTGGTGTCCTGGAAAGCCGACGGTACCCTGGTCTTCGGAGAGCTGGAGCATCCGCAGACACAAACGCAGCCGGTTGACGGCATCACCACCTGGCGAAACGGTGCAGGAGCGGACATGCAGGTAGCATTCGGACCGGAGGAGACGACCATTGCAGCGCCAGGCGACAGCTATCGGGTGTCGCCGCACTTACACAACGAAGGCGGCCTGTCGGTGCAACTGGCGCTGGAGCGCGGGTCAGCCGCCTCGCTGCTGACACGCAGCAGTCCCTACGCGCGTACCTGCTACCTGGCGACACTGGATGCGGGGCGGCAGCGTCTCAGTCTGGCCCGGCGCGTGGGAGAAGGGTCGGCGGAGATCATCCAGGAAGTTCCCGCGCTGATTGAGCCCGGCGTCTTATATCACCTGAAGATCGTCTGGCAAGGGCCGTTCATGGAGCTCTTTCTCAATGGCGAGCTCCGCCTCTCGCGCGCCGACTATACCTTCAACGAGGGCTATGTGGGCTTCCACGTGCGCGGCCAGGCGCGCCTGCGCGCGTTGGAGTTGCAGACGCCGCCCAGAGTTTAGGACCCGAGGGAGGAGGCTGGATCGGTGACCGAACGAGCTCGCATCGCACCGGCGACTTCACCGCCGCCCCGCCGGCCCTGGCGCCGACCGCTGCCCGCTACCCTCCTCGGCACGCTCGTCCTGCTCCGGCTCCTCCCTGGCGTCAGTGTGCCGCTGACCGCGCTACTCGCCGTAGGGGTGCTCGTGTCGGCGGCCCTGCCGATCGCCCTCACCGTCGTCAGCGGTCTGCTCGTCGGCTCCATCCCGGCGGCGGTGCAGAGCGGAGTGGCCTCGCCCGCCGGGCAGCGCAGCCTCGCTTTCCTGATCGCCGCTGCGTTGCTCATCGTAGTCGTGCGCCTGCTGGGCCCCTTCCGCTCGGCACTGGCAGGCGTCTTCGCCCGCGCCGTTGACAACCACTTGCAGGAGCGGGTGATGGCTGCGGTGGCGACGCCCAGTGGTATCGGTCACCTGGAGGACCCGGCAATCAAGGACCTCATCAAGAATGCCGAAGGCGTCGGTGCGGCAGGGCAGCGACCTGGCGATGCCGTGAGCGCGCTCGCCGCGCTGCTGCCCTCCTGGCTGCAGGCGCTCGGCTCGGCGGCCGTGCTGCTGGCCTTCCACTGGTGGCTGGGCCTGGCCTGGCTCATCATGTGGCCGGTCGTCCTTGTCGTGCTGCAAGGGGAGTTCCTGCACGTTGGGCGGACTGCCTACGGCCAGGCGGCTGCCGTGCGGCGGTCCGACTACTTCCGGGAGCTGGCCATCCGTCCCGGGGCGGCGAAGGAGCTGCGCCTCTGGGGCATGCTCGACTGGCTGGTCGGGAGCTTCGACACCGCCTGGGCCGGAGCGATGCTGCCGATCTGGCAGGCGCGCCGGCCGGGCCGGCCCGTCCTCTGGCTCAGCACCGGCGCGGTCGGCCTCTTCAACCTCTTCACGCTGACGCTGCTGGCCTGGGCCGCCGTGCAGGGGAATGTGTCGCTCGCCGCCCTGGCCGTCTACCTGAACGCCGTGCAGGGGGCGAATGCCTTCGCCGCCTTCGACGATGTCAACAGCCGTCTCGCCTATGCCACCGTCGCCGTGCCCAGCATCGTTGCGCTGGAGCGACGTCTCGCTGCGCCGCCACGGGCAGAACGCGCTCCCGCGCGGTCGCTGCCGCCGGACGCGCCGCACGAGGCCATCCAGTGCTCCGGCGTTCACTTCCGCTATCCCGGGCAGAGCGCCGACGTGCTGGACGGCCTCGACCTCACCATCCCTGCCGGCCACTCCCTGGCCATTGTCGGCCTCAACGGCGCCGGCAAGACGACGCTGATCAAGCTGCTGTGCCGGCTCTACGAGCCCTCGGCGGGATGCATCAGCATCGACGGCACGGACCTGCGCACCTTCGACGCCGCCCGCTGGCAGCGGCGCCTCACCGCCGTCTTTCAAGACTTCGGCCAGTACGAACTCTCGGCGTGGGACAACGTCGCTCTGGCCGCGCCGGAGGTAACGTCTGATCTGGAACGGTTGCGCGAGGCAGCCCGTCAGGCTGGGGCGCTGGAGCTGATTGAGGCGCTGCCGCAAGGTTGGGACACCGTTCTCTCCCGGCGCTACACCGGCGGGGTTGACCTCTCCGGCGGCCAATGGCAGCGGATCGCCCTGACCCGCGCCCTCTTTGCCGCCGAGAGCGGCGCGCGCGTGCTGATCCTGGACGAGCCGACGGCCAGCCTGGACGTGCGGGCGGAAGCCGACCTCTATGACCGCTTCCTCGCTATCACCAAAGGGCTCACCACCATTCTGATCTCCCATCGCTTCTCGACGGTTCGACGCGCGGAACGCATCTGCGTGCTGGAACACGGTCGCGTCGTGGAGCAAGGCAGCCACGAGGAGTTGCTGGCGATCGGCGGCCGCTACGCCGCCATGTTCGCGCTGCAGGCGGCGCGGTTCGCGGAGGTTCCGTGATGAGGCGCTCCTTCCGCGGTATCCGCGTCCTGCTCGCCTTCAGCTTCCGGGCCGCGCCACGTGAGGCAACCTTCTTCCTGCTGGCCGGCGTCGTCATTGCGCTGATCGGGCCGGTCACGTCCTTCGCTTCCAAGCTGCTGGTCGATGGGGCGGTAGCGCACGATTTTCACCGCGCTCTGATCGCTGCCATCGTGATCGCCGTGGTCGGCAGCCTGGGTCTGCTCGACGTCATGTTCTATCTTGACTGGCTGTTCACCGTCATGGAGAAAGCGAGTGCCGCCATCAACCGGGCCCTTATGGGCTTGCTGGGCGGCGTACCCGGCATTGCCCACCACGAACTGCCCCAGTATCTCAAGGAACTGGAGCTGTTGCAGGAGCGGCGCGGCGCTCTGGCCGGCATGACCAACGCCACCTCCGGGGTGCTGCGCATCGTGGTGCAACTCACCGCCAGCGGCATCCTGCTGGCCCGACTCGACCCGATCCTGCTGGCGTTGCCGCTGGTCGGTTTCGGTTCGTTCCTCACCGGGCGCAAGGCGCAGCAACTCCAGCAGCAGGCCGACGAAGCGACTATCGAGATCGAGCGGCGGCGACGCCACCTGTTTGAGGTCGCCACTTCCGCCTCGTTGGGCAACGAAGTGCGCCTGTTCGGCCTGCGCGACGAGCTGCTGCGCCGCCACCACCGCGACGCTAACGCGGTGATGCAACGGCGCAACCGTGCTGCCTGGCAAGGCGCCGCGCTGGAGGCGGTAGGCTCGCTGCTCTTCGGTCTGGCCTACGGTGGCGCTGTCGCGCTGGTGTTGTTGCGGGCCATCCATGGCCAGGCCAGCCCCGGCGACGTCGTACTGGCCATCGCTCTCGTCGCCGGCCTCAACAACGTCGTGGGCATGGCGGTCAGCTACGGCACCTTCTTCCTCGATATCCTGCGCGTCGCTGACCGTTTCCTCTGGCTGGAGGACTACGCCGGCGCAGCACGAGAGGCGCTCACTTCGCCGGCCGCGCTGCCCGATTCCCTGAGGGAAGGAATTACGCTGCGCGACCTCTCCTTTCGCTATCCCGGCAGCGAGACACCGGTGCTGGATGGCGTCTCGCTGCACCTGCCGGCGGGCAGCGTGGTGGCGCTGGTCGGCGAGAACGGCGCCGGCAAGACGACGCTGGCCAAACTGCTCTGCCGCTTCTACGAGCCGGACGGCGGGCAGATCTTGGTCGACGGCGTCGACCTGCGCCGGCTGCCGCTGCCGGCCTGGCGGGAGCGCCTGAGCGCAGCCTTTCAGGATTTTGCCCGCTTCGAGTTCCTGCTGCGCGAGACAGTTGGTGTCGGCCACCTGCCCCGCATCGAAGAGGCTCCGGCGGTGCGGGCAGCGCTCGCACGTGCCGGGGCTGCCGACGTGCCGGCGGCCCTACCCGCCCATATGGAGACTCAGTTAGGCAAGGCCTGGGAGGGTGGCGTCGAGCTCTCCGGCGGCCAGTGGCAGAAGCTGGCGCTGGGCCGCTCCATGATGCGGGAGCAGCCGCTGCTTGTCGTCTTCGACGAGCCGACCGCCGCCCTTGATGCGCCGACCGAGCACGCGCTGTTCGAACGCTTCGCCGCGGCGGCGCGCAGCGGCCAGAGCGCCGGCACGGTGACGCTGCTGGTGTCGCACCGCTTCTCCACCGTGCGCATGGCCGACTTGATCGTCGTGCTGGCGGGCGGGCGCGTCGTTGAGCAAGGTAGCCACGCGGAACTCATGATACAAGACGGGACCTACGCCGAGCTGTACCGCCTGCAATCACGGGCCTACCAATAGTCGATCTAGCCTGGATTAGTGCGCCGTTTCATCCAGTCGTTGATCCCTCTCGGAGAGAGGAGAAGTTCGGAGGATGCCCAAGCTAACACCTACCATGGACACACCGAAGAGTCGACGTACACTCCATCCAGCGCGAACCGCTGGGCCCGTGCCGTTCCCGAGAGGCATTGGAAAGATGGCATCTTCTGCTGCAGGGCAGCCGTTGTCCCCGACTGAATGTATCAAGGCAATGACGGAGATCATCGTCCGGCGCTTTCAGCCGGAGAAGATCATTCTGTTCGGCTCACAGGCACGCGGCGATGCCGACGACGGCAGCGATACTGAGTTGCTCAAGGATGCCCGGCGCTGGCTGCGTTACGCACAAGAAGACTTCACTCTGGCTACTCATGTCCTGCAGCAACGAGATGTGGCGCCACGCCACGCCCAACTCCCCCGGACGGCGCCGGTATTCGCCTGATTCAGGCAAGCCTCTGGATACACTATCTATGCTGGTGTCGCTGCGCCGGCCGGCGGGCAGTGCCGGCGGTCAAGGCTTGCCCCCAACGGGCGCTGCTGTAGGACTGAAGTGGGGGGCTGGCGGGGTACCATACTTGACATTTCTTGTAAAAGGTCCCACAGCGGCGTACACTGGCACGGGCGTTCAACTAGAGGACAGCCATGGTTGCTACCGATGGCTCGGTCGACCCTTTTACCTCGTTCGGTAGCGCCTTGCGCTTCCTGCGTCGGCGTGCCCGCTTGACGCAGGCGCAACTTGCCATTGCTGTTGGCTACAGCGATGCCCACATTTGCCGGATCGAACGCGGTCAACGACCCCCCGACCTCAGTGCGTTGCTGGCGCTATTCGTGCCGGCGCTCGGGTTAGAGCAGCAACCGGATTTGGCAAACCGCCTGCTGAGCCTGGCCGCAGTAGCTCGGGGCGAAGACCTGCCATCGTGCAGTCCCCTGGCGCCGGGGCCACAGACGACCGCCAGCGCGGCCGGACAACGCCATCTGCCGCGTGGCATCCGGCCGGCCGTCGCTCGGCGGATCGCTACTGTTACTCAGGCGCTCTCCGTTTTCCCGACGACCTTTGTCGGACGCGAGCAGAACCTGCTGGCGATCCGCAACCTGCTGGAGCCGAACTCAGGTGTGCGGCTGTTGACGCTCATCGGCCCGCCCGGCGCCGGCAAAACGCGCCTTGCCCTGGAAGTCGCCGCTCAACTGGGTGCGCTGTACCCCGACGGCAGCGTCTTTGTCGGCCTCGCCGCGCTGCGTGACCCGGCACTCGTCCCCACTGCCCTCGCGCATGTCCTGGGGGTGCGCGAGGCGGCCGGACAGGGGATACCGGAAGGATTGCTGACGTACCTCGCCGGCAAGCGCCTGCTGCTGGTGCTGGACAACTTCGAGCACTTGCTGGCGGCAACGTCGTGGCTGACGGAGGTGCTGGCAGGCTGTCCCGCGCTCCGTGTACTGGTGACGAGCCGAACGCCGCTGCGGCTGCGCGGCGAACACGAGTACCCAGTGCCGCCGTTGGCGTTGCCGCCCCCAACGTCCTGGGGGACCATAGAAGCCCTCGCCCGAAACCCTGCTGTGGAACTGTTCATCCAGCGGGCGCAGGCAGTCCGGCCCGACTTCGCGCTCACCACCGCGAACGCGGGGGCTGTCGCAGGGATCGTGCGCCGCCTCGACGGCTTGCCCCTGGCGATCGAGCTGGCGGCGGCGCGGGTGAAAGTGCTCACCGCCTCGACGTTGCTCATGCGCCTGGAGCACCCGCTGGACCTGCTCGTCGACGGGGCACGGGATCTCCCGCCGCGCCAGCAGACGCTGCGCCGTACCCTGGAATGGAGTTGCTCGCTCCTGGAGCCGGATGAATTGCTGCTGTTCCGCCGGCTCGCTGTGTTCGCGGGCGGTGGCACCCTGGAGGCGATTGGGGCGGTATGTGCCGGGACGGAGCTCTCGACGGATCGAGCGTTTACGTTGCTGGCGCGTTTGGTCGACCATTCACTCGTCCAGGCCGATCTGGCAGCCGAAGAGCCGCGCTACCGGCTGCTGGAGACGACGCTGGAGTATGCCACCGAGCAATTGGCAGAGGCCGGGGAGACCGATTGTCTACGGCGGCGGCATCGTGACTGGTGTCTGGCACTGGCTGAGCAGGCGGAACTAGAACTATCCGGGCCGCACCAGCACGCCTGGCTGGCGCGCCTGGCGCGCGAACTGGAGAATATGCAGGCTGCGCTTGCCTGGTGCCGGGACGCCGACGCTGCAGGAGGCCTCCGCACGGCTGTCGCCCTGGTACCGTTCTGGGAGCGGCGCGGTATCGTCGCCGGTGGTCGACGAATGCTGGAAGGACTCCTGGCGCGGGCGCCGGCGGATGCGCCGCAGCGGGGAAGGGCACTACTTGGCGCCGGCATCCTGGCTGCGGCGCAGGGTGATTGGCCGGCCGCTCGGGCCTTGCTGGAGGAGAGCCTCGCCCGCTGTCGGGAGTCAGGCGACCGGGGAGGCACGGCCTGGGCACTTTTGCGTCTGGGCGATGTGGCGATGGCCGATGACGCGCTTACACTGGTTCAAGCCTGCTACGCCGAGAGTTTGCGGTTGTTCCAGGCACTGGGAGACGCGCGCGGCGTGGCCTGGGTCCACTATTACGCGGGTTTCCTCAGTCGCATCCATGCCGACTATGCCCAAACCCGTGCCCTGTGGCAGCAGAGTCTCGCCGGGTTCCGTGCCAGCGGTGACCTCCGCGGCGTCGGCGCGGCGCTCAGTTGCCTGGCGCAGGTCGCCGCGTTACGTGCGGAGTACGCCTCCGCTCAGGTCTTGCTGCACGAGAGCCTCACGCTGGAACGCGCCGGCGGCAATAAACCGGCGATTGCCTGGACCCTTAGCCTGCTGGGTAACCTTGCACGCATCCAGGGCGACGCCGTGAGTTCGCGGACGCTGCTGGACGAGAGTCTCACGCTCTTTGAAGAGATGGGCGACCAGCGGAAGATCGGCGTGGTGGTTCACCACCTGGGCAACGTTGCAGCGGCGTCCGGCGATCTGAGCGAGGCCAGAAACCGCTATGAGACCAGTCTCGGCCTCTACCGAGCGACGAACGATGTGCGCAATGTCGCCCGAGTACTCGGTGACCTCGCCAACCTGCACGATCTGGAGGGCGAAGGCGAGCAGGCCCGCGCCCTCTGGCTGGAAAGCCTGCGGGGCTTTCGGGATTCCGGCACGAACCGCTGGGGCATGAGCTGGACGCTGGGCAACCTGGGAATGCTGGCGATCCGCCAGGGCGACGGAATGGGCGGCGTGCAACTCGTCGGCGCGGCGGAGGCAGTTCACCCCGAGTTCCGCAACGCCATCGATCCAGACGAGCGCGCCGCCTGTGCTGCTGCCCTCGCCGCAGCCCGTTCCACGCTGGGCGAGGCGGCGTTCGCAGCGGCATGGGAGGCAGGGCGCGGGACGACACCGGCCGAGGCGGTCACGCTGGCGCTGGCTACCAGTCAGCCGAAGTTGCCCCACGATGGCGGGATCTCCGCACCCGCTCACCTCCAGAGCAAACTGACCCCTCGTGAACGAGAGGTAGCGACGCTCGTGGCGCGCGGCTGCACCAGCCGGCAGATTGCCCGGCGCCTGGTCATCGCTGACGGCACGGCGGCGCTCCATGTCGAACACATCCGCGAGAAACTCGGCTTCCACTCCCGGTCCCAGATTGCCACCTGGGCGGTCGAACAGGGATTGCTGACGGCACGCTGCACCTGATACTGCCCTGATATTGCCGGCTGCTGCGCACCGGCGCATCGGCCCGGCGTATATGCGATTTCGCAGACGCGCCGTGACTGAGGAATCTGTACAGTCACAGTACGCAGGTACAAAGGAGGCGCGGCATCAGTTCTCTCGAGATCAAGCTCTTTGGTGTCCTCTCGGCCGAACGCGACGGACGATCGCTGGCGAGCTTGCCAAGCCGAAAAGTGCGCGACTTGCTCGCCTACCTCCTCCTCAACCGGCGCACCCCCCGTTCCCGCGAGCAGATCGCCGGGCTATTCTGGCCGGAAGTCGATGGCGACAAGGCGCGGCATTGCCTCAACACGACACTCTGGCGGCTGCGCGGCGCGCTGCGACCGCTGGAAGCCGATCACCCGTACCTGCGGGTCGATGCCCAGAGTATCGGCTTCAACCCTGCCAGTAGCTTCCGGCTGGACGTTGATGACTTCGAGGCGCACTGCGCCCTGGCCGAAAAGCTCGGGCCGGAGGCGGTGGAGCAGCAGGCCGCGCTCTACCAGCAGGCTGTCGCGCTCTACTGTGGCGACCTCCTCACAGATTGCTACGACGACTGGTGCCTGGTCGAGCGCGAGCGCTTGCAACTGCTCTACCTGCGTGTCCTCGGCCGTCTCCTGACCTATCACGCGCGCTGCCGCGAGTACGACGCTGCCATCGACTGCGCGCAACGCATCCTCGCGCGTGACCCGCTGCGCGAAAAAGTGCATCGCGCCCTGATCCGGCTCTATCTCGACGCGAAGGAGCCGGCCGCCGCGCTCCGGCAATATCGGGCGTGCGAGGAGGCAGTTCGGCGGGAACTTGGCGCCGACGTCACGCCGGAGACTCGCGCGCTGCTGACGCGCATCACCACTCCGTTCAGTCCGCGAGTGCTCCCGATCCGACAGCCCACCCCGGTTTCGCGGGGAACGCTGGAGAGCGCGTCGGACCGCCGCTCAGAACTGGCGAACGCCCTCGCTCGGTTGCACGATGCTGTCGGTATGCTCGACAGTATCTCCAGCCAACTCAACGACGCCGCAACCCTCATCGACGATGTCCACCAGCAGATCGCCGAGCTTGCCGCCGCGGAAGCAGTTCGAGCCCGAGGCATGGACGTACTGCAGGACCGATCAGCGGTGAATCTCCGGCCGCTGCGTGAAGCACTCAGCTAGTAGCAGTAGGAATAAGGCATAGGAGCGCGTCCCTTCCGGCGACAGGGGCATCCCATATGGTACCCACCGTGATCCTCTCGCGCCGCTGGTGATACTTGTGACACCCCAGTATCTGCTTGCTGATCTACTGCTGCTGGTGCAGTTTGGCTGCCCGGCCACGGGCTAACGCCGATGGGCATGTGCCTGGCGGGACCTGGGACTGCCCGAGGAAGACGGCATTCCCGGTGGATGAGCGAACGCACTCTTTCGTCCTCCGCATCTGGGAGGAGCGTTGCGACAAGGACGGGACAGGGCCGCTCTGGCGCGGCTCGCTTGAGGAGGTGCAGCGGGGGACGCGCATCTATTTCAGCACGCTTCCGGAGCTCTGCGACCACCTGCAGAAGCAAACGGGTATATCCGGCCGGCGCCCAGGGAGTCGCGATAAGCGCTGAGCAGCGAATACCGCTCTGGTCGGGCTAGCTGGTCGGCGGCGTGGGGGTCGGCGCGGTAGCCACCGGATGGGGTTGCTGGCCCAGCGGGGCGAACGGCATGAGCGCACCGAAGCTCATACTGTCAACGGCGCTGGACGGGACGATCACCGTCGACGTACCGCCGGCCTTCATGACTTCGTAGAGCATATTCATGCCGCGCAAGTGCAAGGCCATCGGGTTGGAAGCATAGACGGAGCCGGCGTCGGCGAAGCGTTGCGCCACGGCGACCTCGCTGTCGCCGAGGATGATCCGGGCCTGGCGCTCGCGGTCGGCCTGGGCGACCCGGCTCATGGCGTCCTGCAACAGGTCGGGAATCTTGATATCCCGCATTTGCACGGAGAGTACCTTGACGCCCCAGGGTTCGGTCTGACTATCCAGGATCTGGGTCATCGCTGTATCCAGCGCGTTGCGATCGGAGAGGACCTGCCGGAGCTCGCTCTGCCCGATGATGTCGCGCAACGCGGTTTGCGCGGCGCCCAACACCGCCGACACGTAGTCGGAGACCTGCAAGACGGCCAGGGCCGGGTCCACCACCCTCCAGAAGATGATGGTGTCAACGGTGACCGGGACGTTGTCCTTGGTCAACGTTTGTTCCGCCGTGAAGCTGCTGGTGACGGTGCGCATATCCACAGTAAACGGCGTCGTCTCGATCCAAGGCAGGAGCAAGAAGACGCCCGGCCCGCGCACGCCGGTGAAGCGGCCCAGGCGGAGCACCACCTTGCGCTGCCATTCACTGCAAAGGCGCAGCGAAGGGATGATGACGAGGGCAATGATCGCCACGAGCAAGATAAGTAGAACGCCTGGCATGGACCTCTCCTTCTGGAACAACGCACGGTGCTGCCACCATAGTACAGCAGCGGCGGCACACCGGGCAATCACCAGGGTCACGACCAGTTCGCGGCAGGCTCTGGCGCGGTCGGTCGTGACGCCTGTGACGGTGGTGTGTCGGTGTTGCCCTGTACTGTAGTATTGGGACCGGTGCGCCACTAACTGCTGAGGAGAAGGCGTGTGCTTGCCGATCTTGACGAGAGCATCCGGCAACTCCTCATCAGCCAGGTTCCGCTGGACCCGGCGGTCGTTGACATCAGTTTTGAGGCGCCCGACCGGGAGTGGTCGGGTCACTTGAGCCGCCCGACGCTCAACTGCTTTCTCTACGACCTGCGGGAAAATCAGGAGCTGCGTCGCAACGACTGGGAGATGTCGCAAGCCAACGGCAGGCAGCAGAAACGCAAGCCACCCCTGCGCATCGACGCCAGCTATCAGATCAGCGCCTGGGCCCGGGCGGCGGAAGATGAGCACCAGTTGCTCTGGCGGACGCTGGTCGCGCTGGCGCGGCACCCTGAGCTGCCGGACGCTGTGCTACAGGGCAGGCTCAAGGATGTGCCTGGGCAACTGCCCGCCAAGGTCGGCCAACCCGACCAGACGCCGCGCAACCCGGCCGATCTCTGGCAGGCGCTCGATAACCGTATTCGGCCATCGCTGACCTACGTCGTCACGCTCGCCCTCGATCCCGATATCCAGTTCACTGCGCCCCTGGTCTTCACCAGCGTCACCCGGCTGCAACGGTATTCCGGCGAAACGGTCCAGGAGCGCGTCCAGATTGGCGGTTGGGTCAGGACCACGGATGGGAGCGCGCAGCTCGCCGGCGTCAGCGTGCGCATCAGAGAAACCGGCGAGGAAGCGGTGACGGATGCTGAAGGCCGATTTGTCTTCCGCCACACGCCGCGGGGGCCGATCACGCTGGTCGCGCACAGCGCAGGGAGAAAGGACATCGCCCAGCGCTTCGACGTTCCGGCGCCGTCCTATGACCTGGCGATGGCGGATGAGCGTGACTGAATGACCGCCACGATCGAAGACAGGCATGGGATAGGGTCCACTGAGGTAGAGACGACATACCCCCACCTGGCGACCGGCGGCCATGTGCCGGGACGGCGGACCGAGCGAGCCTCCGCTGTGCTCGGTGCCGCCGGCGCCGTGGCTGGGCTTCGTCCGGCGTTGGCACGGCTGGACGCGCGGCTCCACGTGATCGTCCAGCGCTCGCGGCAGGAACTGAGCACCCGTGCCCAGGACCCGTTCCGCGGACTCTGTGTTACCGAAGCTGATGTGGACGAACTACTGGCCGCATCTCCCTCCGCCACAATGCTGGATCATCCGTCATCAGTGCCCGTGACGGAATCACGGCTGCAATGCCTGGCGCAACGCTATTCCCTCAGCGCCTTCGAGCAGGAGGCGCTGCTCATCTGCCTGGCTCCCGATATCGATTTAGGCTACGAACGCCTCTACGCCTATCTGCAGGACGACGTGACGCGCCGCCGCCCCACCGTCGATCTGATTCTGCGGCTCCTCTCGTCCTCCTGGCAAGAACGCGCTGCCCTGCGCGCCGACCTGGGGCCTGCCGGCCGGCTGTTGCGCCATAGCCTGCTGACGTTGAGCGACGAGGCAGCGACGCGCTGGCCGTTGCTCGCCCGCCCGCTGCGCCTAGATGACCGGATTGTGGACTATCTGCTCGGCTCCGATACGCCCGATTACCGGGTAGCCGCGCACTGCGATCTCGTTCCTGCGGACACCGAAAGGACACTCATCGGCGCAGAGGAGGCGTCCACTCACGTCGCCCGTCTCCTGTTGAGCGAGAACGGCAGTTCCGACCCATCGCTCATTCTTTACCTGCATGCGGCTGCGGGAGCTGCCAGAGTCGCCGTCGTCCACGGCGCCTGTGCGGCAACCGGGCAACCGGCGCTCGTCGTTGATACTCCCGCACTGGTGGAGGCAGGGGACGTAGCGACCATGCTGCCCCTGATTATCCGCGAAGCCGTGCTGCAGGGCGCCGTGTTGTGCCTGGCCGAATTCGATGTACTGCTCGACGGCACGCGCGAAGCGCTGGCCACTGGCGGTTTGTTGCGCCGCTTGCTGGCCGACCACCCCTTGCCGGTCATCCTCCTGGGGGAGACGGCGTGGGAACCGGCGACCTGGTGGCCGACGCGTCGACCGCGACGCCTGCAGCTACCGAGTTGGGATCAGGCGGCCGGCCTACGTCGCTGGCGCCACCATCTGGGGAGGCTCGTCAGCGAGGAAGATCTGACAGATCTGGTCGCTCGCTACCGTCTGGATGAGCCGGGGATTGCCGCCGTGGCGGCAGCAGCACGCGGCCAGACGCTCGACCAGCAGAGCGGCCGGCCGGATATCGCCGCCGTGCGTTCGGCGGCGCGCCTGATCGCTTCGCCGCCGCTGCGGGGCCTTGCCCATCGCATCGAGCCTTCGTATCAATGGGACGATATCGTCCTCGCCCCTGATGGCATCGCGCAACTGCGCGAACTCTGTAACCGGGTGCGGCATCGCCAGACCGTCCGGCAGGACTGGGGTTTCGGACGGAAGCAGTTGCGCCGAGGCGGCATCGTGGCGCTTTTCGCCGGTCCACCAGGTACCGGCAAGACGATGGCAGCGGAGGTGTTGGCGCACGAACTCGAGCTTGACCTCTACCGGATTGATCTTTCGGCGGTCGTGAGCAAGTACATTGGCGAGACGGAGAAGAACCTGGAGCGCATCTTTCGAGCTGCCGACCAGGGCGACGCGGTGCTGCTCTTTGACGAGGCCGACGCCATCTTCGGTAAGCGCTCGGAGGTTCGTGACGCTCACGACCGCTACGCCAACGTGGAGACGGCCTACCTGCTGCAGCGGCTCGAGGTCTACGACGGCCTGGCGATCCTGACGACAAACATGCGTGGCAACATCGACGACGCTTTCTTGCGCCGCCTGGATGGCGTGATCGAGTTCCCCCTGCCGGGGGAGGCGGAGCGGCTCACCATCTGGCAGTGCTCGCTGCCGGCGGACGCCCCGCGCGCCGCCGACGTTGACCTCGGCTTCCTCGCCCGCAAGTACAAGCTGGCCGGCGGCAATATCCGCAACATTGCCGTCGCCGCAGCGTTCCTGGCGGCCGCAGAGGGCGGTCCGATCACCATGCGCCATTTCATCGGAGCCGTCCGTCGTGAGTATCAGAAACTCGGTAAACTGGTGGCGGAGGGCGATTTCGAGCAGTACTATGGGTTGTTGACAGCGTCTGTCGTGGAGACGCCCGTCAATGGACAATCCTCGCGCCTGGGAAGCGTCAAGTAGGAGAAAAGGAGGTCGCCATGGCCGGTCAGGTGCAACGGTCACGGAGCGGTAATGAGGCGGAGGCCGTGCTCCGTCGTAAGTCGGCGGAGTTTCAGGAAGCGCCGGGCGAAGTGGAGGCCGAGGCATCTCGCGACGCCTTTTTGCATGGTGCGGCGGCAGGATCGGCCGGTCTCGCCGGCGTGTTGGGCAACGCCGATAGCGCGACCCTGGCGCGTGCGGTGAACCGACTCCAGCGGGAGCAAGGCAACAGCTACGTGCAGCGTGTCGTGACCGAGGCACGCGGCATGCCGGGGCGACTCGTGGGCCAGTCCCAGGGTGAGATGGTGCAGGAGGTGCTGCAGCGGAAGGGCAGCGGCAGCCCGCTGCCGGAGGCGGCCAGTAGCCGGTTGGAAACGCACTTTGGCGCGCCCCTGGACGGTGTGCGGGTCCACGCCGATAGCGAAGCGGCGGCATTGAGTCGCGAGTTGGAAGCGCGCGCCTTCACGGTCGGCAGCGATGTCTTCTTCGCCGAAGGGCAATACAACCCGCACAGCACCGAAGGTCAGGCCTTGCTCGCCCACGAGGTCACGCACGTTGGCCAGCAGACGGGGTTTGCCAGTGCCGTGCAGCGGGAGGAAGAGCCATTGAGCGAGGAAGAGCTGAAGAAGAAGAAGGAGGATGAGGAAGGAACTACGTAGTTCCTTGCCTCGCCACGCTGTGCCGCAGGGGGCGTTCATGACACATACTCAACAGCGACAGCCCGCTGACCATGCTTCGTCAGCGAGGAGTGGGTCGCAACGACATCTGTTGACGACTGACCATGTGCCGAGCCTCTCCGAGGGTGTCGCCGACGCTTTGCAAGCGGTACCCCTTCTGTTGGACGCCACGTACGGCGGCCAGGGAAACGCCACGGCGCGCGTGGCAGTCCTCCAGCGCATGCAAAGGGCCTACGGTAATCGGGCTGTGCAGCGCCTCCTGCACGCCGATCAAAGCGTGCATGTTGGTCCCAATGGGCAACACACTGTGCTGTCTCAGCCCAGCGGCGCGGATGCCCGCGTCCAACGGGCGCCGGCTCCGCCGCCATCACTCCAGGATCGCGTCTCCGATCTGGAGCGGCGGCAGAAGACAACCGAGAAGCGCCAGGCGGCGACCGAGCAGGACTCGAAGTGGCGAGCCACCATCAGTTCGCGGCTCGACAGCTACAGTCAGGCGATACTGCGTGTTTCAACGGCGCTCACTGTGGCAACGAACGGATTCCAATCAGCCCACATGGCACAGGCGCAGACTGAGGCCCTGAAGACGCAATTGTTCATGGCGTTCCTAAGCGTTGGCACCGCGGCCGGCTTTGAGTATGTATTTAGCTTTGGCCTTGGGAAGCTCGGCCTAAGCGCCAAAAGAATCAAGGACGTGGTGGAACAATGGGAGAATCCCGTCAATGCAGTGGTCTCTTCATCCTCGAACGTCGTCGGAGCGCGGCAGAGCCAGACCGCGGCCCGTCAAGGTCCACCGCCAAGCAGTGACACGGCGCTCCCAGGCCCAGCGGCCGGCGATCCCCTGACATTCATGACCTCAAATCTTGAGGCGGTGAAGAAGCATGAGCAGTCCATGGAGGATGCCTTCAAGTCGCGTCTGGCAAGGATGCAAGGCGCCAGCGACGAGGAATGGGACAAGTTCAACGTGGCAGAGCAGGAGCGCATCTACCAAGGGCTATTCAATGACTTGCAAAATGTCGCAAAGGGTGCAGAGGACCTGAAGGATGTCACGCAGTTGGCTATCACCATCGAACACCACCTGTGGGCTCTCTGGATACAGGGGAACTTCATACGCATCGCAACGCACACCGCCATTGGCTCAGACATCGAAGACCGGCTCACGGCGGTCGGCGTTGCCGCAGCGGCCAATGTGACACTCACAGGCCACTTTTATAGCAGCAATTCACCGAGCGACTGGAGAAAGCTCCTCATCTCCTGGGCGACGGGCAGCGGTATCAAGGAGCCAATAACCGGGAAGTGAAGGCAGCCGGGACGCCGCTGTCGGTATGGTCGCCCAGCACGAGGTGGCGGGAACCGCCGAGGCAGACTTCTCAGCATCCTGGTGAGGTAACAGAAAGGACCGGTCACGATGGCAAGTCGAGCAGGCAAGGCGCGGTCCGGCGCCGCGCGTGTGGCCGACGTTGCCCGCAAACCGGGAGCGTTGCAAGAGGCTCCCGCCGGAGCCAAAGCAGAGGCAGCGCGTGACGCCTTTCTGCACGCTGCCGGCGAGCCCGGC
>DHIZ01000226.1:21082-26069 GCA_002404055.1 Chloroflexi bacterium UBA4733
CTGCCGGCGAGCCCGGCGGTCTAGCCAGCGCGCTCGCTCGAGCCGATGGCGCCACTCGTGCCCACGCTGTCAGTCGGTTACAGCGGCAGTACGGTAACGCTTTTGTCCAGCGCACGTTGGGTGGCGCTGCCAGGGCCGCGGCCGACGATGATCTGGCCCGGCGCATTGAGGCTGCCCGTGGCAGTGGCAGTGGCATCGACCCTGCCACCCGCCAGCGACTGGAGTTGGGCCTGGGTGGCGACCTTTCTGGCGTGCGCGTGCATGCCGATGGGGAGGCGGATAGCCTGGCAACATCGGTCCAGGCGGTGGCGTTCACCAGCGGACAGGATATCTACTTTCGCCACGGCGCCTATAGCCCTGGTTCGAGCGACGGGTTACGCCTCCTGGCGCACGAATCGGCCCACGTCATCCAGCAGGGTGCGGGACCGGTCGCCGGTACGCCGGCGCCGGGAGGCGTCACCATCAGCGACCCCGACGACCAGTTTGAACGAGCGGCAGACAGCGCCGCCGGCTCCGTCGTAGGGGGGGCCGTCAGTGCAGCCGCACCACTACCGTACGCGCAAGCGGCGCGGGGCGGAGAGCCGGTGCAACGCGCACCCTTTGCTCCAGTACGGACGGCAGCGCGGGCAACCGTCATTCAGCGGCAGCGAGCGATCGATGATCCGCTCAGTGGCGAAGTCAGCGCCGGGATTGGCAATCTTGAGAGGGCCTTGAGGAGCGGCTTTAGCGTCACTGCCGCCCCCATGCTGTTGCAGCAATATCTCCAGCTCCGTCCAACATACCTGCAACAGCATGGCGAGTACAAGGCAGCCGTGGCCGGCGTTGAGGCAACACCAGTTCCGGTGACAACCGACGCGGACCTGGCGAACATCCAGAAATCCACCGCGAATAATAAAGAAGTCGTGCAGATCAAATCTGAGGTCATGGAGAAGTCCGCGACGCTGACGGAGGCTACCAGCACGGTTCGCGCTGATGTCCAAAACGTGGCGCATCAGCAGCAAATATTGATAGGCCTGCAACAGAATCTCGACGGGAATATCCTCAGCAAGTTGGTCCACGACTCTCAACCCAAGCTCGATTCGTTGGTTGCACATCGCGCTCGTGTTCTGGCGTTACTGCAGACACTCGTCCAGAGCCCTGCTTCAGCCGCCCTTGGGGAGATGGCGAAGCTCTTCGAGGCATCGGGGGAAAAACTGGAAAACCCAGCGTCCCAGGAGACGAAGGGACGTGAGGACTTGGCCAATATAGTCGTGGCTCAGGCTGCGAACGCGCTTGGCCTATTGACGAACTTGCTTCCAGAAACGTTCGTGGCAGCGACTACGGCCGAGATTCAGGCGCTCCAACAGGAAATGAGGGCCGATCAAGCGAACGCAGATAGTCTTAAGGTTACGGGCACGACAAACCAGATAGAGGGAGAGACTGGCAAGTACCGCACCTTGGTCAGCATCACGCTTCCAAACGATCTCCAAAAGCTTCACAGGGCAGGGGTCGCGGCTCAACAGGATCTCAAGCGCCTGGCTGACGCGGTGAACGCGGCGCTGAAAAAGCATAATGCCGGCCAGACAAACGTCTTTGCAGAGGTCGGCACCGTCGACCAAGTAGTGGCGCGGTTTGATGTCGCCCTGGTGAAATTTCAGCCAACCTTGAAGCAGTATGCGCAGCAGATTGACCAAGTGTTGGCAGCCTTGGATCCGCCGCCCCGACGCGAAGAGGTGAGCTATAGCGCACAGGACCTGGCTAACGTGGTGCGGCATCTCACGCTCGAAAAGTTGGATGCGAGAGACGACAGCGGGACCTTCGATGCGGACGAGAAGATGGCCGGAACGCTCCAGAGTAGGGCCGCGTCGGCCCAAGATGCTGCCATGAGCGCTCTGCCGGGCAAATGACCGAGGTGGAAACGATGCTTGGTTGTAGCCGGAGGCGCCCGGATTTGTCGGTTGTTTGGCCCGGTAGTGATGTTCGTTACCATGATGTGATATGCTGGCGCTCATAGCATGTCCGGGACGATATTTTTGAGGAGAGTACAGTTGCAAAATCCGTTGGGTCTGGCGTGCCGAGGCGATCGGCTGCCGATGACGCTGGCGACGCTGCTGCTCGCCCTGCTGACCGCCTGCGGTGGTACCAGCACGGGGCTGGCGGGCGCTGGGTCGCTCAGCGCGGGGGCGAGTAGCGTGGCAACCGCTGCAGTGACCAACAGTGTCGTCGCCACCGCCAGTGCGGCGCCCGTAACGACAAGTGCTACTGCTTCGACAACCACAGCGTCGCTATCCACCGCCAGCCGTACCGCAAGTGCCGCCGTGACTGCGGTGACGACGGCGCAGATAGCGGCCGCGCTGAGCGCCGCCTCGCGCCTGGCGACCAGCACCGCAACCGGCTCGGCCGGCGGGGGACCCGTCGCCCAGAAGCTCGTTTTCACAGGTGTCGTGGCGGGTACCGTGACGAGTTCGCCAGCGCCGAAGCTCTGCGGCAAGCAGGATACGGACATCTTGGGCGCTACCCACCACGTCCTCGGCTTCGGTACCGTCGATGCCAAGATCGGGGACGCCAATTATGCCATGTCGTTGCAGGTGGACCCGTACAAGGGACCCGGAACATACGGCGTGGGGCCGAATGGCGACACCACCGCCCTCGTGTTTCTCAATAAGGTCAATAAGGATGGGAACCAGACACAGTACATAAGCACGAACAGCGCGGTCGTAGTCGTTGCCCCGGACGAGGCGTCGGGGACCGTCGAGGCAGACTTCGAAGGGATTCTTGATAACACCGCCAAAGGGCACGTCTCCGGCAGTTGGCGCTGCCGCTAGTAGGGCAGCCGCTCTGCGCCTGAAACGCTAGCGCAGCGTGAACTCCAGCACGCCGGCTGGCGATGCCGTGACGGTCCCCGTATCGCTTTGGGCGACGCTCACCGTGGCGCCGGAGCGGGACACCGTGTAGCGGCCATTCGGCGCCAGGCCGCAGAGGACCTGGGTGGCGGCGGTCGGGCCGGCGAAGGTGTACGAGGTCGCTGTGATCGGCGAGGGCGTTGCTCCGGCGCCGTTGTTCAGCAGGATGACGGCAGCGGGTACGCCTGCGTTGTCGAGTTGCACGCCGGTGAGTTGTTGATCGGCGGAGGTCACCTTGGTGACCGTCATCGGGGCGGCGGCGCGGTCGCGCGGCTGCAGCACCGTGAGGAACGGGACGGCCAGTCCGTTGGCCTGGTCGGCAACCTCCAGCCGCCATGTCCCGGAATCGCAGGGACTATTGTTGCAGGCGATGATCGAGCGGTCGGGGTTGTGCGACTCGTCCACAATGGCTGTGGTCAGCGAAGCGGGGGACACCATGTCAAGGTACAGCCGAGACGCGCCCTGATCCATTTGGACTGTGCGACCGTTGAGCGTCGGCCGATTGGGGAAGTGCCAACGCAGGCGCATTTGGTAGGGTCCCTGCCGATTCGTGGAACGTCGGGCCTGCACCTGGTCGAAGACGACGAAGACGTTGGCCGGCCGCAGGTAGAGAAAGCTGCGGTAAAAATGATCGAGCGTACGACCGGTATTGTCCTGCGGGTCTCCGGAGCGGTTATACGCTGTGGAGAGGTCGCTGCGGACGTAGGTATAATTGTCGTTTTGTTCAGCGGCTGCTATCGCATCTTTGCCCCAGATCCCCTGCCCGCCGAGGTACTGGATCTCGTCGTGC
The DNA here is from genome assembly GCA_002404055.1 of Chloroflexi bacterium UBA4733. The sequence continues at coordinate 24,755 of DHIZ01000226.1, forward strand.
CGTTGGTAATCGCCGAAGTCGTTGAAGAAGAGGGTGTTGGCGGCGGCGGCATTGTCCTCCTCGCTGGAACCGCCGACGATGCCATGCGAGCCTGCCGCGCCCATCCAACTGGCGGCGTCCACGAGCAGGGAGTCGCTGCCGCGTGTGATGGTCACGTTCCCGGCGTTGCCGTGTTGATGATCGTTGTACCAGGCGGTTCCCAGTGCCGCTGAAGCCCATGTGGCCGCGCTGCTCCAGTCGCTGCGCATGATGAAATACGGCATGGCGCCGTTGGTAGGGCCACCCTGCGGATAGGCGGGACCAAAGCCGCTGTAGTACGGCGGCAAGGTGAGCTCCGCGCTCGGCCGCGTCGGATCCGCGAAGAAGAACTGCTCCCAGGCAGTCGGGCCGTAAATTGACTGGTAGAGATCGTCGGCAAGCTCCGGATAAGGAGACGTACTGGCCAGTTCTTGCGAGAAGAAGTGCTGGGTGGCCGGCCCGTCCGGCGTGCCGGCAAGGACGTAGGCCAGGCGTAAGGGCAGACTCTTCATCACTACCGCGCCGTAGTCGCCGCCCCAGTCGCCGGCCGGGTCTATCTGGAAGCGGTTCGGCCACACCGCCTCTTTCTCCGCTCGCAAGATGGCGGAGAACCAGGCCTGGTGGGGTTGGAGCAAGTCTTCGCCGGTGGCGCTGCGCACCATCAGGAAATAGTCGATGAGCCGGCCATAGGTAATGGTGGAATAGCCGCCCCAACCCTGAAAGTCGAAGCCCGAGCGAAAAGGGGCGCCCGTGATACCGGCGGGGGCGAAGTCACGCGTGATCGCCGAGCGAAGGCCACCGTCGAATACCTGAGCGAAGTGATCTTCCGGCACGTCGCTCGCCGGCAACAGCGTGCTCGGCGTGCCGTCCAGGCGGATGCGGGCATAGGCAATCATCTCCGCCGCGCGGGGATTGTCGCCAAACGTCGCGTAGCCCATCGTCGCGGCGGCGTACATGTGGGTGGGGAAGTAGTTGCCGTCGGGGTGATCGTTGCGCTGATAGGCGTTCGCCCGCATGTCGTCGTAGTAGGCATTCATGAGGGTCAGCATGCGTTGCTTGCGCGCCGCGCCTAACTGGTCGTAGCACCAGTCATAGATGATGGCGATGACCGGGGCGACATTGCGCGTTGGGTAGTACTCATCCGGGTCCAAGGGGGGATATCCCTTGGGAGGCTTGTTCGCCGGGTCACTCTGGGCGCGAATCATCTCGTCGGCCAGTGCCAGCAGCTTAGGACCCGTCACGAAATAACTTTGACAAATGGGCAAGGTAGCGGTAGGGTTCGGGGATGGACGAGGAT
>DHIZ01000200.1:0-683 GCA_002404055.1 Chloroflexi bacterium UBA4733
TCCTGGATGTCGACGTCGGAGTCGGCGTGGGAGCCACCGTTGAGGATGTTCATCAGCGGCACGGGCAGAACGTGTGCGTTGGGGCCGCCCAGGTACTTGTACAGCGGCAGGTCGGCGGAGGCGGCAGCTGCGTTGGCAACGGCCAGCGAAACGCCCAGGATGGCGTTGGCGCCGAGCTTGGCCTTGTTGGGGGTGCCGTCCAGGTCAATCATGGCCTGGTCGATGCTGCGCTGGTCGGTGGCGTCGAAACCGATCAGGGCCGGAGCGATCTGGTCCAGGACAGCGTCAACGGCCTTCTGGACACCCTTGCCGAGGTAGCGGCCCTTGTCGCCGTCACGGAGTTCAACAGCCTCGTGCTCACCGGTGGAGGCGCCGGAGGGAACTGCCGCGCGGCCGATCTGGCCATCGGAGAGCAGGACTTCAACTTCAACGGTCGGGTTTCCGCGGGAATCGAGGATCTCGCGGGCGTGGATGGCATCGATAAGCGCCATGGATGTGCTCCTTATGGGCGATTTTTGGGGAATCTAACAGCTGGAAACTACCGGAAAATATGGGACGTCCTCGTCAGGACCAAGCCTAGTCGAGAGTGGTGCAGGTTACGGAACCCTATCCATCACCCGGACGTCATGATGGCGACGTGAACTGCCGCCGGATGGCGCCCCGAAGGGCCCGTTCGGCGTCGA
>DHIZ01000200.1:849-4936 GCA_002404055.1 Chloroflexi bacterium UBA4733
GCCCGGTCCAGGAACTTCTGTGCCTTGGCCAGGGCCGGCAGGGCGTCCGGGATCCCTTCAAAGGGCCCCGTTCGCTCTGGACGTTCCGCAGTCTTCACGGCGTCCCATTTCCGGACAATCTCATCCACCGTGGCAGGAAAGCTTTCCTGCAGCGTGCCGTCGGGACGGAAGACGTGCGGATTGCGGCGGACCATTTTGGCACTCAGCCCGCGCGCGACGTCGTCGAACGTAAACGTGCCGCGCTCCTCGGCGAGCCTGGCGTGGAGCACCACCTGAAGCAACACGTCGCCCAGTTCGCCACGGAGCTCAGCGTCATCCGCGCCGGTCTCGATGGTCTCGGCTACCTCGAAGGCTTCCTCCAGGAGGTACTCAACCAGCGAGGCATGGGTGAGGGCACCCATCCACGGGCAGTGCTCGCGCAACTGCGCTACGATCCCCAGCAGCCGTTCAACCGGAGCCGGCTCAGCCAAGGTTGTCGTAGGCGTCGTTGATGTACTCCACCAGCGCTTCCTTCTCTTCAAGCGGCAGGAAGGACGCCTCGGCAGCATTCAGCGTGAGCTCAAGCAGGTCGTCCAGGTCGTAGTCGAAGGTTTCCACGAGGAGTTCGAACTCGTCCGTCAGTGTGACTCCGCTCATCAAGCGGTTGTCGGTGTTGATGGTCACGTTGAAGCCCAACTGATAGAGCATGTCCAGCGGGTGGCTCTCGATGCCATCGCCGAACCCGGCGATCGCGCCGGTCTGCAGGTTCGAGGACGGGCAAATCTCCAGCGCGATGCCTCTGTCGCGGATCCAGCTGGACAGGTCGCCCAAGGTAACCAGGCCGATGCTGTCCTCGGCGTCGCCATCGGCACCCGCGTCGTCGTCGTCGAACTCCACCATGATGTCCTCGGCGATGCGGACACCATGACCCAGGCGCAGTGCGCGGCCGTCCACAAGAGCTGACTGGATGCTCTCGAGGCCGGCGGCCTCGCCTGCGTGCACAGTTGCTGGGAAGTTGTGCTGGGCCAGGTAGGTGAACGCATCCTTGAACCGGGACGGCAGGAAGCCATCTTCAGCCCCTGCGATATCAAAGCCCACAGCGCCCTTGTTACGGTGACGGACGGCCAGTTCAGCAATTTCCTGGCCACGGTCTGCGTGGCGCATGGCGGTGATCAGTTGGCCCACCTGGATCTCCCGGCCGCTTTCGGCCACGGCGTCGACGCCCGCTTCAAGGCCTTCCTGGACGGCTTCAACAACCTCGTCCAGGGAGAGGCCCTTCTGGAGGTGCTGCTCGGGTGCCCAGCGCACCTCGCCGTACACCACACCGTCGTCCGCGAGGTCCTCCACGAACTCCTTGGCGACGCGGAACAGTCCGTCCTTGGTCTGCATCACGGCGACTGTGTGGTCAAACGTTTCCAGATAGCGGACCAGCGAGCCGGAATCGGCCGATTCGCGGAACCACTCACCCAAGGCAACCGGATCTGTGGAGGGAAGCGTGTGGCCTACGGCCTGGGCCAGCTCGATGATGGTGGCCGGACGGAGACCACCATCAAGGTGGTCGTGAAGCGAAACCTTAGGCAGGCTCTTCAGGTCGAAATCGATGGCAGGGGCAGCGTCAACAATGGGCTCAGTCACGTACCAAGACTAGCGCAGGGGTCCCCGGGCGAGCTTGCGAGCTTGGGGACCCGCCGGTCGCCAGGGGGACGGCGGGGCTTAGCCAGCAGGCTGTGAGGGCTCGACGCCGGCGGTCGCTTTGGCGTCCGGTTCAGCTTCCACAGCAGTTGCTTCTGCGGCGGCATCATCTGCGGCGTCCTTACGCTCAAGACGCTTATGCCACCAGCGCAAGGCATGATCCACAAGTATTCCGAGAACCACCGCAAAGGCTATGGCGATCCCTACGCCCAGAAGCGGATTGTCGTGCACCCAATGACCAGCCAGAAGACCTATCCCGATCGAGTAGGCCACCCAGGTCAGACACGCCAGGCCATCCAAGGCAAAGAAGGTCCGGTGACGGAACCCGGTCTGCCCTGCGACGTAGTTCACCGCGACGCGGCCCCAAGGAATATACCGGGCAGTGAAGATGAGCACGGCTCCCCGCTTGCCCAGTTCATATTGGGCCCAGGCGAACATCTTTTGGACCTTCGGCCGCCGCATCCATTTCCAGCGTTCGGTACCGATCTTGCGTCCAAGCAAGTAGGCCATGTTGTCTCCGGCCATGGCGCCGATCAGTGCTGTGGCGCCGAGGATCCACAGATTGGGTTCACCGCGGTGCAGGGACAGTGCCGAGAGGCCGACGATCGCGGTCTCACTGGGAAGGATCGTGGCGAAGCCATCGATGAAAAAGAAGACCAGGAGCGCAGGGTAGATCCACGGTTGCCCGGCGGCGTGTTCGAGCATGTGGTTCATGAAATCCACGCAGGCATTGCTCCTCAAGGAAAGTCACCCGACTGAGTGACGTAGGTCGCTCTTACCAGTGTCCCATGCCCGGGAAGCCGATCGCTACGTTCGCCTCCCCCAACGGCTAGGTTTCCGGATCCGCCAAACGCTCCAGCACAGGGGCCTTGCCCCGGATGCGGTTAATGATCAGATCCACGCCGACACCAAGGCCCACGGCGCAAACGATGGCGATGCCGGCCCCGAGGAGATGGTTGTTTTCAAACCACTGGCCAAAGAACAGCCCGATTCCCACGGAGTAGGAGGCCCAGAGGGTGGCGGAAAGGACAGTGAGGCCGACGAAACGCAGGTGCGGATAGTGGGTCACGCCAGCGGTGAGATTGACGGCGACCCGCCCAATCGGAATGAACCTGGCCACGAGGATGAGCGAGGCCGGCCGCTTCTTCAGCTCGTGTCCTGCCCAGCGGAACGCGCTCTGCATGCGCGGTCCGCGCATCCAATGCCAGCGCCGGGTACCCACTCTGCGCCCGATGAAGTAGGCAATGTTGTCGCCCAGGAACGCCCCGAGTCCCGCGACGGCCATCAGCAGCCAGGGATTGGGGACGTCTGCCGTTGCGGCAACCGCGGCCAGGCCTACCACCACGGATTCGCTGGGGATGGGCGGAAAGAACCCGTCAATAAGGCAGCAGGCCAGTACCAGGAGGAGCACCCGGGGCTGCCCGGCGGCAGCAAGGATGAAGTCGTTGATGGCCTGCATTGTCCCTATGCTATTCGGTCGATGATGAGCTGCTGCGCCGGGCGCGACCCTTCCGGGGCAACCGTGACAGCATGCTCCAGGGCTTCTTTTGCGCGCGCGAACTTCTCCGGGGTGTCCGTGAGGAGTGTCATCAGCGGCTCACCGGCGCGGACCACGGCTCCCGGCTTGGCGTGCATGCGGATGCCGGCACCTGCCTGCACGGCGTCTTCCTTGCGGGCACGACCCGCCCCGAGGCGCCACGCCGCGACGCCCACCGCCAAGGCATCGAGCTCAACAACCACACCGTCAGCCGGGGCGTAGATGACTTCTGATTCCTTGGCTACCGGCAGCTTGGCCCGCGGATCGCCGCCCTGCGCCGCGATCATCCGGTTCCACACGTCCATGGCCCGGCCGTCCTTCAAAGCGGCGTGGGGATCGGCGTTGTGGACGCCCGCGCACGCCAGCATCTCTTCGGCCAGCCGGACAGTGAGTTCGACGACGTCTTCCGGGCCGCCGCCCGCCAGGACCTCGACGGATTCCTCCACTTCGATCGCGTTGCCCGCGGTGAGGCCGAGCGGGGTGCTCATGTTGGTCAGCAGCGCCACGGTGTTCACGCCCGCGTCCTTGCCCAGCGCCACCATGGTCTCGGCCAGCTCGCGCGCCCGGGCTTCGTCCTTCATAAAGGCTCCGCTGCCCACCTTGACGTCAAGGACCAGGGAACCCGTACCTTCGGCGATCTTCTTGCTCATGATCGAGGACGCAATAAGTGGGATCGCCTCCACCGTGCCGGTGACATCACGCAGCGCATAGAGCTTCTTGTCCGCCGGCGCCAGTCCCGCCCCGGCAGCGCAAATCACGGCGCCGATGTCCTGGAGCTGTGCCATCATTTCGTCGTTGCTCAGGGCTGCCCGCCAGCCGGGGATCGATTCCAGCTTGTCCAGGGTGCCGCCCTGTCTCTTATACACATCTGACGCTGCC
>DHIZ01000279.1 GCA_002404055.1 Chloroflexi bacterium UBA4733
CGCGAAAACTTGTGGCGCACTTCGAATCTCAACGGCGCCGTCCTCCTGAGCGCGGGCGCGCTACACTGTAGCGTTACCTGGTGATCCGGCAGTTGCGCCGACGTTGCCCGGAGCCCCGGGGCCATTGGCGGCCCAGAGAGGGAGGATCCATGCGCCTGCTGGTCACCGGCGGGGCCGGCTTCATCGGCTCGAACTTCATTCGCTACTGGCTGGATCGCTACCCGGACGACGCCATCGTCAATCTGGATGCGCTGACCTACGCCGGCAACCTGACCAGCCTGGAGGATGTGGTCGCTGCGCACGGCGAGCGCTACCGCTTCGTGCGCGGCGATATCGGCAACGTCGATCTGGTGGAGTACGTGCTGAACGAACAGCGCATCGAGGCGGTCGTGAACTTCGCCGCCGAGAGCCACAACAGCCGGGCGCTGCTGGACCCCGCCGCCTTCCTGCGCACCAACGTCATCGGTACCCAGGGGCTGATGGAGGCGTGCCGGCGGGCCGGTACGCCGCGCATCCACCACGTCAGCACCTGCGAGGTCTTTGGCGACCTGGCCCTGGATAGCCCCGACAGCTTCAGCGAGGAGCATCCCTACCGCCCGCGCACGCCGTACAACGCCGCCAAGGCCGGTGGCGATCTGGTGGTGCGCAGTTACCAGGAGACGTTTGGTTTGCCCGCCACGATCTCCACCTGCGCCAACAACTTTGGTCCCTACCAGTTCCCCGAGAAGGTGATCCCGCTCTTCACGACCAACGCCATCGACGACCGGCCGCTGCCACTGTACCGCAGCAGCGCCAACCGGCGAGAGTGGCTCTACGTCAGCGACCACTGCACAGCCATCGACCTGATTCTGAAGCAGGGGCGGATCGGCGAGCTGTATAACATCGGCAGTGGCGTCGAGCAGAGCGTCGAGCAGATCACGGATTGTGTGCTGGAACTGCTGGGCAAGCCGGCGTCGCTGAAGACCTACGTGCCGGATCGCCCAGGCCACGACCGTCGCTACCTGCTCAACAGCGGCAAGATTCGGCGCGAGCTGGGCTGGCAGCCGGCAGTAGACTTTGCCGAAGGGATGCGGCGCACCATTGATTGGTACGTGGCCAACGAAGCCTGGTGGCGGCCGCTGCAGCGTCGCCTGGCCGTGCAGGAAGGGAGTTGGGGCAACGTCGCGCCTTGAGGTGGTTGATGTCCGTCACCGCCGTGTTGGCTGACGAGCGCTATACTATGGCAAATATGGCAGAGATACTGTGCGAATTGGGCCGCGGTGTCCTATCATGTGCAGAGCATGGTAGACATAGCGCAGTCTACGCGGCTTGTCTGGGGAGGGGAACATAGATTATGGCGATATCGCTGCCGATCTTGCGGGCGCCGCGCTTGAGCGTTGGCCCGGTCTTACTGGTGCAGCCGAAGAATGAATACCTCGTCGGCTTCAACGAAACGGTGATGGTGGAACCGCTCGGCTTGGAGTTCATTGCCGGCGCCGTTGATGATCTCGTTGATGTCAGCATCATTGATATGCGGTTTGACCGCGACCTGGAAGCACGCCTGGCCGAGACACAAGCCGGCATCGTGGGGATTGGCTGCGGCTACACGGCCGACGTGCCGATCGTGCGGGCGGTGGTCCGCCGCGTCAAAGCCTATAGCCGGGACATCGTCGTGGTCGTCGGCGGCCACCATGCCAGCCTCTCCCCCCAGGACTTCTTCCGCCCTGAAGTGGACTATATCGTCTGCGGGGAGGGCGAACAGCCCTTCCGCGCCCTGATCCAGGCCATCGCCGAGCACGACCGCGACAAGATCAAGCAGATCTCGCGCCTGTACTACCAGGAGGACGGCGTACACGTGTTGACCTGGGAAGAAGACCACCACCGCTTCCGCGTCAACAAGGCGCCGACCGCCGAAATGACGGAGCGCCCCCGCCCCCGCCGCGATCTGGTATCACAGTATCGCAAGAACTATTTCTTCCTCTATCACAACAACCCCTGGACCATGGAATCGGCGCGCGGCTGCGCCTTCCGCTGCAACTTCTGCTCGGTCTGGAAGTTCCACCGCGGCGACTACAAGACGGAAACAGCCGCTCGCACCATGGAGGAAATCCGCCAGGTCGACGGCAAGTACGTGCCGTTCATCGACGATCTGGCCTTCCGCCAGCCGGACGTGGCGCAAGACCTGGCGCGGGGGCTGATTGCCGAGGGCATCAACAAGCGCTACTGGGCACAGTGCCGGGCGTCCGATATCGTCGAGCATCCAGAGTCCTTCCACGCGCTCGCCGAGGCTGGCCTGGATATGGTGCTCATGGGCATCGAGGCTATCGACCAGGCCACGCTGAAGAAGCTCAACAAGGGCAGCAAACCGGGCGTGAACCTGGAAGCGATTCAGATTCTGCATCAGGCCGGCGTGAAGATCTGGGGCGCCTTGATCGTCGATCCCAGTTGGGGCGTGGATGATTTCGACCGCCTGGCCGAGTTCGTCAACAAGTACAACATCGAGTGCCCGCAGTTCACCATCCTGACGCCATTGCCGGGGACTGACCTGTACAAGGCCGTGGAGAGCAAGCTGGTCAGCAAGGACCCGCGCCATTTCGACTTCCTGCACACCGTCTTGCCGACGCGCCTGCCGATCGAGAAGTTCTACGAGTGCTACGCGCGCCTCTACCAGCAGACCGGCATGAAGATGAACGGCATGCTGCAGCTCGTGCGCGACAAGATCATCACCGTCGATGACCTGCGCGTCTTCAAGAAGAAGTTCGAAGAGCTGATCAACCCGGAGATCTACATGAAGAGCCTGACGGCGGAGCCTGCGCCCTACTAGCGGGGGCGAGCGGTCAGAGCGCGCCGGTCACTCCTCCTCCGGCCCGCTCTGGCCGTCGGCTACGTCGTCCGCTGGCACGGTTGCTGCCGACGTGACGCTGACCGAGCGCACCCCTGGGATCGCCTGCAGTTGTTCCGCTAGCAGACTCAGACCCCTATTGCTGCTGCCGCGAAACTCCAGCAGAACGCGTCCTTCGCTGCTGTGCTCGCCCGGCTCCAGCGAGAGCCGGCGCAGGTCGATGGCCGCGCTGCGAACCTGCGCTTCGATGGCACTGATCTGGCCGGGCTGGCGGCGCACAATGATCGTCACCTGGCGCGGTCGCTTGTGCTCGAACATCCGCCGCTCTACCGGCTTCAGGCCCACCAGGACGATCAACAGGATCGCGGTACAGGTGACGGCGGCGGCGAACATGCCGGCGCCGCTGGCCAGGCCGATGGCGGCCACCGCCCAGACGCTGGCCGCCGTGGTCAGGCCGCGCACTGCATTGCGGCGCAGGATGATCGTGCCGGCGCCGAGGAAGCCGATACCGCTCACCACTTGCGCGGCGATGCGCGAGGGGTCGAGGGCGATGGTGCGGTCGGCCGTGACGACGCCGACAAAGCCGTAGGACGAGACGAGCATCACCAGGGCGGCGGCAGTGGCGACCAGCGTGTGCGTGCGCAAGCCGGCGCCGCGGTCCAGCCGCTCCCGTTCCAGGCCAATCAGCGCCCCGAGCAGGGCGGCGACGAGCAAGCGGGCTACCTCCTGGGGCAGCGGTAGGGCGTCCATAGGCACTCCCATCCATCGGCGTGAGCAGCCCAGCAGCGCGCACGATGCGACTGCAGCGCCAGAGGCGGCACGAACCCGCTATTGTCGCATCATGAGAGCGAGCCGACGGTCTATGTTACCTTAGCGAGCGCAGACCGGAAGCCGCGCAAATGGGCAGCCAGGAGCGCGTCCACGTCATCTCCCGGTAGGTGCAGCCCGCCCTCCAGCAGCAAGACGCCGGTATAGCGAGTGTGCTCTAAAGCAGCGAGGAGTAGCTGCCAGGTCACCACGCCTTCGCCTGCCGGGCGGTGGGTGTCGCGCAGGCCGTCGTTGCTGTGCATGTGGACCAGTTGCAGGCGCGTCCCCATCGCCGCAATCAGCGCCACGGGGTCGGCGCCGGCGACGGCGGCATGGCCGGAATCGCAACAGAAGCCGACGTGGGGCACGTCGAGTGCTTCGGCGACGAGTCTGAGATGGGCGAAACGATCGCCCCAGCCGTGGCAATGGTTCTCCAGGGCGATGATCACCCCCAGGTCGCCCGCTGCGCGAACGGCAGGGGCCAGCGCCTCGGCGTTGGCCCCTGCCAGTTGGTGATCGGTGGCGCCGGGGAGGTCGTTGCCCAGGTGAAAGGCGATGGCTGGCGCACCTAACTCGGCGGTCAGGTACACGTCCTGCACCGCCGTGTCCTGGAAGCGCTGCCGCGCCTCGGGGCTGCCCAGAAAGTCGAAGCCGAAGCTTCGGTAGTGCAGGGCGGCCGGCAGGAGCCCGAGCGCGCCGGCGAGCTCGCGTAGTTCCCTGGCCTGCGCAGTGCCGGGCGCGATGAGCCGTCCGATGGCGCTGTAGTCGATGGCGTCGTAGCCGGCGGCGGCGATGCGGCGCATGCCGTCGAGCGGGTCCAGGCGACCAAAGAGGTTGATGCCGATGTGCCGGCTGAGGGTCACTGGCTCTGCCCGGCCAGGATCGGGTTGGCCAGCGCGACCGCCTGCTTCATGGCGTCGGCTACCGGCATCGTATTTTTGCCGATATCGGTGAGGAACGGCGTCAGCTTCTCTGAGGCGAGCGTCCAGTTCGGATTGGTGAAGGCCGGCTTGCCCACCTGCATGCCCTCGAGCACCACCTGCTTGTGGGCTGGCGGCGTAGCCTGGAGGTACTCTGGCGCGGTCAGGACACTGCGGGCGACCGGCACGCGGCCGTTCTGGCTGAACACCTGCATGCCGGGCGTGCCGTTGTACCAGCGTTCGAAGGTCCAGCTTTGCTCGGCGTGCTTAGCCTGCTTGTTGATGCACATAGGGTTCAACGGCGCCCAGGTGACGAACGTCTTGCCGTCCTTGCTTGGTGGCAGGGCGACGTCCCAGGAGAGGTCTTTCACGGCTTGGAACTGGGCGATGCCGGTACCGCCCCAATTCAGGTGCATGGCCAGCTTGCCGGCGATGAAGGACTTGATCGCCCCCGGTGCGGTCCCAAGCGGCGGCATCACGTGCTCCTTCCAGATCAGGTCGTGCAGGAATTGGATGGCGTCAATCGCTGCCGGCTGGTCGAGTTGGAGTTGGCGCTGGTCGGCGCTGAGGTAGGCGCCGTCGTTACTCCACACCCAGGGAGCGATCGCGGAGAGGTTGAGGCCGGTATCAGCGCCGTACTGCGCCGACGGTGTGCCGGCCCCTTGCGTCAGTTTCTGCGCGGCGTCGAGGAAGGCGGGCCAGGTCCACTGACCCTTCGCCATGAGGTCGTTGGGCGTGGCCAGTCCGGCTTCCTGAAAGAGGCGTGGGCTCCAGAAGAGGTAATAGGCGGAGCCGCCGGTCGGCAGCCCGTACAACGCTCCCTGGTAGCTCATGCCTTGCAGCGCCGAGGGGAAATAGTCGTCCAACACCGTCTTGTCGTGGCTGACGAGCGGATCAAGGCGCGCAAACACGTCCTTCTGGACCATAAAGGGGAACATATCGTGGTCGATGGCCATATTGTCGGGCGCATCACCGCCGGCCAGGGCGGCTAATAACTTGTCGCGATATACGTTGAAAGGGATTTGCAGCACCTGGGCCTGGATATCGGTATGCGCCTGATTGAACGCCGCGACAGCTTTGTGTTCGGCGCTGAAGGCATCGCCGCCGGCGCCCCAGGTGGAAAACGTCAGTTGCACAGCGCCGGCCACCTGCACCGCCGAGGATGAGGTACTGACGGGAGTGATGACGGAGGTGGACACGGCGGTGCTGGCTGTTGCGGTACCGGCGGACGAAACGGAGGCGCCCTCACTGCTGGCGCTGACGGTTCCTTTGCTGGCGGCCGTCGTGCCGGCCGTTGTTCCCCCGCTGGTCGCGGTGCTCCCGCAGGCCGCCAGCAGACCGGCAGTGACGGCAGCCAGGCCACTCGTGCCCAGGAGTTCCAGCACCCGTCGACGTGTCATCGCCTGCTTTGGTGGCGTCGTCATTGACTTGCGTTCCTTGCCCCAGTGCGGCCCGTTCGTCTCGCTAATAGCCGATACGCCAGTAGTGTATCCGTTGCAAAGGGCGAACAGCCGTCAAGTGCTTTTTGCATAAGGTGTGCCATAGCGGCTTGACGAATTGGCAGTAGCTCGCCGTTTGCGGGTTCCCGAATAAACGCGGTGGCGACATTCCATCCTGCCAGTTGACAACCGCCATGGCGATTCGGTAGGATACTGATAGAACTTGCGTTCTACGCACACCGACGGCTCAACGCCGCCGCCAGAAAGGACTCCGCATGCGGCAAGACCCCAGCGACATGCAGCAGCGCATCCTGCACTGCATCGCCTCCTTCGTCCGCGACAACGAGATGCCTCCGACCAACCGCGAGATCGGCCAGGAGGTGGAGGTGCATTCCACCGGCCATGTGGACTACCATCTGGCCCAGTTGGAACGAAAGGGTTATCTGGAGCGGAACGCCCGCAAGAGCCGCGGCTTGCGCCTGCTGCCGAAGGCGCTCGAACTGCCTGCCATTGCGGCTATCCTCCATATCGAGAGTGAAACCGAAGCCGTGCAGCCGCTGGCGATGATGAGCCATCTCCAGGTACCGGTCCTCGGTCAGATCGCCGCCGGTATCCCCCTGGAAATCAGCACGCAATACGGCGAGTCACTCGACCTATCGGCAGTGTTCGCCCGCGACGACCTCTTTGCCTTGCGCGTGAAGGGCAAGTCGATGATCGGCGACTACATCGACGATGGCGACTACGTGATCGTGCAGCGGAGCGACACTGCCGCCAATGGCGAATGTGTCGTTGCTACCATCAGCGGCGCCGGTCAGGAAGCGGAGGCGACGCTGAAGCGCATGTACCGCGAAGGTCCCCGTGTGCGCTTGCAGCCCTCCAACCCGGAGATGCAACCGATCTATGTGGACGCCTGCGACCTCCTCATCCAGGGGCGTGTTGTCAGCGTTATCCGAACGATCTGATTGCAGCGCTGCCGATGCCAGTTGACGCTGCACCGCCCGGCCCTTTACCATTCTCCGAGTCGGAGTAGGTAGCCGGAGGCGAGGCGATGCAGCGGTTGGGAGTTGTCGTCATTGGTGTGGGCCTCATGGGCCGGCGCCACGCCGAAAACGTCCGGAAGTTTCCTGAGATGGAACTGGTGGCGGTCGTGGACGCCCGGCGTGACGTCGCCCAGGCGGTCGGCGACGCGCTCGACTGTGCGTACTGGGGTACCGATGCAGCGGAGGCGCTGCGCCTGCCCAGGTGCCAGGCCGCGATCATCGCCACTGCGGCGGGTACGCACGCTGACCTCATCGCGCTGGCGGCGCAGCACGGCCGGGATGTGCTCTGCGAGAAGCCCCTGGCGCTGTCCCTTGCCGACGCGCAGCGTGCCGCGACCAGCATGCAACGGGCGGGGCGGCGCTTGCAGATCGGCTTTATGCGTCGTTATGACCCAGGCTACGCCGCTGCCCGCGCCCTCCTCGCGGACGGCAAGATCGGCAGGCCCTTGATTTTCAAGGCGGTGTCGCGCGACCGGGAGTCGGGGCCGTCGCAGGCCGGCGGCGGCATCTTCGTCGACTCGGCAATTCACGATTACGACCTGGCACGCTGGCTGATGGGCGACGAGATCAGCGAAGTGACGGCCCTGGCCACGGCCAGTCAGGTCCCGACCGGCGAGGTTGATACCGGCCTGGTGCATCTACGCTTCGCCGGCGGCGCTCTGGGGGCGGCGGAAGTGTTCGCGCAGGCGCGCTATGGCTACGACATCCGCACGGAGGTCGTCGGCAGTACGGGCACCCTACGCATCGGCAGCGACGCGCAGCGGCCGCTGGAGGTGCTCACAGGCGAGGGTGCGCAGACGGCATTCGTCGGCCACTTCCTCGACCGCTTCGCCACAGCCTACGAACTGGAGGTACGCGACTGGGCCCAGCGGATGCTCAACGACCAGCCGCCGGCGGTGAACGCTGATGATGGCATCCGAGCGTTGCAGATCGCGCTGGCCGCACAGGACGCAGCCACGTCGGGACACGCCGTGCGGTTGCTGCCCTACGCCGTGTAAAACCCCATAATAACGGATACGCCATCTGCTACACTACTGGCACTTGGAAACATTGCGCC
>DHIZ01000368.1:0-641 GCA_002404055.1 Chloroflexi bacterium UBA4733
CCGCCTCTGGGACGCCAGGGGAAAAGTGCGCCACAAGTTATCGCGTCGGCCGATTGGTTGGGAGTGTAGGATAGTCGGGAGTGCTGTTGGCGGTGTGGAAAGGGGCTGTCCAGATGAGCGAGGCCGGGCGGGCAGTGGCGCGGGTGGAGTTGGACGCGGTGGTGGGGGAATCGCTCCGGGCGTGGCAGCAGGCGCATCCGCGGGCGACGTTGGATGAGATTGTGGCAGCGGTGGATACCGCGCTCTTGCCGGTGCGTAGCGCCTACATTGGCGATCTGGCGAGTGCAGAGGAAGCGGCGACGGCGGAGCAGCGCTGCCCGGAGTGTGGCGGCGCGATGCAGCAGCGTGGGCGGCATGTGCGCGAGGTGCTGGTGCCAGGCCAGGCGCCGGCACTCCAGTTGGCACGGACCGAGCGCGTCTGCTCCTCCTGTGGGAGGAGTCTTTTCCCCCCTCGATGAGGTCCTGGCGCTCGTGCCTGGCAGCCTCAGCCCGCACCTGCTGGAGGGACTCGTCCGGGTGAGCAGCCGGTTACCATTTGCCCAGGCGGCGGCGGAATTGGCGTTCTTCTGGCAGGCGGTGGTGAGCGACGAGACGGCGCGGCGCGTCACCGAGCAGGCGGGGACCGCCTACGTAGGGGTGCA
>DHIZ01000368.1:747-12026 GCA_002404055.1 Chloroflexi bacterium UBA4733
GCGGAGCGGGAACGGATCCGGCGGGAGTTGCCGGAGCCGCCCAAGGGGCCGGCGCTCCAGCAACTGAGCATCGATGGGGCGCTGGTGCACGCCACCGACGGGGCCTGGGTGGAGGTGAAGACGGCGGCGATCGGGACCGTCACGACCCGGATCGACCGGGACGGCGCGGCGCAGGCGCACACCGCCGACTTGTCGTACTTCTCGCGGACGGCGGAGGCGGCGGACTTCGGGGAGGCGCTCGGTGTGGAGACCTGGCGGCGGGGGATGCAGCCGGCCGGCACGGTGGTGGCGGTCAATGATGGGGCGGTCTGGATTCAGGGGGTGGTGGACCGCTACCGCCCTGACGCGATCCGGGTGTTGGACTTCGCCCACGCCACCGAACACCTGGCGAAGGCGGCCGCCGCAATCTGGGGGCGGGACACGGCCCCACTGCACGCCTGGATGGACCGCCAGGCGCACGCGCTCAAGCACGACGGTCCCACCCCAGTCCTCCTGGCGCTGCGCAAGGTACCGGTCGCTACTGCAGCCGACGCGACCGCCGCCAGCAAGGCGCGCGACGACGCCCTGGGCTACTTGCTCGCCCGGTTGCCGCAACTGCAGTACCCCGACTTCCTGGCCAAGGGCTACCCCATCGGCAGCGGCGCGGTGGAGAGTGCGGGCAAGCTGGTGGTGCAAGCGCGGCTCAAAGGCAGCGGCATGCGCTGGGGACGGGACCACCTCAACCCGATGGTGGCGTTGCGCACCATCGGCTGCTCCGGGCGCTGGGCCGACGCCTGGCCTCAGATCACCCAGCGCCTGCGCGCCCAAGCCCGCCAACACCAGCACGACCGCTGGCTCCGCCGGCATCCGCCCGCCACGCCGGCCCAGGTCACTCCCAAACCGGCGCCCGCCCAGCGCCGCGTCCATCTCGCCGTCGCCGCGAAGCAGTTGCGCGACCGTCCTCAGCAACCGCCGCAGATCAAAGACGGACACCCGACGAAAGATCATCCCTGGAATGCCACTATTTGTCGCCGTGCCTAAACAACCGAACAGCGCGAAAACTTGTGGCGCACTTCTGTAAGACACCCTGCGTACAGATACAGGCGGCATCGTACATCATGAGGCCGTGCTGCCAGCGCAGGTAGATGAAGTGGTGGTTATTGGGATCGACCAGCGGCTGGCTGGTTGGGA
This sequence comes from Chloroflexi bacterium UBA4733, assembly GCA_002404055.1. The sequence goes on from DHIZ01000368.1 coordinate 1,918, forward strand.
GGCCCCATAGCTCCAGCTCGATGCCGGACAGGCGCGCCCCGAAGGTACCCGGATCCATCCCATCGGGGAAGGCGATCTGGGCCGAGACGGTGCTGTTGAAGGTGGCGTCGAAGTTCACCGGCTGGCCGGCGAAGGTGTCGGGGGCGTGCTGCTGCACCCAAGCGAGGACGGCGCGTTGGTCGAGGGGATTGAGGGTGTTGGCGACTAACCCGCGATCGATGCTGGGGAAGGTGCTGCCGTTGAACTGGGTGTCGTTCAGCAAGTCTGGATCGAGCAGGTCCAAGAGGTGAGCGTTGCCGTTCTGGTCCAGTCGGACGACCCTGCGCTGGAAGAACTGGACGGTGAAGCCCTTGAAGAGGAAGGTGCGGCTCGTGGGATAGCCAAAGGTTGGCACACCGCCCCGCCGCTGGAAGTAGTTCCAGATGGCGTCGTTGTCGATGCGGTAGCCCGTCTGCGCGAAGTAACGGGCGTCGTGTGGCGCCGGCAGCGCCAGCCGCCAGACCCCGCCACGGCCACCCGCAAGGAGATAGCCATTGTCGACGGCCAGTGCGTTGATGCCGAGCGGGATCGCTGGGAGGGGCCCGCCGAGGTCGTGCCAGGTGGCTCCGCCATCCCGGCTCCAGCGCATGAAAGGCGCGCCGGTGGAGAGGTAGAGGACGTCAGGGTCGCGCGGGTCGAGCAGCAGGGCCCCGGCGCCGTCGCCGTCAGCGATCCCACTCCAGGTTTGCCCACCATCACGACTTTCCCACAAGGGATAGCTGGTGCATAAGCAGAATCGGGGAAGGCTGGTGGCGATGGCGACGTACAGGTGGGCCGGATCACGCGGATCAACCACGATGGAGACGGCGCCCACGGGCGCGCCGGGGAGCGACTGCCAGGTCGCGCCGCGATCCGTGCTGCGGAAGACGCCACAGCCGCCGCCCAGGTAGACCGTGCTCGGCTGACTTGGGGCTACGGCGACAGCGCCATAGTCGCACAGCGGCACGGTGGCGGCGTTCAGTTTCTGCGCGGTGACAGCACCGTCGGTGCTCCGGGCGGCGGCATTGACACCGCCGGCAAAGTAGATCGTGCCGGGGCGGGTGGGATCGAACGCGAGCTGATAGCCGCCACCCACTGGATGCTTACTCCATGTTTCGCCATCGTCGTTACTGGTAAACACCCCGTCTGACCCGCTTGCCCAGAGCACGTGCGGTCGCTGGCTGGTGTCGACCGTTAGCGAGAACATTGAGGTCATCGGGGAGTTGACGTGGCTGTGCTGCCAACTCAAGCCACCGTCGAAACTGCGAAAGAAGTCGGTGTTGTCCGGTGCGCTTTCGCCACCGGCATAGATGATGCTGGGCCGGTCGGGATCAACGGCAATGGTCCGCACGTTCGCAGAAGTCAGGCCGAGCGACTCCCAGGTTGGGATCGGGGCAGACACCGGCGGACCAGCGGCGGACCCGCCGCCTGAACCGCCCAAGAGCACGACTGCCACCAGGAGCAGGGCGGTCAGGAGCGATGGTTGCATCGCTGTCTCCGTCCCGCGCTTAGCCTCGGCGCGCACCACAGTGTCTCACGCGCCGTGCTGTGGCAACCTCGGTTCCAGAAGCGTCCCAGCCGGTGGCCGTTCCCGCCCGGCCATCGCGTCACCAGTGGGACCGGCGCTACGACCATACGACCACCAGGTCGTCCCACGTGCCGCAGCCCGTGACCTTGTAGAAGATCTGATACGGACCGCCTGGCGGCGGGGCATGCACATCCCACTGGATCGCACCGAAGTACTCCTGGGTCGGCGTGTCCATTTGATCGCAGGTCGACGGCGGGTTGTTGGAGTGCTGGAAGTACCACATGGTATCGAACCTGCTTTTGGTGTAGGTGAAGGCGTTCTGGATGCCCTTGGTCACGATGGCACGGACGCGCAGCGGGCGCGTCTGGCCGCCACCGCCGGTCCCAGCGGCGGGCAAGCACGCCGATCACCCGTTCCCAGATCCATCGAAGTCTCCTTCTGACCACCTGCTTCCAGACGCCCACGACCCGCTGGAACGACCACAGCGCAGCCGCTGATCGGTTTTATCGGTAACGACAACTTGGCGGCCGAAACGTCACGGGCTGGTGTTCGCGGGGCAGGGCGGTCGTCCCCCTGATGACCATCACGACCTGGCGCGCCCGGTCTGTGGCGTAGACCCAATCGGCTCTGGCGTCTACCGCCGTCAGGCGCACCGTGACCGTTATCCTCTTCTCTTGGCCATCGATGCCATAGAGGACGTGGGCGACGGGGCAGACTGCCAAGGTATCGAAGCGCTCGGCGGCGTCGGAGCGGCCCTGACCGGCACTATCTTGCCTGAACATCGCACTGTCCCGACGCGCATCCTCCGCCGCCCGTTTCGGGGAGTGCAGGGGGTGACGGCGGTGCTGGTGTGCCATAGCCGATGCCGTGCAAGACGGTCACGGTATGCCCGCTCCGATCAGCCACGTAGACCACGTGCGTCGTGGGGTCCACGGCGATCGGTCCCGGACCCGTGTTCTCGGTGGTGAAGTACGCCGTACTCGGTGGACCGATCGGCACGGTGGCAACCACCTGAAGGGTCTGTTCATCCACCACAGACACCGTGTGGCTGCTGCCATTGGCGACGTAGACCGTGTGCGTGGAGAGATCGACAGCGAGGAAGTGTAAGCCGACACCGACCGTCACCACCCTCTCCCGGTAACCATAGGGAGTTCCCGGTGCCGGATCGAGCACGACCAGGTCGGTCAGCAGGCGGCCGACAAAGACGCGCTGCGTCAACGGATCAACGGCGACACCTTCCGCCGTGTACCTCAATGGATAGCTACCGTCATACGCCAGGGCGCCGTTGATTCGGTCTACCTCGCCGTCCGCAGGGTACTTATAGTTGTTCGTATCGTAGACATGGTGCGTCAAGGGATCAAGCGCCAGCCCAAAGACCCAGCCGTTCACGCTCTTGACCGCTAATTGAAGGCCAGTCCGTCCGTCGAGCAGCCGGATCGTGTCGCCGCTGAGGTCGGTAACTCCGGGGTTGGCCCCTCCGTCGCTCTCGAAAAGGCGATGAGTGCTGGGATCAACGACCACGGCGTCCGGCCAGCCACCGACCGGAATACTCGCCACGATTATGCTTGAGCGGCCGTCCAGCACCGACAGGGTAGCCCCCCGGCCGTTGGCGACATAGATCCGCTGGAGAGCAGGATCAACGGCCACCGCATCGGGCTGGGCACCGACCGCAACCGTGGCGATCACCTGATTGGTCCCGCCGTCGATGATGGATACGCTATCGCTCTGACGGTTCGTCACATAGACCCGATGGGTCGTGGGGTCGATGGCGATAGCGCTGGGGTCGTCCCCAACGGAAACAGTAGCAACGACCGTCACCGCTGCCGGCGCGGTGGCGAAAACAACTGGAGGCGGCAAGATGACGGGCAGCGCCAGGATCAGCCCGGCCCCCACAAGGAGGCTCCGTAGAATCGTTCGTACCACAGGTTCACTACCCTCATTCCCCTGGGGTGGCAAGGCTGCATAGCCGGACCTTTTTTGCCGATGGCGCCGGACAACCAGTGTCTACGGGCAGGTCCCTTCCACCATTGCCGAGTTCTGGTATAGGCTGGTGAGCAGTCCGTAGGCCGTCAGTGGACCTAGCTTGTAAAAGAGGGCCGGTGTTTGGTTCCAGTCAATCGCCCCATAATTCAGGCCACTTTGATCCGGCTTCGACAGAGGATGCTGAAAAAAGTACATGCGCGTGGTGAACCCCTGGCTAATGGCGTAGTAGGTGCAGCGAAAGGCGTCTTGCTGGCTCTGCGAGACCAGAATGGTGTTGCCGATACCCCACTCCCCGACCACCAGCGATCCGGTGTCATTGTGGGCAGCCTGGACGGCCGTGATGGCATTGACGATGTCGCGGACAGTGCTGGAGGTCTGCACGCCCTCAATGTTGACGCTCAGGCCATCCCACGGGTAGCTCGTGACCTTATCCTGAATGTAGTTGTACATGGCGTCAAGGTACGCCGCGGCCGCGCTGGCGCTAATGGTCGGTGAGATGCTCAGGCCGGCGGCATAGACGGTCACAGGGGTCTGGGTCGCGTTCCCTCCGGCTCGCACCGCCTGGCAGCCCTTCACCAGCAAGGCCCCAAAGTTCGCCGGGCTCAGCGAGTCATTCCGGTAGGGTTTGCCCGTCTGGGGGTTCGTCGTCTGCCCCGGCGGGCAGTTGACCCCCGAGGCGATGATGCCGTCTAGATTAGGCTCGTTCCAGACCCAGTAGGTGGTGAGCCCTGCCGGCGCCAGCGTCGTGACGAAGTCCTGCACCCGGAAGCGGTAGTCATCGATATAGTCGTTGAGCAACGGGTCACCGCCTTTGCCCAGCGCGCCGTTCGGACAATAGGGATTGGGATTGACTGGCGTGTTGACGAGGTCGAACTCGTAGGGCAGGACGCCGCCGATGCTGAAGCCTTCGCCGGCCCAGGTCTTGATGGCTCGGATGTATTCCGGGTACCCGGCACTGCCGAGCTGGTTGGTCGTCTGGTTCGCCGTGATCGTCGTGCGCACCAGCAATGGCGTGCCTGGCCCGTGCAGCGCCTTCAAATCGTCGCACCATTTCGCATCGACCATCCCCGTCGAGGTGGGGTCGTAGGAAAACGAAATAATGCCCTGGGCGGCGGACGGGAAGATGATGGGCTTGAAGACCACCGGATTGGGCGAGCTCTCGAAGGTCGTCAGCCAGTATTGCAGATCGGTTAGATCTCGGATGCTGATCTGGCGGCTACTGGATGGCGCACTGCCCACGCTCCACATTGGCAGCGATTGCAGGTTTTTGCAGGTCCAAAGGTCCTGGATGGCGTAGCGTAACTCAATCCAGTGAACCGCCCGGATGTGCTTGGTTGCGTCCACAGGATCATCGGTGAACACATAGGCGGGCAGTTGACAGGCAGCGCGATCAGCGTTCACCTGGCTCCGCAGACTATTGATGTCGCCCTTGCGGATATACGTGTTTGTTCCCGGTATGTTGCGTCGCCTCCTTGCTAATCCGCGTAATAGGAGCCGCCCGAGTCAGCGATTGTCACCCGGCCCATGGCGATCTGGGGACACACAGCCACAAAGGTGCCAGCGGCGCTGCCTTCGTCACCACCAACCCGCTCACCGCCAGCGGCGGCAGCGGGCGCGCCTGCCCGCCGTCGTCGGCCCCAGCGGTCGACGCCGGCGCCCCGTCGCGTTCCTCCGGCAGGTACGAAGCCTGGGAAATCGGCAGAGCCATTGAGGGGCCCCACCTTCCGCGACGACAGTTGTCTTCCCACACATACACAGTATACTCCCCCCCGTCAAGAAGCAGACGGCGTAAGAACCGGGTGGCTGACGTGTTATTGCTGGCGAGCGTCCCAGGCAAGGGGATGGCACGGCTCGTACCTGGCGCGTCACGGGCAGCCAGTGGTACTGGTCGCCCGCCGTTGCCCATGGCTACTGCGCGGCAACGCCCAGTGCGCGCGGCTCCCGAACGCGCCAGATCAGGGCGGCGGCGATGTCCACGATGTGTACCGTCACGCCGTCCATGGTCCGGCCCAACCCACTGAGGGGCGTTACGGTAACCCTTGAGCGTCACAGATCAGCAGGCCGTACTGAGCAAAATGGTGGTCGAAGGTAAAGGCCCAGCGAATACCCAGGCGTTCCATCACGACGAAGCTGATGGCATCGGCAAACGAGTAGCCCTTGTCGGTGTGCTGCAGAATGAGCGCCTGCGCCCGTGCCTCATCGCTCGCTCGTACCCGAACGATGGTCGTCGCGCCGCGCTGCATCGCCACCAGGAACCGTGCTACCGCATCCCGCCCGAGGGTGGAGAGCACCAGGGCGTGCGCTTCGATCAACAGCACATTGGTGGTGAACTGGCGGTAGCGTCTGGTGGCCAGCCTGGTGAGGATCGCTGTTGCTTCCTGGTGGTGCTCGTCATCAGCATCAAGGATTGCCAGGTACGCCGAGGAGTCAACGAATGCTCGTCGCTCGCGAATGGTTTGGTGGGGTATCACCACGTGCCGCTACGAGCGCTTGGCGCGGACAAGTTGCTCGTGCTTGTGCGCTGATGCCCCGCCGAGGATGCCGCTGTGGCCGATGCCAATCAAGCCAAACAGGGGATCATCGAAGGTGACCGGGCGGGATTGCCGTGTGGTTGCCCGCCGAGTCGCCACGGCTGGCATGGGCACTGTCACCGACCCTGCGTGGTGCTCCCGGCGGATGGCGGCGCCATTGGATAGCGCCTGGTCGCCAGCGAGGTCCATGTCTGGACGTGCGCGGGTGTCAACCGTTGCCAACCGTTTCGCCATTCCCGTCCTCATCTCTACAGTCAATCGCTCCAGAGCAACGACAAGGAAGTGTACCGCGTCCGCACTCTGCCCGAACTTCTCACTCCTGGGTAAAGGCGTCAGTCAGATCCGTATTGGGTAGCAGGCTTGGGTTGTGGACCCAGTTGGGCTGGCTGGGGTCGTACTGGCCGAAGAAGGGGCTGCCTTGCGCCTCCTGGCTCACGTCGGTGGGGAGGTTCTGGCCGGTGATGATCGCCTTCAGGTAGTCGGCCAGCAAGATGCCTTGCGTCAGACCGGTCGAAGCGTCGTACAGCATGATGCCGCGTTGCCAGCGCAGGGAGATGAAGTTGTGGTTGTTCGGGTCGGTGAAAGCGCCGCTGGTGGGGATGCCCCATAGCTCCAACTCGATGCCGGGCAGGAGGCTGGCGTCGCCGCCGTTGGGGAAGGCGGTTTGGGCGGAGACGGTGGTGCTGAGGGTATGGAAGAAGTTAGTCGCGTCGCTGCCCACAGTATCGGGGGCGTGCTGCTGCACCCAGGCCAGGACGGCGGGCTGGTTGGTGGGGTCGGGGGCAGTAGACACTAGGCCGCTATCGACACCAGGGAAGGTGCTGCCATTGAAGGCAGTGTAGTTGAGCAGGCCGGGATCCAGCAGGTTGAGCAGGCGGGCCTGGCCGTTCTGATCCAGTTGGACGATGCGGCGCTGGAAGAACTGGACGGTGAAGCCTTGCAGGGTGAAGGTGCGGCTGGTGGGGTAACCGAAGGTGGTGACACCACCCCGGCGCTGGAAGTAGTTCCAGATCGTGGCGTTGTCGATGCGGTAGCCCGTCTGCGGGAAGTAGCGGGCATCGTGGGGCACGGGCGCTGGTGGAGGGGTGTAGGCCGCGCCGTCGCCAAGTAAGAGCGGGGCACCGATTATTCCAAACTCGCCGCCCCAGATCAGCATCTGCTTCCCCGTCCAGACTGCTATTTGTGTGTCGCGCGGGCTGGGAGCGCCAGCAATGGGGAGCGCCATCCAGGTGTGGGTGACGGGCGTATATGCGGTGCCATCGTTTAATTGTCCCGCTGGACCTGCACCTCCCCAGATCAGCATGCTGCTGCCGGTCCAGACTGCCGTCGCGTGTTCTCGCAGGCTGGGGGTGCCAGCCGTTGGGAGCGATGTCCAGGTGTTCGAGCTCGGACTGTACACGGCCCCATCTCTGAGCAAGCCGGTCCCAATAGCGTCCCCCCCCCAGATGAGCATCGTGTTCCCCGTCCAAACTCCCGCGTGGTTGGCGCGAGCGCTCGGCGCGCCCTCAGTCGGCAACGAGCGCCAGGTGTTGGTCGTTGGGTTGTAGGCGGCACCATCATTGTGGTCGGTCGCGCCGCTTTCCCCCCCCCAGATGAGCATCTCGGCGCTCGTCCAGACGGCCGTGTGATCATAGCGCGGGCTGGGGGCGCCGGTCGTCGACAGCGGCGTCCACCGATTCGTCTGCGGGTTGTAGGCGGCGCCATCTCCCCGCCAGCTCGGTCCCTGCCCGCCCCAGATGATCATCTCGCTCCCGGTCCAGACAGCCGTATGCGCAGCCCGCTGGCTGGGAGCACCCTCGTTCGGTAGCGTCCGCCAGGTGTTCGTCTGCGGTTTGTAGGCGGCGCCGTCGCCCAGCCAGCCATCGGGCCCGGCACCACCCCAGATGAGCATCTCGCTTCCGGTCCAGACGGCCGTCGCGTGTTCACGCGGGCTGAGCGCGCCCGCCGCTGGCAAGGCCCGCCAGGTGTTCGTAGCAGGATCGTATGCTCCTCCGGTGCCGGGGTTCCCCAGTCCACCCCAGACGAGCATTTCGGTGCCTATCCAGACCGCCGTTGCGTCAGCGCGGGGGCTGGGCGCGTTTGTTTGGGACAAAGGCGACCAATAACCCACTGACGGGGTGGTCACGTTGGAATTCTCGGCCATGGCTACATCGCCCGGTAATCGACTGAACGGGAAAAGGACGATGGCGATCAGGACGATCAACAGGGCACGTCTGAACGAGCGTGATAGTCTCGGCGCATCCCAGTCCATGGTTCTCCCTCCCGCTTTGGACGTGTCCACCGCCGGATCTCACGCTCCGGTCGCACGACCTTCGATGCCTGTTCATTCCACGGAGCATCACGTGGATGCGCCGGCGAGGAACTACGAGCCGTTACACCTGAGGACTTCGCTAACTTGTCACCGGCCTGCGACTCCAACGTCCCGCGCTCTGTGCGAGAATCTGTCGCCCTGCCGCCAAGCATGGGTGTGGCCCCCGCTACCTGGACAGGCATCGGGGCAACAGCGGACACGCTTGAACATCAGGAGCGGCAGTGCGGTAAACGTTAGGGACCGAAGAGCTGCTGCTGGCGGATATGGTACCCGCCGATGTAGTTGCTGTTGATCTCGTACCTCCCGTTCTGCGTTGCTCCGGGGTTGCTCGTGTCCAGGATGTACCCGTAGGCCGCTTGGAGTAGCCGTGGGTTTGGCGCATTCGGGGCTGCGAAGAGCGCGCTGGCGTTTGATTCGAAGTCTGCAAGCGCGGAGCCCGCGTCGGAGCTGTCGCCGAAGCAACTCCCCGAGGCGCACTGACCACCGCATTCTGTTATGTAGCAGTAGCCGGAGTTGTCGACGACCGACGGATTGTTGTTGGGCGGATTCAAGTACCACAGGATGGTATTGAGCACCGGGTTGCCGCTCCCGCCACCGGCTGCTCCGACCCCTGGGGTCGGGCTGCGGAACTCGTTGGGATCGTTGGCGTACCCATGAAGTGCGACGCGGTCGAAGATGCCCGCGCCGTTGTGCCACAGCATCTTCTTGTTTTGAATGGTCTGGTCGAGTTCTAACCCTTTCGCAGCCGCCCACGTGCCGAACGTCTGCGGGTTGTGATTGGCGTCCCGCAGGTCGTACGTGTCCCAGTAGCTTGTCCACGCCGTGGGATCGGACCCGTTCGCGAATCCCCCAGGGCCGGGGAAGAGGGTATAGAGTTGACGATTCCCACCGTTGTAGTAGCGGTTCTGTAGGGCGTAGCTGAGGTAGCCCATTATCCGCGGATCGATGTTGACCTGCGGCTCCGCTGGCTGGTTCAGCTCGTTGAAGATGACGACGTTGCGGCCGCCACTCCCGACGAACTTGTCCAGGTACTGGAAATAGCCCTGGTTTTGGAGCCAGGTGTTTGCATCGTTGACGCTTTGGATGTTATTCGGTTGCCCCGGCTTATCAATGATCAGTTTCTGACTGCCATAGAGCCGGACGATGCTCTGATCGAGGCTACGTCCGCCGCCCGTGGCTTCGCGCGCATCCATGATCTTGGTGAGCGCGTCTTGAAAACATGTGGCGATGCAGGAGTTCCCCGGGTCGAGGAGGATGACTGCGCCCCAGCGCTGGGCGGTTTGCAAGAGCCCTTCCGCCACGCCAATCGGCCTCCGTCTGCGTACGGCTGGGGGCGTGGTGGGCATCGGTGAAACGGCAACGCGCTCAGCCAGCCAGGGATAGGGGTACCCTACCATGGACGGGAACCTGGCGCAAGAAGCAGGCTCAGTTCACGGGCTGCTCTGCCCGGTCCGCGGCGATGCACGTGGTAACGCCAAGGACTGCGGCTGCGCGGCTCAGCGTGGAGTGCGTCTCGGCGGGAGGGTCGCTGGAGTCTACGCCGGGGGCTTCAGGGCGTTCACCTTCTCCCGCGCCGCATCCTTGTCCTCGAACCAGATGGCGTTGATCGTCGTGTACTCGCTCTGGTCGTCCGGTACTGCATCCTCGCTGAAGATGGCGGTGACTGGGCACTCCGGCTCGCAGGCGCCGCAGTCGATGCACTTCTCGGGGTCGATGATGAGGATGCGCTCGAACTCGT
>DHIZ01000056.1:0-5796 GCA_002404055.1 Chloroflexi bacterium UBA4733
GGGTTCCCCACTCGGCATCTCCTCGGGCGCTCCTCCCCGAGGAGCACCTATGAAGAAAGACGCCCTGCGGCTGTTTACTGTTATGGCCATGAGAAGTGACCCACTAGTTCTGCCGCTGGAGCCACCTAGCCAATTGATACTTCTGCGTGTGGTTGGTGCGGGGCAGTTTCAGAGCATGATCGGCGACGTGAGCGGCGCGGATAGGGCTCCGACCAACACGGGGCCTCTGCTGCAGTGGCTGCTCGAGAACCGGGAGCGCAAGCGCTCGCAGAGCGCCAAGCGGACCGTGGCGGCGCGCCGGCCGGGGTCGGCGGAGCCGGCGCGCCAGAACCCTAGCAAGCGCGCCTTTCTCCTCGAGTTCGAGTGTCTGGGAGATCTGAGGGCGGCCTGTCAGGTCGCGGCATGCACGGTCTACGACCTTCGGCACTGGCGCACAACCGATCCCATGTTCCGGCGCGACTTTGCGCTGGCGGCGCTGGCGCACGTGCGCGACCTCAAGCGGATGGTCCAAGAGGTGGCGGACGGCGGCTCAGAGGAGCACGCGGAACAAGCGCGGGCGCTCCTGCGGCGCGAGCACGAATTCGTTGGCCAGGACGAGCGGCTGGACCTGCGCGCCTGGCGAGACACCTTGAAGTCGTTCCTGGAGGCCGCCGGCATCGACCCCACCGTGTGGGAGCCCAGCCCGATCTGAGCTCCGATCTGCAGCCCAGATTCGGATGATTCCGTTCTTGATGGCATAGGTACTCGCCTGCACCCGGTTGTCGATGGCCAGCTTGCAATGGATGCTTGGAATTTCCAGGACCACGATATCGGTTGGCTGCCAAGTCTTCGCGAAAAACCAAGACGGTCAGGCTTCACGCCTGCAAAACTGCAGCGATGTGGCACGAGAACGCCTTCAACCCCAGCCTTGCTACGATAGGCGAGAAGGTGGCGGCGCACGAGACATATGCTGGCCTGTAATCGGCCGCTGTCGCAGGCGTCCATTGGTTGGTGACGGTTTGATGATCTCTGGAGCCCAGCCTCGGTCGCGGGCATCGATGGTGGGGCTGTGTGCAAGGAGCCGATGACGGTCGAGGCGCCGCTTCGTGAGAAGTTGCGGAAGATTGAGGCACTGTTTGCCCGCGCAGGAACGCTCGGCGAGCGGCTTGCCGCCGAGGCGCGCTGGAGCGGGTACGGGCGCGGCTGGGCGAGTCAGAGCGGTGCGATTCGACGCTGGAGATGCAATTCTCGATGACCGACCAGTGGTCGCGGCGGCTGTTTCTGGCCTTGTGCCGACGCTACGGGTTGCGGCCCTACCGGTATCGTCGGCAGCGGCTCACGACGGTGATGGTCCACGTGCCGCGTGACTTCGTCGACCAGGTGCTGTGGCCGGAGTTCGAGGAGCTGAATCAGGCGCTGACGAGCTATCTCAACGAGGTCACGCTGCGCGTGATCCGCGAGGACGTCTATGCCGACGCAAGCGAGGCGGCGGAGGTCGCACTGGCCCTGCCGTCAGGCAACGGAGCGGAGGCAGGCTGAGGCGATGCCCTCCAGCTATACGACCAAGCGACCGACCAAGCCCTTGGTTTCTTCTCATTTCCCTTTGATCAAGGTCATGAATCAGCGAGATGCATACTGCGGCGGTGTGGTCTGCTGTCAGTTATTGGCCGGCGCTTGCTGGTTGATTACTGGCGCCGAGGTGGCGGCCATAGCAGAGACCCTGAGCGCCGAACAGGAGGGCACCTCTCGCTTGAGCAATACCTGGAGCAAGCCGGACTTCGCCGCCGGCGTCGTGGACATAGAGGCAATGGTGCTGAACCTCATGGACATCAAGGCGGCGGTCGCCGCTTCGCCGCAGATCTTGCGCGTGTTCGACAATACGTCCACGGCCAGGACGCGGACCGATCGCCTGTTCCAGGCTCGAAAAGCCATCCGGGAGCGAAACCCAGCGCCAGTTAGCAGAAAAGCGACAGTCAGCCGGACGACAATTGCGCACAGTGAAGCCGGCGGGGACGCCTATCCGACAACCGCAGCCAAGCTGGCCCAGGCCTTCGGTGTCAAGCAGCGGACCTGATGGAGGGATGAGCCGGTTGATCTGCCAGCACCGCCAAAGCCTCGATTACTTGTCTGAGGGAGATCATCCATTGACCGCCCTCTGGGACAATGGGGAGCGATGGCAAATCTCGAGGGAGCATGCTCAAACCACTCCGCAAGTGGCGGCTGGAGTTGTTATTCAAAGGGGCAACGGATGGAGACGGTACTGACGGCTGAACCGCACTGGAGTGAAGACGCGATCCCAGCGGGGCGGTATTACCTTGGCTTCGGTGATGCGGACGGCGATCGGGGGCTCGAGTGGATAACCGTGGGTGGGTTGAGTTGGATTCCGCAAGAGGTGGCTGCGGCGCAGATCAGTCCAATTGAGGTTGAGGCTTAGACCCGGCGGTTGAGCCCGTCATCCGATGGTAGAAAGTTGGCCGAGGCGCTGAACTGCGAGCCAGCCGAGCTCATGGGTGAATGACGGAGCAAGAGCTCTCTGAGCGTCGCCGCGAATGGCTCCTCTCTCAACTGCCCCGGTCGGGTATGTCTGCCGAGGACCTCGCGGGCTGTACTCGCTACGCGCTCGGCCAGATTCGGCTTTGGCTGCGTGGCGCCAAGCCGATCAGCGCGCCTGCGTTACGGGAGTTAGCCCTGGCGCTGTCCGTCGATGCGCCAGCCGAGTTGCAGGAGTCGTCATGACCGACCCCGAAGACGTGCCAGCGCCGCGACGCCCACAGGTGTCCGTTCTGTGCACAATCCATCCAGGTAGAGCGGGAGACGAAGGATGAGCCGCAGTAGCCTGATGGGCCTCAAATGCAACTGGCGCTCTTAGCTTCGCTCGCTGCCTCAGTCGTTCGGTGGGCACGCGGATTCGGCGTCGGCTTCCGGCCAGGTCCTGGCTAACCAGCGCAGCACGAAGAGGCACATGACACCAACACAGAAGCAGACGGCCGCGAGGAACACCATAGATAGAATGACTAAGCCGCCTTCAGCTGCGCCTCCGTCTCCAGGACCGTCGCCGGCCCGAACTCCCCCGCCTCGATGGCGGCCAGTAGGCGCTCGTAGGCTGCCGGGCTGAACACCTTCCACTCGATCACATCGTCCACGCGCTCGAGCCGGATGTGGACTATGGCGTAGGGCTCCACGGAAGAAGCAACGATGGGCAAGCCGGACGGGTTACGTTCGTCCTCAGATTCATCCCCGACGGGTGGCGTTTCCCAATCAACCAATGCACAAGGCTTTGGGGGAGGCTCTGCGCAAAATAGAGCCAACAAGCAGCCTGGGCGCTAGCGGCCTGCCAGGCCAAGACCCCGGAAGACGAGTTGCTGCTGCAGTTTCAAGGCATGATCGCCGAGTACGAGAAGGCGCAGATCATCGAGCGCACGCGGCGGGGCAAGCTCCACCGGCACACAAGCTGTACTACTATCGCTGCCTGGGCTCAGACGACTGACGCTATGAGCATGGGCGGACGTGTCACAACCTGCCCGTGCGCCAGGATGAGCTGGACGCTGTCGTGTGGGAGCATGTCAGCGTTCTGCTGACCGAGCCGACGCTCATTCGCCGCGAACTCGACCGCCGCCTTGCTCGATATCGCCGTCGTGCAGAGCGGCCACCCGCCGCACTCAGCCAGCGATGGTCATCAGGGCTGTGACGCTGGGCCGAGCGCCGGGTGATGGGGAGGATGAGCGGCGGTCGGGGCGGTTGGCTGAAGTCGAAGTCTGCGGGCCAGTCCGCAAACGGTCGTATGGCGAACGAACGAACGATGATTATTGACAGTCGGGCGGCGATGATGGTACAAGTCATGTCGGCCGCTGGCAAGGCAGTCGACGTGGTCAGCGCTCCTATAACGCGCCAGCCAAGAGGAGTAAGTGACGGTCGCGGCGCGATCCCACCAATGAGCGCAGCGGCCCATTCTCACTTGACGGCGTCACCGACGCTGGCTACGCCGCAGGCGTTCGGGCACAACCCGATAGCCAGCCAGCAGCAGTTCGTCGGCCCAGGCAACCCAACGCGAGCCGCCGAGCAGACGCGGAGGCACAGGACCAGGCGAACGGCGCCCTTCCAGCGCCCGCCTGCTCCGAAGTGTGGCCTGGCACTCACACCTGCGGCTCGTTCTTCGACAGAACGGCGGGCACTGGCCTCTCGCGTTGTGAGGCACGTCCGCTGCGACCGCGAACGCCGCCACCGCCTGTCCTACCACGGCCGGCTATATCGCTGCCAAGCTTGCCGCCATCCAGGTGACCAGCAAGCCGCATAGCAGCCCCATCGGCAGCCTGCTGGCGGTCGAGCGCAGCGCCGCCACCGACGTCACCCTGGCCGGCGGTTTGCCCGGACAGTGGTCGGACCTGAAGGCGGGGGAGACCGTGGAAGCCGGCGGCAGCTACGACGACGTCTCGCAGGCGATGTTCGACACCGACCAGATCCAGGCGACGATAGGAAATAGCCTGGTGAACTCACTAGGCTGAATATCCTAGCGATTTGCAGCTTATCCATCCTCCGCGTCAGTATAAGCTGCAACATGCTGACCTTGCCGCTGGGAGGCGTTCATTCCGCTGAGCCAGTGCCGTGGCGGAACCGGGCCGGCGGCATGCCCGTCAGCCCAACGCACTCCGTCCACGCGCTCCGGGCTCTCCATCGGGTCGCGCTCGCGCTGACGGGGACCCTGGACGCCGACAGGCTCGCGGCCATCGTCGCCGAACACACGCGCCGCCTGGTTCGCGCCGGAGCGGTAGCCATCTACTGGTGGGATCCCGAGGGTGCGGTCTTGGACCGGGTGGCAGACACTGACGCCAGGGCGCTCGCCCGGCCGTCTATTGGCCTCGGCAGCGGTGCGGTGGGCCAGGCGTTTGCCAGCCGGCAGCCGGTCATCGTACCTGACTACCAGAGCTGGGCGCGGGCCGTGCCGCAGGTGGCCGCGCTGGGCGTCGTCTCGGTCTTGGCCGTCCCAGTCATGGCCAAAGGCGATCCGGTGGGGGTGATCTCAGCCCGGAGCTACCGCCCTCGCCGCTGGGCGGCGCGGCATATCGAACTGCTGTGGCTGTTCGCCGGCCAGGTGGCGCCCTCGCTGCTGGCCACGCGGCTGCTCGCCGAGGCCGAGCAACGGCGGGCCGAGGCCGAGGCCCTGGCCGAGCTGACCCGGCGGGGAGCCGCCGAGCCGGACGTGGACCGCATCCTGGCGCTCGTCACCGAGCACGCCTGCCGGCTGCTGGGGGCCGACTTCGCCACCGCTGCCCTGGTTGAGCCGAGTGGGGCCATCACCCGCCGAGGCACTCGTGGCAGCATCTCGGAGGCGTGGCAGACAATCGTGACCAGGGTGCCCCGGAACAGCGGCCTCACTGTCGCCCTCCGGACCGGCAAGACGGTAGTCATCGAGCGTATCGGCCAGAACCCGGACTTCCCTATCGCGGAGCTGCCGGTCCAGCGCGCCGAGGGCCTCCGCACCTCGATCACCACCCCACTGCCCGGCCGCGCCGGCATGCTGGGCGCCCTGAACGTCGGCTGGCGCAGCGACTTCGCCCCGTGCCGGTGGCACATCGACCTGGCCGAAGCTCTGGCGGGCCAGGCGGCCACCATCCTCGACAACGCGCGAGCGCATGACGAGCTTTCCCACCGGGCCGCGCAGCTGCAGGCGATCATCGATCAGACGCCTGCCGGCGTGGTGGTGTTCGATGCGCAGGGCCGGCGCATCCTGGCCAACCAGTCGGTGCGCGGAATTCGCGGCATCCCCGCTGACCCGAACGTGCCGGTGACGCAGCCCGATCCCGTGATTCGCCGCACCGA
>DHIZ01000056.1:6064-6383 GCA_002404055.1 Chloroflexi bacterium UBA4733
AGCGCGAGCTGCGTGAGAGCGAGGAACGCTTCCGGGCCCTGACCGAGAACGCCCCGGACCTGTGCGTCGTGATCGACGCGGCCGGCACAGTCCAGTACGCCAGCCCGTCCAGCCAGCACGTCCTCGGGCGCGAGCCGGGCCAGACGGTGGGTCGGGGGTTCCTCGACTGGGTCCACGCCGACGATCTGGCCGGCGTCCACGAAGCCTACGCAGCTGTCCAACGGACCGCGGGGTCCACCGTCCGATTCACGTTCCGCTGCCAGCACGCAAACGGCGTCTGGCTGTCGTTGGATGCCATAGCCACCAACCTGCTCGACAA
>DHIZ01000056.1:6542-10397 GCA_002404055.1 Chloroflexi bacterium UBA4733
CCGCCTGCGTGAGCGCGCCCTCCAACGTCTGCACGAGATCGCCGTCGCTGCCGGCGGGGTGTTGGACCTACCCTCTTTGGGGCAGCTCGTCGTAGATAGCGCCAGGGATCTGCTGGGTGCCGATAGTGCAGGCCTGTACTGGCGGGACGAGGAAAGCCAAGAGCTGCGGCGAATTGGCGAGAACGATCCCGCCCACATCGCCGTGGAGGTCGTGCCTCCAGGCAGGAATGTGGCACGACTTGCCTACCAAGACGACCGGGTCATTATCGTGAACGATTACCCTTCCTGGCACAAGGCTGATCCTTCGGCCAGCGCCCGTGGCATGAAGAGCGCCATCGCCGTGCCGCTACGTCTCCATCGACGAGCCGTTGGGACACTGGTCGTGCGAAGCTACACGGCTCGCAATTTCGAGGAAGAGCACGTTCATCTGCTGCAATTACTGGCTGCGCAGCTTGCGCCGGTCCTCGATGGCGCTCGGCTGCACGCCGAATCGGAACGCCGCAGAACCGAGGCGGAAGCCCTGGCGGAACTGGCTCGGCAGGGCGCAGCCACAACCGACGTCAATCGGTTGACCGGCCTGATTTCTGACCGCGCCTGCCAGCTCCTGCAGGCGGATTTCGCAGCGCTCCTTGTCCAGACCGACAATGACCAGCTGGTTTGGCTCGGCGTTCGCGGCAACCAAAGCCAGAAATGGGCGAGTCCACGTCGGCTAGCCGGCAGGGGCCCGGCTGCCCTGTGCATGGCGGAGGGTCGGATCGTTGTTTTCCGCAGTGCAGCTCATGACTCTGATGGGTCGCTCGACGGGCTCGAACTCCTGAACGCTGAGGGTGCCAAGACCGTGTTAGCGATCCCGCTCGCGCACGCCGACAGGCAATTGGGCAGCCTACTTGTCGGCTGGAGAGAAGATGCGAGCTTAACCGTGGCATCAGGAAATCTCGCTCAAGCACTGGCCGGCTATGCTGCGACGGTTCTCAACAATGCGCAGTCACATGCGATGTCTGAGCGGCGGCGGATAGAAGCCGAAGCCCTGGCGGAATTGGTCCGCCAAGGCGCCACCGGGCAGACCCTAGAAGACTTAATCCGCCTCATTTGCGATCAGGGCAGTCGCCTGGTTGGCGCGGACTATGCAAGCATCGCGCTGGTCCAGGCTGACGGAAGCTGGGCGTTGTCTGGGCTGAATGCCTGTCATGGGCAGGCGAGGAGTCGCGGCCGGGGGACGGGCCCGACCGCGCGGGCGATGGCGAGCGGGCGGACGATAGTCCTTGAGCGCCTTGCCGAGCAGCCGGACGCCTCCCGCTTTCACGCCCGCCAGGGTGGCCAGACCGCTCTGGCAACGCCGCTCGTTGGGACTGGGGGGATATCTGGCGCGCTGCACCTTGGCTGGCGCACTGATGTTAGCCTCTCGCCAGACCAAATCCGGCTCAGTGAGGCCATAGCCAGCTATGCCACCGTGATTTTGGAGAATTCACGGGCTCACACCGCTCTGGCCGAGCGGGCTGAGACGTTAGCGGCGTCCCAGGAACGACTGCGATCGCTCTATGAGTCCCTCACGTGCGGCATATTGGTGTGGGACGACTCCTCCCGGATCCTGCAGGCCAATGCTGCAGCTCAGGAGTTACTCGGCCGGACCGAGGGTGAAATCCTGGGCTGTGGACCCGATGAGTTCTGGACCCGGGTAGCCGAAGATGGTACCGAGTTGCCCTTCGAATGGAGGACCAGCAATGTGGTCTCAGCAACTGGAGAGCCTGTGCGCAAGGCCACAGTTCGGGCGACATCGCCACGCGGGGATGTCCGTTGGCTGCAGCTGGACGTGGTCCCTGTCGCACAACCCGGCGGCCCCCCGAACGAGGTCGTGGCCAGTTTCATTGACATCACCGCTCGCAAGCGGGCTGAGGTAGAGCTGCAGTGGCAGGCCATGCACGATGCTTTAACCGGTCTGCCAAACCGAGCGCTTATCAACGACCGCCTGCATCAAGCGATTCTTACGGCGCGGCGGGATGGTCAACCACTGACGCTGATGTTCATCGATTTGGACCGCTTCAAGGATGTGAATGACACCTTCGGCCACGCCTATGGCGATATTCTCTTGCGGCAAATCGGGCCACGCCTACAGAAGGTCCTGCGAAGCTCTGACACCGTGGGTCGGCTGGGCGGCGATGAGTTCGCGGTTATCTTACCCCGGTTGTCTCCCGAGGATGCGGCCATAATGGCTCAGAAATTCTCGGCAGCTCTGACGAAGCCAGTGGTTGTGAGGCAGAAGGTGATAGATGTGGGCGCCAGCATCGGCATCGCGTCCTTTCCCGAGCATGGTGGGGATGTTCAGAGTCTCATGCGGGCGGCGGATGTCGCCATGTATGCTGCCAAATCTCGCGGCGGCACCTACGGCGTCTATGCCGCAGATAAAGACCCCAATCTCAGTGGGGGCGTCGAGCTCACGACCGATCTGCGCCGCGCCCTCGAACGCGAAGAGATCGAGCTCCACTATCAGCCGAAGGTCAATTGCTCCACGGGGACAGGCGCTCGGGTCGAGGCGCTGGCGCGTTGGCGGCATCCAAACCGCGGACTGGTCGGTCCCGACGACTTTGTTCCGCTCGCCGAGCAAACTGGCCTTATCAGGCCGCTGACCAAGTACGTGCTCGAGACCGCGGCACGCCAATGCCGCGAGTGGCATGACACCGGACTGGACATCAGCGTGGCGGTAAACGTCTCAATACACAACCTCCAGGACCCCGGCTTCCCCCAGCTCGTGGAGGACCTCATTGGACGCTGGCGGCTGGCTCCTGCCTGGCTGCGATTGGAGGTGACCGAGTCGACGATCATGGCTGATGCCCCAGAGTTGGTCATCAAACGTTTGAGGGCGATGGGCATACCCCTGAGTATTGACGATTTCGGCACTGGCTACTCGTCATTGATTCGCCTCAAGCAACTCCCGATCGATGAAATCAAGATCGACAAGTCCTTTGTCATGGGCACGGTCTCGAACCCCGACGACGAAGTCATTGTGCGGTCTATCATCGACCTGGCTCACAACCTCGGCAAGCACGTCGTAGCCGAGGGCGTAGAAACGCGAGAAGCTTGGGAGTGGCTGGTCCACGCCGGCTGTGACGCGGCTCAGGGGAACTACCTCGGGGCCCCGATGCCAGCCCCTGAGCTTGAACACTGGGTGCGGACCTCGGCCTGGGGATCGCGACGGACTGCGTGCCATGAGCCGCGGGGTCGGCAATCGCCCAGCAACCCGGCGTCAAGGATTCTGGAAGAGGACCGGTTGGTGAAACTGCCCGCGCCGATTACTTGAGTCGTTGCGGTGCAGTGTGGTGCAGCGACTGACAGGGTAGGAGAAGCCCTGCCCGTGGTCCCTGAAGGAGTCGCGTTCATGCTGGCACTCACTCCGCCCAGGCATCCCGCTGCAGCGACACACGCGAGGGCGTCTGGATGAACCGATGGAGGGTGAAGCCCTCGCTCGTCGGCGGACTTGAGCGGTTCCCGCAGGTTAGGCATCGCCAGCGTTCTGTCTAGCTGGTCCAATCTCGGGATGCTTATCGGGCTGGGTACGGGGTACGGGTCTTCCGCTGAGCACGGCATGAGCCGCCGTTGCCGCCTTAAAAAATGGCTTGACAAGTCACGCCCACCGGTGTGAGAGCCGGGGGCTGAAATGCCCCCGGCTACTCGGTAACACCGTCCAGCATTAGCACACACAACTGCAGCTCGGCGAGATCTTTAGCCCGAACTTCCAGAGCTTTTAGGGCAAACTGAGCACGAAACCGGCAAAATAGGCATTTATTTCTGGCTACAACGCCTTCACACCGAGCCCCAAGAGGTCGAACGCGCGGGTCTGCAGCGGGCTTGGCTGGGTGG
>DHIZ01000101.1:0-10472 GCA_002404055.1 Chloroflexi bacterium UBA4733
GCACGGCGATCTCCGCCGTGTGGACCGCCTCTTCGATGGAGGTCAGGTCCAGCGAAATTTGGACAATCGGCGCTTGCATCCGCCAGCTCCTTCGTTGAGTTGCGCAACGGTCTGCGGAAAAGGGCGAGCCGGTACACTGGCATGGTAACAGGACAGGCTGCGCTTGTTCCCTCACCTTGACAATCAGGTTCGGACACCATACCATCTGCTTGTTCGTACTGACGTGTGAGGCTGGTCCAGCGGTAGACCGAGCACGAACCTACGCCGCGCCGATCGTCACCGCGCCAGTGCCTCTCGCCGGTCAACAGCCTGTATGCAAAAGATTGGTCCCGGTAATCTGGTGATTCGGCAACACACTCGGCGCAGTTTCCTCGCCGGTATAGGACTCATGGCAGTTGCCGTGCCGTTGCTAGCTGCCTGTGGCGGCAAAGCGTCGACGGTAGCGACCGGCGCAACTGCGTCAGCGACGACCGCGCCGGATACCATTCGGCAGTTGAGCGGCCAGGGGAAACGGTGGGTGATCCCGCAGGACTTCAACCTGACGAACTGGGCGGACATTTTGACAGCGCTTGGCAAGGCGCTGGCTCCGGTCTGGCTGGGCAAACAGACGGCAACCGAAGCGGTGGCGGTCGCCAAGCAATCGCTACAGAGCCTGCTCCACCAGGGGCAACTCTTTGCCTAGGCAAGAGGGTGTATGCAATACGCCCCTACACCGTGCGTTGGGCTTACGTTCTCGCAGAGGAACGTCGCCTGGTAGTATTGCATACGCCCCGGTTGGACGAAACAACTGGCTCCGGTGTGGGCCGGGACGCAGACGGCGCACAACGTCATGCTCACGATCAAACCGCTCATGGATCAGTTGCTCACGCTGAAGCCGTCGTAGGAGCGGTGATGATGACTGAGACCTGCCCCCCTCTCAGTGCTGTTGGGCATCCAGTTGTAGTTGCGCGTTGACGCGCTGCGTGAGGTCGCTCAGCGCCGATTTCGGATCGGCCTTCAAGTTCATGACGTCGGCCTGTGCCGTGCCCATACCGTCCCAGAGCAGTTGTGCTTCAATCGTCACCGGGCGGTTCCAGGCGTGGGGTAACTGATCCATGAACTGGGCGTGGTGAGGATCGGTGCGGAAGACAGGGTCGGCCGCGACCGCTTTGAGCACCGGTATATTGCCGTGCAAGACGGAATAGGTGCGCATGCCCTGGGGGCCGCCGGCGTAGCGAGCGAAGGTAAAGGCGTCGGCGACCTGGCGGCCACCTTTAGGGAGCGCCAGGGCAAATCCGCCTGCCATGGGGGCGCCTGGGCCCGCGGGGCCGGGCAGCGGTGCGAGGCTGAAGGAAAACTGCGGCGCCAGTTGCTTGATCTGAATGAGGCCGTGGTCCACATTCATCTGCATGGCGACCTTGCCGGCGCCGAACGGCCCCAGGCCCGCCGTTGGCTGCGCTTTCAGGAAGGTGTTGAAGCTCGTCTGTGTCCCCCCAGCGTTTGGCGTAGGTCTGCATGTACGTGAAGGCGTCGACGCATTGCGCATTGTCGGCCGTACACGTGCCCGCCTGTTCGTCAAAGAAGCTGCCGCCAAAGTCCTTGATCCAGCCTTCGTGGAAGGCCTGGCCATAGGTCGGCCAGAAACCGATCTGCTGGAGACTCTGGTCGGCGTTGACCTGGGCCAGCTTGTCCGTCCAATCCAACAACTGGGTAGTGGTTTGCGGTGGCTTATCGGGGTCGAGGCCGCGCGCCTGCACAGTATCCCTATTGATATAGAGCATGCGACAGTCGGTCTCCAGGGGCAAGGCCCACTGTTTGCCCTGCCAGGTGGCCTCGTTCCAGGCGAAGGGCAGATATTGATCGGCGGTAATCCCGGCCTTGGCGTTGTAGGGAGTGAGTTCGGTATAAATGCCCTTGTAGGCCCAGGTGGCCGTGAGGAAGCGATCGGCGTAGTAGACATCGGGCGGCTGCCCTGCGGCAATGGCGGAGAGCAGCTTCTGGGCAGTCTGGTTGGTGTACTGCACGAACACCAGGTCGACCGCCATCCCCGGCTGCTGGGTCTGGAAGTCCTGCACGACCTGTTTCATCGACGTGTAGGCGGTGATGTCGGCGCCGGTGGTGTTGAACGGTCCCCAGAAGGCCAGTGCCGTCTGGCCGCGCGCCACCGCGGCACTTTGGGCCAGCGTCGGTGCGGTCGTGGCTTGCGCGGATGTCTGGCTGGTGGACTGCAGCGTCGATGCACCCGTGGTGGTGCTCGTCGCAACCGTGCCGGAGGTCGCCGCAACGGTGGTGGTACTCGTCGCCAGCGTGCCGGCGCTTGTGGTCGGGGCCGAAGAACCTGCCGTGGTCGGGCTAGTCGCGCCGCAGGCCCCCAGGGCGAGGGTGGCACTGCCTGCTATGAGCGCAAGGAGCGTGCGGCGCGACCAGCGCTGCCGAGATTGGCTCATTGCTGTCATGACCTACCTCCGATCCATGACGAAGGAGCAGGAAGCGCGAAGCGTGCGCACCCTGAGCGCCAAGAACCGCCGAGCGGGCTCCTTGACGGCATTTCCGCCCGATGCTACCATTCCAAACGTTGGATGTCAAACGTTGGTAGCAAGCCGGGGATGCCGTGGCCACGATCAAAGACATTGCCCGCGAGCTTGGCATCGACTTTTCTACAGTCTCCCTGGCCCTGCGCGATCACCCACGGGTGGCGGTGGCCACCCGCCAGCGGGTTCGGGATGCCGCGGAGCGGGTAGGCTATGTGCCCAACCGGGCGGCGCAAGCCTTGCGCCTGGGGACGTCGCGCACCATCGCCTTTGTCCTCTGGGGCAGCAGCGACGATCAGTTGCGCGGGACCTGCCCCGATTACATTCTGGGCGGGACGAGCGCCGCTTTCGCCGCTCGCTACCAATTGCTGCTCCTGCTGGCCACGGAGGAACGCCTGCAAGAGACGGCGATCGACCGCTTCCCCGAGCTGCGCCAGACGGATGGCGCCCTCTTCATTGGTGACCCCCTGGATCGCCCGGGGCTGACGGCGCTCGTGCGCGCCGGCCACCCCGTCGTTCACCTGGGCGACCGCTCCCTTGCCGATATCGTTCTGCCCTGCGTCAGTGCCGACTACGCACAGGGAGGGGAGCTGGCGGCCGCGCACCTGCTCGCCAACGGTCACCAGCGCCTGGCGGTCCTGGCCCGCCCCCACCCCGACGCGCCGGAGATCAGCGGACGCCGTATCGCCGGCTTTGCCGCGGTCGCCGGCGCGGCCCTACTGGAGCAGATCGACGTCGATGGCCAGACGCCGATGGAGCCGGTGCTGGACAGGTTGCGGCGCCTGGGTATCACTGCCGTGTTCACCACCGAGACGGGAGTCGCCCTGCGCCTGCTGACCTGTTGCCAGGCGGCCAACGTGGCCATTCCCGGCGATCTCAGTATCGTCACCTTCGACGACCTGCCGGTCGCCGCGGTGACCACGCCACCGCTGACCTGCATCCGCCAACCGCGTGAACTTGCCGGTCAACTGGGCGTGGAGTTGCTGCGCGACATGATCGAGGGCCGCCAACCCGCCGAGACTCGGGTGATGCTGCCCTGCGAACTGGTGCAGCGGGCTTCGGTGGGACCGCCTCGGACGGATAACCGATAAGTGTGGTCAATGTTGACCTACCGCTGCTGGGCACGGTAGCCGTATGCAATGCAATTGCGCAGTAAAGGAGTACACCATGTCCGGCCCAATCCCTGGCGATTTCCCGGCCACCGTGAGCCGGCGGCGAATCCTCGGCGTGCTTGCCACAGCGGCGCTAAGCGGCCTCACCCTGGCCGCCTGCGGCGGCAGTGCTGCCGTGCCTGGTACGACCAGCGCGACGGCCGCCACAACAGCGAGCGCAGCAGCGGTGACCAACAGTGCTGCACCCGCAGCCACGACGCAGGCCGCCGCCAGCACTGCGCCGACGGTCGCTATCACTGCCGCCACGACTGCTGCCGGTAAGATAACAGCGAGCGCCGCAGCTGCCACCGCTGCGCCCGCCCAGGGTGCCCAGACCCTCCAGTGGCTCATGCGCACCGACCCAAAGGAGAACCCCTGGGAAGAGAAACAGGCAATCCCCGGCTTTGCTACGGCGCAACCCGGCATTACGGTGCAACTGATCGCCGTACCGTTTGCTGAAGTCGACCCCAAGCTCACCGCGATGATTGCTGGCGGCGTGCCACCCGACGTGTTCTCGGAGTTCGGCGCCCTGGGTTTCGGCGACTACTATCAGCGCGGTGTCCTTGCCGAATTGACGCCGCTCATCAATCGCGACCACTTCGACATGGGGAAGTTCCTGCCCGGCGTTCCCCAACTCTATCAACGGGCTGGCAAGTACTTTCATTTGCCGCAAGTGGCCAACTTCGGCGAGATGATCGTTTACAACAAGGCTCTCTTTGACAACAATGGCGTGCCCCATCCGCCAGCCTCCTGGAACGACACCAGTTGGACCTGGGACGCTTTTATGCAGGCTGCACAGAAACTCACCAGGAACCCCGGGCAGCCCACCGCGCAGTATGGCGCCGATCTCGGCACGATCAGGAACATCTACATGGCGGCCTACCTCTGGGGCGGCGACGCCTGGCCGACCGAGCTATACCAGACGGGACTGGCACAGGCGAGCCAGTTGACCGACCCCAAAGTGGTGGCTGCCACGCAGGCCGTTGCCGATGCCTACTTCAAGCAGCATGTCGCCCCGACCGCTGCCGATGCGAAGTCGCTCTCGCAGGTGGGCGGCAACATCTTCATCACCGGCAAGATCGCCATGACCATCAGCCTGCCCACCCAGGCCTACGGCAGCTTCAAGACGTTGCCGTTTCAGTGGGGCCTGGCGCCGTTGCCCAGACAGGCGAGCAACAAGCACAGCGTCTTCAACGGCTGCTGGTTTATCGAGAAAGACAGCAAGCACGTCGAGGCATCCTGGGAGTTCCTCAAGTACCTGGACAGCGACAAGTCAGCAGCCGAGATGGGCGCTGCCACCGGCTTCCTGGTGCCCCTGACATCGGCGGTTGATCCCTGGCTGAAGCTCTTCGAGGCGCCCACCGGCATGACGGCGGCCGACATCAGGACGGTGATCCTCGATTCCAACAAGAACTCGGTCGAGAACGTCAACCACCTCTTCGTGGATTGGACCGACATCAACAGCACGATGAACAAGGCGACGGGGGCGATCTGGGCGGGCACTACCGATGCCCAGACGGCTCTGACGTCGGCCAAAGGGCCGGTCGACGCGCTGCTGAGCACGACGTATGGCACCTATCACAAATAACGAGGGACGGGCAGCGGCCTGCTCGGGTTGCGCACGCCGATCGCCGCCGTGTTGCCGGAGTTCGGCCAGAACGGCCTGGACCGCACCGACGGCCTGAAGGATGCTGGTTCCGCGCTGGTGCATCGGGGCATCGGCTGGCTGGTGGCGCGACCGTACCTGGGCGCCTGCGATCTGGCGGCCCCCGGCTCCTTCGGCCACAGCGGGGCCAGCGGCGCCTTCCTCTGCGTCGCCCCCGCAGCCGATATGGTGATCGCCTTCATGGCCAACCGCTGGGACTGGAAGAACCAGGGCCGCGCCGAGGTGCTGAACGCCTGCCTGGGTGCGGTGGTTGAGGGGTAGGAGGAACGGTCGCGGCCCGGTGGCCGTGTCGCTTACCGGGCATCAGTGTCCAGCTAGGCCAGCAGCTTCGCCTGATACGAACTGCCGGGCAGCAGTTTGCCGGTCTGGACAAGATAGCTGCGCAGCGCCTCCGGTAGCGGACCCAACGGGGCGGCGTTTGGTACGGACGGCGGTTGCGCGGCCAGCCAACCGGGTGGTGAGTAGTGCTCCAGGCGGCTGGGAGCATACGGTATGAAGCGGACGCCGCCGCTGGTCGGGATCGCGCCGTCCAGCAGGAGGGATTCCGACCGCCCATCGGCGTGTTGCAGGCGCAGGTCCCAGATGCCGATGCGCGTGCCCGCTGTAAAATCTGGTGCAGTCGGTAGAGGGTTACGTTGGCACGCACCTCGATTTGCCGCCAAATGGGTGGTTCGATGTGCGTTATCGTGACCCGGAGGGTGGATACCCGCTTCGAGTGTGGTAACTGCTTGCTCCGGACCAATGCCCTTCCTATCCAGGTGGAGCGTTACTGATCGGTACCAGGTTGACGAACCGCAGTACCGCATGCGGCGTAACCCTGTGCGGGCATAGCCTCTTTGTCTTGCCGGTCCATACTAACCGGCAGGAAGGTTACGATTGGTAGAGTCGGCTGAGGCACGTTGGTTTATGACGCGCCACGACTGGACGGAGTGCGCGTCGTGGCAGTGGCAAGAGTCGTCCCTGGCAACAGGAGACGCGGGTCAACCGACTGCGGATGTGGAGTTGTCCTGTTGCGAGGATCAAGGGACCCCGGTTGCCGATGACTTCGTTCTTCACACCCGAGTGTCCGCTCGGCATCGAGGTGCAGGAGCTCCTGCTGCAAGCAGCAGACGGGATGACGGTCCCCGAGTTGCGGCGTGCCCTCCGCCAGCAAGGTAAGTTCATCGAGGAACACAACCTACGAGAACTGCTCAACCATCCCCACGTGTTCATCGCCATGTCCGGCGACTGCTACTGCCTCCGGGGCCAGGCTTCTCCGACGAGACCCGAAGTGGCGCGTACGGAGCACGAGTCCTCGCCTATCAGTGGCGACGGACCGCTCATCGTCAACCTGCCTTTGGCGCTCCAAGACTTCGTCACCTTGGATGTTGAGACGACTGGACTCGACCCAAAACAGGACCGCATCATCCAGCTAGTAGCGGTTCGATTCCTGCGAGGAAAGCCGGTTGCCTGTTGCCAGTATTACCTTGATCCATCGCCCGTTACCATTCCATATCCGGTCCAACGCAAACTCGGCTTCGAACGCTTTCCACACATTGCTGACGCGGTGAGGAACGGCCGGCGCATTGACGAGGTAGCGGGAGACGTGCGCGCCTTTCTGGCTGACTTGCCAATCGTGGCGCATAATGCTCGCTTCGACCTTGGATTCCTCACGGCCGCTCTTGGCAGCCTGGCGAATCCGATCGTCGATACGCTTGAGCTTGCGGTGCTGCTCCGACCGGACCTTTCCCGCCATCGGTTGGAGGATCTGGTTGAGGCATTTGGCGTTGATTTCGACGAAGCCAGGCGTATTTGGCTCGACGCGGGCGGAACCGGTGACGTCTCCTCCTTTGACTGGGGTGCCTTGCATAACGCCGTGACCGACGTTTGCCTCCTGGCCGCACTGTATCATCGGCTTGTTGCCACTTGGTTTGCGCCAGACCGGGTCTTGCGCGAGGTGCATGCTGGCCTCTTACCGGAAGTGTTTGGTGGATCCTGGGAAGGCGCAGCTCCAGCCGTTCGCTCGCTATTCCATCTCCATCGACGGATGCCCACGCAGCCGGGCGAACGGCCGGAGCAGTTCCTAGAGCATGCCGATGCCAACCGCGTTGCCGAGTACTTGGATCGTTACCGTCTGGCCAAGGGCTATGCCGAGCGACCTGGTCAGGTCACCATGGCGAAGCTTACCTGGGACGCGCTGGCCGACAGTTCCTTCAAGCTTGTTGAGGCTCCGACGGGCACGGGCAAGACGCTCGCCTATCTCATCCCAGCAGTGCTTTGGGCCGCTTGCAGTGGTGAGGCAGTGGTTCTGTCAACTGCGTACCGCAACCTGCAAGACCAGCTCCTCGCCGAAATTGCCCAGGTGCGGGAGATCACCGGCCTGCCCTTCCGCCATCAGGTATTAAAGGGCGCTGCTAACTATCTCTGTCTTGACCGCCTGGCTCGCTACGTCGAGGAATTTGGCAGTGGGGCGACGGTTGAGGAGCGCTTCGCGGTCGCCTACCTGGTAGCTTGGGCGCTTGCCTCCCAGGAGGGGACCCTCGATGTCAGCCATTGGTGTCGCAGCAGGTTTCCCATCCTGGCGCATGTACTGGCCGCAATTTCGTCGGCAGAACACGGATGCCGCTCGCCACGCTGCCGAGAACTGTACTGCCCGTTAGTGCGCGTCACGGACGACGCGAAAACGGCCCATCTATTGGTCGTCAATCACGCGCTTCTCTTGGCTGAGCCGAAGCGTCTCCCGCCATACCGGCGCCTTGTCGTCGATGAAGCCCATGCACTCGAGGACGTGGCGACGCAATCGTTGACCGAAGAGGTCTCACAGGAGGCGCTCGAAGTCATCTTTAATCAATTGCACGATGAACATACGCGTCAAGGGGCTATTCCCCGGCTCATGGCTCAGTCGCGCGACAGTATGGTGGCATTGCTCTGCCGTCGTGTGTTCGGCGCGCTGGATCGCCTGCGCGTCCTCGTCCCCGACTTTGGGCGACACCTGGCGGCGTTCATTCGCGCCTGCGAAGGGAAGATCGATCCGCGCTACGGGGCAGCGTTCCGTTTGGAAGGCGATCCGTCGCGAGTGGAAGCCACGCGCTGGTCCCGTGTCGAGCAGGCGCGAAAGCAACTCTTTGACGTCCATCTGGCGGAGTTGATTGCGGCGCTCAGCGGGCTTATTGAGGTCACTCAAGCCTTGCCGATGCTGCCGTATAAGGACGTGACGCTGGAGGATTTACAACGAGCGCTAGAGGCGCTACTGGAGCAGCAGCAACTGCAGCAGCGCATTGTTCGTGTCAGCAATCGAAAGCACGTCTACTGGTTGGAAGTCGAGCCCGCAACTACACCCGCTAACGATCAGGGTGGCGTTGGCACAGAGGGCAATCCTGTCGGGCGCTGGGCCATGAAATGCGCCCCGATCCGAGTAGACAACGCATTGGCGCGGCACTATGCTGAGCTCGACACGGCGGTGTTCGTCTCGGCAACGCTTTCGATCCGTGGCGGAGACTTCAGCTTTTTCGTTGATCGCCTGGGCTTGGGTCCCTTCCTTGGCAGCGGTAACATCCACGCGGTGGAGAGCGACCTCGACTACGGGAACAATGCCCTGCTTGGCCTGGTCAACTACCTCGAATATACGCCCGTCGAGCGCACGATGAAGAGCTTCTGTGAGGAATTCGCCAAGGAGCTCCAGTTGCTGCTCGACTTCACGGACGGCCGTGCGTTGGTCTTGTTCACCGCTCGAGACCGTGCGGTGCTTGCCTACCAGCGTTGTATGGATGCCCTGGCGAGTAAGGGGATCCCTCTGTATTGTCAGCTTCCCGGCCTATCGCGCCGTCAACTACAAGAGGACTTTGCGGAGCAGGTTGAATCCGTCTTGTTCGGACTACAGAGCTTTTGGGAAGGTGTGGACGTTCCGGGCGAGTCGCTGTCCTTCGTCGTCATGGAAAAGCTCCCATTCCCCTTCCTGTTCGACCCAGTATTCAAGGCCCGCCGCGAAGATGTCGTTCAGCAGGGCCAGCACGAGTTCAATGACTTCGTTTTCCCATTGATGGCCATCCGCTTTAAGCAGGGCTTCGGCCGACTGATCCGTCGGAAATCGGACCGGGGCGCCGTCTTGCTCATGGACAAGCGCATCCACCGCAAGGAGTACAAATATGAACTGCTGGCGTCGCTCCCGGGCTACCTTCCGCGCGACGAACAGGCCGAGCGGAGTCGTCGGCTCTTTTACCAGTCGCTCATCGAGCGCATGCCGGGTCTGAT
Source organism: Chloroflexi bacterium UBA4733 (assembly GCA_002404055.1). Next base: position 9,558 of record DHIZ01000101.1, read on the forward strand.
TCACGCCGAGTCGAAGGCGGACCTGTTGGCGAGTCTCCCCGAAGATCTGCCGCCCGACCTTATCGAGCGACTGCGCGCCTTCGCGTTACCGGAGCGCATTGCAGCAGAAGACTACGCCGCCTGGCGGCCGACGCTGCTGGAGGCATTACAAGACGTCTTCCGCTTCTCCGGGTTTCGCAGCGCCGAGCAGGAGGAAGTCATCCAACAGATGCTCGCCGGGCGCGATGTCCTGGCACTCCTCCCCACGGGGTCTGGGAAGTCGCTCTGTTTCCAGCTTACTGCCCTCCTGCGCGATGGGGTCACCCTGGTCTTTTCGCCGCTTATCGCCCTCATGCGCGACCAGGTGCAGGCGCTGCAAGGACGAGGGATCGAGATCGTCGCCGCCATCTACAGCGGCCAACCGGCCGACGAGCGCGAGGAAACCTTCGCCCGTATGCGTTCGGGTAAGGTCCGGTTGGTGTATATTTCTCCAGAGCGCCTGCGCGATCCGCATTTGCTGGAGACGCTGCGCTCCACGCGCATCATTCAGGTTGTTGTTGACGAGGCCCACTGCGTCGCGATGTGGGGACCCAGTTTTCGGCCGGATTTCCTCTACCTGCCTCGCCTGTTCGAGCACATCGGCTCGCGCCCGCCGCTCGCTGCCTTCACCGCTACCGCCACACCGGAGGTCCGCACCGTCATTCGGGACGCATTGGCCATGCAGGACATGGTCCAGGTGGTCGCTTCCTTCGACCGGCCCGAGTTGAAGTTCGTTGTCTGCAATGCGCACTCGCGGTACAACAGCATTCGCACGAAGAATGATCGCTTCAAGGTGCTGCTGAAGCTTGTCCAGGCCGCCGATCGCACGCGAGAGTCCGTACTCGTCTACGTCGCCACCACCGTTGAGGCCGAATTACTTGCTCGCCGTCTGCGCTC
>DHIZ01000101.1:10640-24360 GCA_002404055.1 Chloroflexi bacterium UBA4733
TTACTTGCTCGCCGTCTGCGCTCTGCCGGCTACGATGCGCGGCCCTATCACGGCAAGATGAGTGCCGCCGACCGCGACAGCGTCCAGGAGCTCTTCATGGACGACCACATCAATATAGTGGTCTGTACTAAAGCGTTTGGTATGGGCATTGATAAGTCGGATATCCGGTATGTAATTCACATGCATATGCCGGGTGATCTGGAGTCCTACTTCCAGGAGGCCGGTCGTGCGGGCCGAGATGGCCAGGAGTCGTACTGCATTCTGCTGTATCACCGCTCTGATCGCGATGTCCACGACTTCTTTATCGAGGCGGGCATGCCGGACGAGGAGCTGCTCAACGCACTCATCGAGCGGCTCACAGCGATGGCGGGGGAGACCCTGTACCTCGATACAATCAAGCTTGGCGAGTCGCTCGGCATGGATGAGGTGCAGCTCAAAGTGTCACTCCATCTGCTGGAGCAAGCCGGTTTCATCGAACGCGGCGCCGACTTTACCCTGCGTGGCTCCCTCACGTTGCGCGAAACGCCAGACGTCATTGAGCGTCACCTGACAGAGACCAAGCCACTATCGGCCAGCCTCTTCCGATCCATCGTTACGACGCTCGGCTGGGAACCTTTCCGCCGTCTGGAGTTGGATCTCGCCCAGGCTGCGGATCGCTTGGGCATTCCACCCGGAGCTTTGGATGAGTTGCTCGTCCGGCTTGCAGTGGCCGACCTCGCCATTTACCGACCGTGGGAGAAGGGAAGCATTGTTACGAAAGGACGGCAATTGGCCGCCGGGAAAGCCTTTCGCGAGGAGGTCGCCTCAGTGGCCCATTTAGAACGACTCCACGGGAAACTCGACCGAATGGTTGGCTATGCAGAGGCCACCGCCGGACAGGGCTGCCGACGCGCGTTGATTCTGCGCTACTTCGGGGAACGCTGGGAGCATGGGAACTGCGGCGGATGCGATCACTGCACGCCGGAGGCAGAGTATCCCTGGAGCCAGCTAACCGCGCGCGATACTGCCAACCTCTACGATTACTTCGACCCTGCGTTCACCATTTTGGAAGTGGTGAAGTGGAACCAAGATCAGCTTCGCGAGGGTCGCAATCCCTTCAGTACCTCGACGCTCATTAACGTGCTCAAAGGCAGTGATTTTCAGCGCTCAGGGGGCAACCGGAGCCGAATGCGAGCTTTGCGTGCTTGTCCGCAGTGGGGCGTGTTCGATGCGTTACCGCGCCGCGACCAGGTGATCGAGCGCTGCCTGGACCGCCTGGAACGAGAGCGCTACATTGCCAAGCGGACAGCGGAGTTCGTAGGTGACGCGGGCACTGTGACCTATGCGTACCCGGATCTCCTCGACCAGGGGCGTGAGCAGTTGCTCAACGGCGAGTTGCTCCAGTGGGCACTGGACTAGCAAAGGATCCCTTCATGATCGCAGTCGCACCTCGGAGCGTGTACCGATATGGCGCTCGCACTCTTAACATCATCCGCACGCAGATTGCCGGTTACGCGGGCGGTGGCGCCATCGCCAGGGAACTCGTCCAGAACGCCGATGATGCACACGCCACGTGGCTCGAATTTCACTTCCTGCCAGACCAGCTCGTTGTTAAAAACGGCAGCACGTTTAGCGAGGCGAACTTTGACGCGATCTGTGATATCGCCTCCGGTCAAAAGCGCTCCGATGCGTCCGCGATTGGTACCTGGGGCACCGGTTTCTTGTCGGTGTATCAGATCACGGACTGCCCGGAACTCCACTCCTCGGGTCAACGGCTCGTGTTTGACCCAACGGTCAGCGACCTTCCAGCCTTGCCGTCGGACGTTATCCATCACACTGAGTTCCACTTTCCCTGGCGACGCAAACCCTCTGAGATTTCAAGACACATAGGGGCCGATCCTTGGGACAACCTCCGCATCGCGAGCTTCTGCCAGGAAGTCTGCCGGGAAGCCACGCGTGTCCTGTTCTTTCTCCGCCATCTCGATCGCATCGCCGTCTTCCAAAACTCGTTACTCGTGACTGAAGTTGAGCGCCATCTCGTGCTAGAGGAGTATCTGGCTGAGGGTAGTACGCGCAGGCAATGGAAATTTGACGTTCGCGCGCCAGACCGGGACCCGGTGAGCGAAGTCTGGATGAATTACCGGGTGGATCTGGAGCGTTCAGGTAACCGAGATGGCGGCGAGGAGAAAGACGCTGGGTATGGCTTCGCCTTCGGACCCGAGAACTCAGTGCTCTTCGGCGACGAGGGAGGCTTACTTTACAACTATCTGCCCACACAAATCTATACAGGACTTCCGTTCCACATCAACGGCGACTTTCATCCCGATGCCAACCGTAAGTCCATCCTCACCGATTCATCGTCCAAAGCGGCTTGGAATCGCGAGGTTATAGGCGGCATCGGGACGCTCTTCGCGGCGAGCCTGGAAGCACTGCGCGATGCGAGCCGATCGCCGGCCGCGTTCTATCACCTGTTCCCCGTCGAAACGAACCACGAACATCCCTTCCTCCGACCACTTGTCGATGTCTTCCAGGAACAGGCGCGGCAAACGGCCATCATCCAGACCACGGATGGCGAATGGACTACCCCGCCAAGCGTCCGTACAGTGGTAAGCGACAGGCTACACGCGCTCACGCAAGACTACCTACCAGGCATCTGCCCGCACGACCTGCCGGACAGTCTCTCCCCCCTCCTTAGGAAACTGGGAGCCCAACCGCTGAACGTACTCGATTATCTGGAACACCTGCGCCTTCGCGTGCCACCCGATGCTACCTTAGCGGATGCCCCAGCAATCCTTAATAGCCGCCTCAAGCTCGATGGAGCATTGGCATACCTCAGCGAATATGCTGAGGGCGCGAGCGAGCAAATCAAACCGAGGCTTCGTGAGGCCTTCCGCCAGGCTCCGCTTTGCCTGGATACACTCGGCCGCCTGGCCGCACCGGGCATCACCGCCATTTGGGCTGCCGGTAAGTCCGCACGCGAGATACTGCCTGCGGAAGCCTTTCGCCTCCTGGAATGGTCCTTTCAACAGCAGTATGACAAGGTCCTGCGTTTTGGCGGTGTTCCAACGATCGGTCTCGGTGAGGTCGTTAGCTACCTTGCAACGCTCAGTGGCGAGTGCGTCGGAAAGCATGTAGACGACGCGGCGCTTCCCGTCCGAGGTTGGGAGCGATTGGGCAAGATTCATGACTACATACCATCCGCCCTTGGCCAACTTGGCAAAAAGGAACTCGCCGACCTCGCCATGCTTCCGCTCTGCCCAGATCAGCACGGTCAACTGCATCCGTTTGCCGACAATCTTTGGTCAGCCACTGACGATGTTCGCAATCTGCTCGGTGACGCCGGTTTTCTGTTTGTGCATCCGCAGCTCCAGGTCCAGCCGAACCACCGCGTGCTCCTTGATGCGGTTGGCATCCAAGAACTCACGCCGTCGCGTCTGACCACGGCACTCGGCAGCAGGCGCCGTGAAGCCATCAATCTGGACCAGGCTTCCGCACCGTTCGCCAGCGTCGAGAGGCTGCGGCGCCTCTACGGCTTCTTTCGCGATCACGCCGTCGACCTTACGGACGCTGACCGGAACCGCCTCCGCCAGCTTTCTTTCGTCCTCAGTGCTCAGGGAAACCTCAAGGCGATCGATGACCCAGTGCTGCCACTACGTTTGCCACCGCGTGATGCACAAGAAGGGCGCTTTGACGACATCCTTCGCTTGGATAACCTGATCAGCGACCAAGCGCTCGGCGACGGGCTCCGCGACTTCTTCGAGCGAACGTTGGCCGTGGACACGATCGATCTGGTTGATTACGTCAAGAACTATCTGGGGCCGCGCTACAACGACGCCAACGTCACCGACGAAGCGCGGTTGCGCCTCCTTCGTCTCGTCTCCAGCACCTACCATAAGGGCTCGTTAGGCCAGCGTGAGGAGATCGTGCAGGCGCTCAAAACGTGTCGGCTCATTCGCTGCGCCGATAGCCAATACCACCGGGCGCGCGAGACCTACTTTCCACTCGATGTGCTGAGTCTCGTCTTTCCCCATGGATATAACGTCCCGCACATATGTTATGGCTTGGTTAGCGAACACGTTCGTGCGAAGCGTGACGCCGCGCGAGGAGGTCCGCCGCACGTACGGTCGCCCTGGTACCCGCTGTTCCAGGCCCTTGGCATGCAAGAAGAACCCGGCGCAGCCGACATCGTGACCACGGTACGGCAGACGCTCCAGATGTACACAGCGCCTTCGGAAGAGGCCATGGCGCACCTTCGCCAGATTTATGAGTTGCTCGACGATCGTTGGGGTGATCGCTACCAGGAAAGTGCTGATGCGCTCAAGCCGCTCCTTACATTGCCTTGGCTTCCTGCCGACGGCGATGTCTCGCGCTGGTATCGGCCCGCAGAACTACATTCGATCAGCCTGCGCCAACTGGTCGCAAGCCAGGTAAAACTGCTGGCCTTTCGTACTCCACGCCAGGAGATCGCCTCCTTCCTCGGCATCAAAACAACGGCGCAAATCCGTGACGTGGTCAACCACCTGAAGTCGATGAGCGCACGTCAGCTGCCAGTCGTCAATCAGGTGTACCGTTTCCTGAACGACGCCGCTGACGCACCAGAGATTACCTACCTGCGTGGGGAAGCCGTCGTCTATGACCAGAGGCATCAACGCTTCTGGAAGCCTGAGAACGTGTTCTTTGGAAATCTCTTCGACGAATTCGGTGACTACCGGTGCTATCTGGCTGACGATGCCGACGGCTGGCGCAAGCTGTTCACCCGTCTTGGCGTGCGTGAACAGCCACACGCGGTGGATGACCATGTCAAACTCCTACACGAGATCGGCACAAAGTACGGCGCAAAGCCGTTGGACGAAAAGGACCGGCAGCTGGTTCTGAGGGCGCTCCAACGCCTCGCTCGCGCCCTCGACGCCGCGATGGCGGGAGACGAGACGCCAGCATGGTTGGATCGGCTGGTTGGTGTCTCTGTGATACCCGATCAGGAGGGGCACCTCCGAGCTGCTTCTCAGGTCTTCTTCAAGGATCGTGACGATTTACTGGCGCACTTCCCAGATGGCGTTGTCCGGCTCGCTCAAATTCCCCCGGGAGCGGATTCCCTTCGCCAATCGCTCGGCATATGCTCACTGAGCGAGGCCGTCAAGCGTGAACGATCGGAGATCCTGAATGAATGTGATGATGGCATTACGGCCTACCGCATTCATAGGCTGGCTGCGCCTTTCGCTCGTGTTATATGGTCATTTCACCAAGACTACCCCAATGGTTGGTGCGATGCTAACGACTTCAAGCAAGTCAAGGTCCGTCGGGCCAGCAACATTGAGGTTCGTTACGTTATTCCGACTGCTGTTCCTCCAATTTATGGCACATCCCCAGTCTCCCAAGGGGCCTATTACGATGCAGGAGAGCGTATTCTCTACGTAGCGACGCCGGACGACACCCTCGGCTCCAAAGCGCTTGCTCGCGAGATCGTCTCTTTCCTCAATCCAACGATCAAGCCCCAAGTTTTGATGAGCCTCGTACGCGATGTCCTCAGAGCGGCAGAGCATGATGACGCCGAAGAGATCGAGCGAGTTCTCGATGACGCGGAGATTGCCCGCCCGACCTTCGCTAACGACGAGTTCCAGGTGGATGAGGAGGCGAAGCGACAGGCGGTTGCACGTGTCCGGACGGTCGATGATATCCAGGACGGAGACAAGGACGCAGCGTCCGATACAGTGAGCGGGAACGGGGACCAAGGGGAATGGGACCAAGCAGCGGACGCTACGGCGCCTTGGGCTTCCCCACCAGGGCAAGAGACACCCACGTCGTACGCCGTCATGGATACGACGCGCGGCGGCGCTTCCAATACCAGTGCACAACGGGTCTGGTCGGTGGAGGGCGCGGAACTATCGCTGGCAGAGGTGGCTGCTGGACAATCTCCAGCAGGCGATAGTCCGCCGTTCAAGGGTGACACCCGCCCGGAGGTGCCGCGCATCTCCACGAATTATTACGCCCTGGCAGCACGTTACGGCCTCAGAGGAGACGGAACAGTATCAGGCAGTGTTGACGCCAACCGAGCCGCCGGGGGGGCCGACGGCGACATAAAGGAGGAAGAGGAAACTGCGCGCCACGTTGATCAGAGCCGCTTTGTCCTCTCTTTCATGGCGCGCTACGCGGGATTCCTGCCGCTAACGAAACAGGCTGGCCTTCTGCTAGCCGCTCAGAACGACATTACCGCCATAACCGATCTTGGGCAATCATTCCCACTTTACCTCGATCACGATCGGGAGATTATCTACAACCAGGCAGAGCTTCCCAAATTTTTCGCGGCCAACAACATTCCGGCAGGCGGGATCGTGTACCTCGGCCGGCAGCATGGCTCGACCTTCCGTCTGTTTTTCAGCGCCCAACCGCACATCGTGCGCAATGTCCGCCTGGCCGAGCTGGGCGATGATGGCCAGGTGATCTACACCGTAGTCCAGGAGATGAAGGTTGGCTGCGAGACTGACGGCATGGTCTTCCTGGCCGAAAAGCGGCTGGAAGACCGTCCCGCCCTATTCGCCGAGGCGGTGGGAAAGAAGTCCGTTTTCGAGACGCTCTGCACCCTCTTCGAGACCAACCCGGCATCCTTGCTGCACGAGGATGATCTCTTCCATCTGGTGTACAACCAGCGGATGATTGCGGCGTCTACCGTGCGGCAGGAACTCCGATCCCGTCCCTGTTTCGTCCATGAGGGAAGCGGGAATTGGCGCTTCGATCCACAGCGTGGGCTGAAGTGGGAGTGGCACGAAGACAAGCCGTCGATCGCTACCAGCCGAAATACTCTGCCGCACCGCGAAACGCCCAATGACGGTCTATCCGGCGACATTATGAGACAAGCTGGCACACAGACTATGGTCGTGGGTGGCGGCTCTTGGGTGGACGTGTTGTCGCGTGATGTCCTTGCTCTGCGCGATCGGTTTCTCGCGCTCACGGGTGAGAATGGCAGCCCACCTGTTGAGCTCTCGTCCCTCTTGACCACGCTCGACGTCTTCCGTCAGGCGATCCACGGCCTTCTTGTGACGCCGCTGCCGACCCGAGCAAACGCTGCCGACGCGCCGGCCGTCGTCGTGGAATCCCTTGAGATGAAGCGTCGCGAGATCGCTCGGCGCCTTCTCGACGAGATGACGCGCAACCCAGGCGATGGCGACCTTATCGCCGACTTTCGCCAGCTCTTCGCTGAACTGCTCGATGAGGCCATTGCCGGTGACGAAGGTGCTGTTCCGGCCCTCGCGCCGCTTCTTGAGGACGTCAACCACTTCATCTTGAGAGACCGCGCCATCCCCATTATCCGCGAGCGCCGGGCAGCGACGAAGGATCATGGCAACTTCGCCGCGGCGGCAGCCTTAGTCGGACTTGAAGCGGGTTGTTTGGGCGAAGCGAACGAGCAGGAGCTTGCCCAAATCAAGAACCTGGCGCAGGCTGAAGAGTACTGGCAGCTTACTGCAGCAGCGCAGGGTTCGGAAGAGGAGCTTGGCTTGCTCACCGAAGCGCTGCGCTGCAATCCTGATCATGAACGAGCTCACCAGCGATATTCGATCGTCGTTCGGGGGATCGTGGAAGCTCGCCTGGCCAGCCCACTCGTCGCGGCCAGGAGGCCACAGGACAAGGATCCTCTTCAGGAGATCGAAGAGGTCCGTGCGTTCTTGCAACAGCACGAGGAGGGAATAGACAATGCAAGCTCGTGTTGGGATCTGGTTGATGAGAGTTGCATTGCGACGATGAAGCGGCTTTGGCGCGCAGTCCAACCGGCGCTCTCCACCCTCAACGCCAGCGGCAGCCAGCTCAGTTGCGAGGCACGTCTCAACTTCGCGCGACTCTACAACATGCTGCGTTCCGCAACCTTGAAGCGGGAGTGGCACGCCGGTTGCGTTAGCACGCTTGCGGGCGTCGGAGACTACTACACCAAACTGGGAAAATGGGCCGAGGCGATAATCGCCTATTCTGCAGCCTTAGAGCTTGACCCCGCTGCCGATGTTCAGAGTCGGCTGGCGATGGCCTACGCCAAGGCCGGTTTGGCAGAGCTCGCCGAGCGAGTTGGCGCGAACAAGACGCACCCCGTGCCGTTCGGCCGCCAACGTCGCCTGCCCCAAACGAGTGTTCGGGATAACGAGCGGTTCCTCCGTGCGCTCGAGGACGCGTCCGAAGATGCGCCACTTGTTGCGGCTGTCGGGAAAGGGCGTGTGGACGCCCTGATAAAACGTCAGAAGCAAGTCCTGGGATTAGTTGGTCGCCAGTAACACTGCCAATGATGCTACGAGGAGCGAAGCATGCCCTTCGCCGCTCAGCCATACGCGCAACCACCTTTCTCCTATTTCTCGTTCAGAGGCCATTTCTCACGCCAAAGAGCTCGCCTGTCTCGCCAAGAACGGCCGTGCCGCAACAGCCCTCCATTCGGGCCAGCCGTCGTCGTCTTTGTCCTGATGCAGGCTAATTGGTTACCTCAAGCCAGCCAAGCAGTTTCGCCTGATTCGAGCTGCCAGGCAGCAGCTTGCCGGTCTGGACGAGATAGCTGCGCAGCGCCTCCGGTAGCGGTCCCAACGGGTCGGCGTTTGGTACGGACGGCGGTTGAGCGCTCAGCCGGCCTGGTGGAGAGAAGTGCTCAAGGCGGCTGGGTGCGGTGGTCGAGCCGTAAGGGGAACGGTCGGAGTCAGGCTTTCTTGTTCCTTGACCGGCCTCAGTACCAGCGCGTTATGACAACCTTGCGCTCGCAGTAGAAGTCGATGGCGTCGCGGCCCTGGGCGTGCAAGGCGCCGAAGAAGGAGTCTTTGGCGCCGGAGAAGGGGAAGTAGGCCATCGGGGCGGCCACACCGACGTTGATGCCGACATTGCCCACCGGTGCCCGATAGCGAAACTCCCGAGCCGCGGCGCCGCTCTGCGTGAAGATCGAGGCGGCGTTGCCATAGGGGCTGCTCTCGATGATGCCAATGGCCTCGTCCAGCGACGCGGCTCGCACGATCCCCACCAGTGGACCGAAGACTTCGTCGCGGGCAATCGCCATGTCGGGACTCACGTCGTCGAAGATCGTAGGGCCAAGGAACGTGCCGGCGCCGCCGGTCGACGGGTGGACCCGCCCGTCCAGCACCAGCCTCGCCCCTTCAGCAACGCCGCGCTCGATGTAGCCCGTGACGCGCGTCTTTGCCTGCGCCGAGATCACCGGGCCCATGTCGGTGTCGGCCACGGTTCCGTCGCCGACACGCATCGCCGAAGCAGCTTCGTGGAGAGCCGTCACGAAGCGGTCATGGGCATCGCCTACGGTGATAACCAACGACCCCGCCAGGCAGCGCTGCCCAGCGGAGCCGAAGCACGACCCAAGCACATTCGTGACAGTCGGCTGCAGCACGGCGTCGGGCATCACTACGATCATGTTCTTGGCCCCGCCTTGCGCCTGTACGCGCTTGCCGTTGGCCGCTGCACGGGCATAGATCGCTTTGGCGACGGGCGTCGAACCGACGAAGGAGATGCCCTTGAGCAGGGGATGGTCGAGCAGCGCCTCGACGGTGGCCCGTCCGCCATGTACGAGGTTGAGGACGCCCGGCGGCAATCCCGCATCGGCGATCAGCTCGAAGACGCGCGTCATGGTCATCGGCGCCTGCTCCGAGGGCTTCAGGATGAAGGTATTACCTGTCGCCACAGCATAGGGCCAGAACCAGAACGGCACCATAATTGGGAAGTTAAAGGGACAGACCGCCGCGAAGACGCCGAGGGGCTGGCGGATGACTTCTTCGTCGATGTTTCGTGCGGCGCCGTCTTCCAGACCGTAGCCCATCATCAGTGACGGGATGCCGGCGGCCACCTCGACGTTCTCAATGGCACGACGCACGGAGCCGCGGGCATCATCCAACGTCTTGCCGTGCTCGCGCGTGACCAGGAGTGCAAGCTCCTCGAAGTGCTCTTCCAGGCGCGACTTGATGGTGAACATGACGCGAGCCCGTTCGATCGGCGGCGTCCGACGCCAGGCCGGAAAGGCCGCCTGCGCCTGCTGCACCGCCAGGTCCACGTCGCCGGCACTGGAGAGCGGTACCGTCGCCAGTACCTCACCGCTGGCCGGGTTGGTGACATCAAGTCGTTCCCGGCTTTGCGGTGTAACCCAGGCGCCGTTCAAATAGTTGCGCAGCACAGCACTCCCACTGGCCGCGCTGCCCGCCTTGGCCTGATCTGCTAATACCATTGGGTCCCTCACGACTACCGAGTATTGTCATCATAACGACTGTCTTCCGCCAGCGTCAGATAATAGCGCCGCCGTTCGGGTTGAAGCTTTGCCCGTGGCGGGAACAGTCCCGCGCTCCGGCCGGAGCAAGGCGCGCTTCGTACCCGTCACCCCGTTCCTAACGAGTAATGAAAAGGTCCTGGGAGGCGGACAGGCGGAAAGTGCGCCACAGAGTTTCGCAGTGCCTGCTTGCCTCCCTCAGGGGGATCGGCCGCATGCACTGTATCGCCTTGAATCGCTCCACTGGGCAGCAACCGACCGGCGCGAAAACTTGTGGCGCACTTCAGGCGGACAGGCGGACCGGACCATCGACGTTCGGCCCTCCGCGTGCTAAAGTTAAAGGAGCAGGACGGGAGGCGCGAATGCCGATGGAACCCTACGGGCAGGGCGATAGCCATGCCCGGCGCAAGGAGCGCGAAGCCGTCCCCGCAGAGTAGATGTTGGAGGGGCTGCTCCGCTTGAGCACGCACATCTTCCGCTGTCCCCCGCGCTTACTGAGCGGTCCGGGTTGCCTTGCTGAAGCCGGGCAGCAGGCGACTGTGCTCGGCCTGCGCCACGTCTTGATCGTGACCTCGCCGCAGGTGAAGCAGGCGGGGCACGTGGCGCGCCTCGCTGCTTCCCTCCAGGCTGCCGGTGTGGCCTCAACCGTGTTCGCGGCGGTGGATGCCGAGCCGACCACCGCGCATGTGGAAGCCGGGCACCGGGCCTACGTCGCCGCCAATGCCGATGGCGTCGTCTCTATTGGCGGCGGCAGTTGTTTGGATGCCGGCAAAGGCGTCGCCGTCCGGGCTTGCAATGCCGGGCCCATGTCGCGGTACGAAGGCTACGACCGTATCTTGGGTGGCAGCGTGCCACACCTGGCGATCAGCACCACGGCCGGCACCGGCAGCGAGGTGACGCGCTTCGCCGTCTTCACAGATACCGAGCGCGATGTGAAGATGCTCGCTGCCAGCGATGCTTTCATTCCCAACGTCGCCATTGAGGACGCGGAACTGACGCTCTCCTGCCCGCCGGCGGTCACGGCGGCGGCGGGTATCGATGCCTTGACGCATGCCATCGAAGCCTATGTCTCTCGCCACGCCCAGCCGCTGACCGATGCCCTGGCCCTCGCTGCCATCCGGCTCGTCTCCGGCGCTTTGCTGCGCGTCTATGAGCACGGCGATGATCTGGCCGCCCGCACGAGCATGCTGGACGCCAGCTTGCAGGCCGGCCTGGCCTTCAGTAATGCCTCGGTAGCGCTGGTGCATGGGATGGCCCGGCCGCTGGGGGCCCTTTTCCATATCCCGCATGGCGCTGCCAACGGCATCCTATTGCCCCACGTCATGGCCTTCTCCCTGCCGCATGCCCTGCCCCGCTACGCAGCGATCGCTGAGGCCCTTGGCGCCGCGCCGCCCGGTACCGACCAAAGCCTGGCCCCTGCACTTGCCGTGGACTGTGTGCGCACGTTATGTGGCCGGCTGGGCCTCGGCGGTCTCGCTGCCTTCGGCGTGTCGCCGCAACAACTGGCAGCGGTTGCGCCCAAAATGGCGGCCGATGCGCTCGCCAGCGGCAGCCCGGCGAATAATCCTCGCGTGGCGTCGGTGGCGGAGATCGTGGCGCTCTACCAGCAGGCGCTGTAGGGCGGAAGAGGGCTTCCTCTCCGTCATGTCGCCTGCTGCGCCTGGAGTTGTGGGTTGAGCAGTGCCTGCATGCGGCTCACGGCCTCCTGCGCCCCGGTCTGGCCGGCCCACAGGCTGTTCAAGATTGGCGTGAGGCCAGAACTGAGTTTGGCCCAGCCCAGCGGAAACTGCGGTGAGATGCCCTGGGCGAGGTTGTCGAAGAAGGCCTGGCGGTTGGCAGGTGGCGCGGTCTTGCCAAGGTCCAGGAAGGTCTGGGCCACCGCTTTGTTGGAAGGCACGCCGATGCCGTGTTGGGTGCGGTACGTCTGCAACACCGGCCCCGCCCACCAGCGCACCATCAGCCAGGCGGCGTCCGGCGCTTTGGACTTGCCGCCGACGAAGAAGCCGGCGCCGTCGACGTATGTACCGTGCTGGACCTTGATGGGAGGCGTCTGGGCGTCCCAATGGAGGGTCAGTGCCTGCAGTCGCGCAATGTCGCCGGGCCAGCCAAAGTACATAGCAACTTTACTCACGTCGAACGGCTGCTTACCGGGAGGGAAAACCTTCTGTTCGGCGGCCGTCGGCGCGACGTGCCACTTGTTGACCAGGTCGGCGTAGTATTGCATGCCCTCCACCGCTGCCGCCGTGTTGGGCAGGAATTGCTTCAGGTCGCTGCTGAACAGCGTTCCCCCGGCCTGGAGGACCCACGGTAGCCAGTAGTTGATGGCGGGGTTTAGGAGAAAGCCAAACTGACTTGAAGCAGGGTCGCTTTGCTTCGTGAGCCGTTGGGCCGCACTGAGAAAGGTGTCCCAGGTCCAATCTTTCGTGGGCAACGGCACGCCGGCGCTCTGAAAGGCGTCCACGTTGTAGTAGATCATCGAGCTGCCGTTGTCCTTGGGCAGGGCATACTGCTTGCCCTGCCACTGGAAGACGTTCACCATCGCCGGCCAGAGGTCGCTGATTTTAAACTGGCTGTCCTTGGCGATGTAGGCGTCGAGGGGGCGGTAGTTCTGTTTGGAGACGAAGTCCAGGAACAGACTGGTGTTGGTGTAGTAGACATCCGGCGCAAGGTCGGCGGCGATCTGCGTCTGCAACCACGTCGTCCAGTCGTTGCCGGCCGGCGGGTTGAGATACGCGGCCTGGATACCCGGATTGGTCTTGTTGAATTCGTCGATGCACCAGTTGTCGACTGCCAGGAACGTAGCGTTTGATGGATTGCTGAAGGTGATCTTCACTGCCTGGCCGGTCCCCGCTGGTGCGGCTTTGACGGTTGTGGTGTTGGCGGTGGTCGCGAGCGCTACTTTGGTGGTCGCGGCGGTGGCGATGCTCGCCGCAGACGAGGCCGTAAAAGTCGCCGTGGCGCTGCTCGTGCTTGCCGCGGCTGTGCTTGTGGTGCTTGCCGGTGTTGCCCCGCAGGCCGCGAGCGACACGGCGCCGAGACCGCCAACAATGAGCGCCAGAAATCGTCGACGAGAGCCGGTTGTCTCGCCACGGAGTTGGGAACGTGCCATCGTGGTCCTGCTTTCGTGAATGCCACATATACCGGGCGGGGGTGATGCATGCCATTGATTATACGCATGGTGAGCGGGACCTCTTCAAGCGCGCTTCGCTTGCACCCAAGGGCTGGCCAAGGTGTACCGAAAGGCCGTGCCTTGCAGCGAGCGACGCGGTGTAATCAAGAGTACAGGGCCGCGACTGCGGGACCAGCGGGCGCCCCCGGCCAAGCGACGAGGGCGACTGCGGTCGCATGGGTGGGGGAGGACGGTTGGAGAAGGGGAGCGATGGCGAGAGGGGAAGTACTGGGCCGCGATGGCAAGGTGCATTGCGGCGAACGCCCGCAACCAATCGCTGTCCTGTTCCCCCTTTGCCAGCAGTCCCCTCCCGCAACCGTCCTCACCCTCTCAAGCGACCGCAGTCGCCC
>DHIZ01000100.1 GCA_002404055.1 Chloroflexi bacterium UBA4733
GGGTCACGCCGGTGGCCCAAAGGAAGGCGCCGATGAAGCTGTAGGTGAAGAAGCGCCGGCGGTCCATCCCTGCCACGCCGGCCACGGCTGTGATGAACGTGCGGACGATCGGCACGAAGCGGGCCAGCACGATGGCCTTGTTGCCATGTTTCTCGAAGAAGGCATGCGCCTTGTCGAAGTGCTCAGGCTTGAGCAGGCGTCCGCCCCGGGAGTACAGCGGGGTGCCGATCGCCCGGCCGATCTCGTAGCCGACCACGTTGCCCAGAAAGGCTGCGGCGGTCAGCACGATGCAGGCGACGACGATGTTGACGCGCAGGTCGATCAGCTGGGCGGGGTTCTGGATCGCCAGGCCGATCGTGAACAGCAACGAGTCGCCCGGCAGGAAGAAGGTGAACAGCCCGCACTCGGCGAAGATGATCACCAGGCTCGCCCAGAAGGCCGATGGCCCCAGCTGCCTGATCAGCTCTTCGGCGTTGAGCCAACTGGGTCCGAGAGTATGCATCACAGCAGAGAGGGTATGCCGCCGCGCCGGTCACGACCTAGTTCGCCTCATACTTGGTCAGGATCGAATGGAGCGATGTTGACGGACAGAGGGTTGACAGAGATAGGGGTCGGACCTTGGGCGGGTCCTTGGCCCGCTGAGCCTGAGCTGTCCCTGTATGACGAGTCGTTGCTCACCGCCGGCGACCGCCGCAACGTCGTGGACAAGTACCGCTACTGGCGCCACGAAGCCATCGTGCGCGACCTGGACTCCCAGCGGCACGACTTCCATGTTGCTATCGAGAACTGGGGTCACGACTTCAACATCGGGTCGGTGATCCGTACGGCCAACGCCTTCAACGCCAAGGCTTTTCACATCGTTGGAAAGCGCCGGTGGAACCGCCGGGGCGCCATGGTGACCGACCGCTACCAGCATGAGTACCACCACCCGAGCGTCGACGACCTGATCAGCTGGGCGGCCGCTGCACCCGCCAGCGGTGCGGCACACGGAATACCGATCATCGGCATTGACAACCTGCCCGGCTCGCAGCCGATCGAGACCTTTGAGCTGCCCAGGCACTGCATCCTGCTCTTCGGGCAGGAGGGTTCAGGGCTCTCGCCGCAGGCACGTGAGGCGTCGGTGGCGATCCTGGATATCGCCCAGTTCGGTTCGACCCGGTCGATCAATGCCGGTGCGGCTGCAGCGATCGCGATGCACGCCTGGGTGCGGCAACACGTCTTCGACCAGGCACTCTGAGGCTCCCGATTGGCCTGATTCGTCCCGTTCCTTTCCCAGCAACGCGCGCACCCTTGATGAGTCAACGCGACTTCTTGCATCTCCCGGTTTGATGTCGTAGAATTAGAACACCAGTTCGATAAATGATCGGAGGGCAAGATCGTGACAGCAGTCGCCGAGGCGCCACAGCAGGTGGTCGAACGGCCGCCAGACGTCTTGGATCTGCTGGCACTCCTGCAACGCGTGGCTGCGCCGGGTGGATTGCGCGGCGCCACGGGTGACGAGGCGTTGAAGGCCATCGAGGCGGCGGAGGCGGTCAAGGCCTGGGCAGAGTCGAGCGCCGTGGCTGCCGCCGCCTGTCTGGCGCGAGAGCTGGAGTCGGAGCGATCGCTGCTCTCTGCAAAGGACCTCACCCGGCTGGGCTACGTGCGCTTCGTGCGTGAGTGCCGCGGTGTTGCCGCTCGTGAGATCCAGGTCGCGACCGGTCGGCCCATCACGCAGTGTCAGTCTCTGGTCTGGTTCGCCGCGTGCGAGGACGAGCGCACGGCTACGGTCCGAGCCCTGATGGGCGAGGGGCGGGTTTCGTACGCCAGGGCGCTCAGCCTGGTGGAGAAGACGCAGGGCATGGACGCCGTTGCGGCTGACCGCATGGCAGCTCGGGTCCTGGCGCCGCTCACGTCACCCAGCGGAGAGATCCTGCCCGGTCAGCCGCCGCTGTCACAGGCAACGTTCAACCGACGCCTTAATCGACAGCTGGTCCTGCACCACGGGTTGGTCCGGGAGGCCGAGCGCACTTACGCCGAGGCCCTGAAACGACGTGACTGCCGCGGTGAGCCGCATCCGAGCGGGACGGGCCACCTGCTGATCACCGGGGACGGCCCGCGGACCGCGGCAGCCGCTGAGAGGGTCGACCGCATCGCCCGAAGGATTCGCAGGGAGGGCGACCGGCGCACCCTGGCCCAGCTGCGCAGCGACGTGGCGCTCGACCTCTTGATGCGCGGCTGGATCCCCGACGACCCGACGTTCCGGTCGCTCGGCAAGCCTCCTGAGGCGCTGATACGGGTCATCGTCCCGCTCTCGACGCTGTTCGATCCGGCGGCGGGTGTGTCTTCGCGGATCGGGACCGGCTGTGGCGAGATCGTGGGCTGGGGTGACATCACTGCCGCTCAGTGTCGCGCCCTTGCTCTCCAGCTCGGCTCGGTCTGGGAGCGCCTCGTCACCGACCCGTTGACAGGGCGGGCGATCGAGAAGACGGCCGGCAGCTACAAGGTGCCGAAAGAGATGCACGACCAGGTTTGTGTCCGCGATGGGACCTGCCGCGCGCCAGGGTGTGAGATCCCGGCAGATCGATCCGACCTCGACCACGACATCGACTGGGAGCCCGACGACGCCGGCGGCCCGACAGCCGAGACCAACCTGGCCGCAAAGCACCGAGGTCACCACAACCTCAAGACGCGCGGCTGGTGGAGCACCGAGCAGGACCCTGATGGCGTTATCCAATGGACCACCGCGACCGGCCGCCATTATGTCACCTACCCCTATGTCTACGACCACTTCGCCGCCGCCAGCGCCGATCAGTCGATGTTGGAGCTTCGTCTGGGCCGCTCGTTGGGCCTGTGGCTCAACCCGGCCCCGCTGCCAACACATGGCCGCAGCGTTCTGGCTGGCTTCGGATGGGAAGAGGCGCTGGCTGACACGACGCCGCCGCCACGAGCGGCCGGCGCACCCGCCGGCGGATCCGTCCGCGCACCCACCGGCGCACCCCTTATCCCGCCGGTGGCCAAGACCCGTCCGGTCATCCGCAATGTCCGATCAGACCCCGGGCCACCGCCCTTCTGAGCTGCCTTGCCATTGCTGGGGGCGGCGTGTGGGGCGGGCGCTGTGCGGGGACGCGGGTCGGAGGCCTTTTCGTGGTCGTGGGAGGATCAGACGCGTCAGCCCTGCTGCGTGTCGTGTGCAAAATCGACGCGCTCGAGCTTCATGGAGGAGTCAACAATGCCCATCGCGACCCCTGAGGTCTACGCCGACATGCTGGACCGTGCCAAGGCCGGTTCGTTCGCCTA
>DHIZ01000408.1 GCA_002404055.1 Chloroflexi bacterium UBA4733
GACCAGGATCTGGTCGCCCGGAGCGACCCGGTACTGCTTTCCGCCGCTGACGACGACAGCCGACAGCGAACCATCCGATTTGGGCACGAACGGGATTCTACCAAGACCATCGGCCAGACCGATTAGCAGAGCGCCCTAGCGTGGCAGGGTTGGCCGGGTCCCCCCGGCCATGACTTTGTCCTTTTCGCCTCTCAATCGTGGCCGGGAGTATCAATTCGTAATCGGTCCCAACCAATAACCGGAAAGAGAGCAGGCACGCGCGAAGCGCCTGCCGGTGAGAGGGAACCATCTGGGTTCCCTCTTACCTCTCTACTTCATGAGGAATGACGTGACCACGACCAGCACGAGCACCAGCAGTGCGTATGGCGCAACCGCGCGGCGGTAGAGGCCACGGGCCGTGGCGACCCCGCGGCGGAGCATCAGGGCGCCCGCCCCGATGCCTAGAGCGGCGATCGCCAGGGTGATCCCGAAGAAGCGGAGTAGGCCGAGGACGTCGTCCGCGGAGGGCGGAAAGAACAGCGTGGTGAACAGTCCGCAATAGGGAAACCAGCACAACGCCCGGGTCGCGTCAAAGCGAGGGCGGGCGCGCCTGTCGCCGGGCGGCGTGAGCGGCCACAGCCTGAGAAGGGCCGGCAGGCAGAGCAGGTACAGAAACCCGCTTGCGACCTTGACGGGAAGCAGCGACGAGACCAGCACATTGCCGAGGACCTGGGGCCGAAGGCTTTCCGGCTCAACCGCAGGCCCCAACACCGCCAGCAACCAGCAGAACTGGATGACCAGCAGCAGGCCTGGCGCCGGCACGAACTCCAGGCTCAGCGCGAGCTCCGCCCATACCGTGAATGCGAGCACCATCGCGGCCACGATCACGTTGCGCTCCACCGATGGCACCGGGTTGAACGGGGCAGCGAGCTGCACCGCCGCGAGCACGGCGAACAGCGCCACGGTCGCCACCACCGGCGAGCGCAGCTCGCGAACGCTCGAAGGCAGGATCCACTCGCCCTTAGCCGCGCGCGTCCAGACCACCTCGGCCGCGACTCCGAAGACCGCCATCGTCAGCAGGCCGGGGTACAGAACGAGCGCGACAGTGTGGGTAGCCAGCGCCGAAAGGATCTGTGTCACAGGCCGGCCAGCGCCAGGAACGGTTGCGGGTACAGCCCGATGACGACGTTGATCGCGAGCGCGATGCCGACTCCCCACGCTTGTCGCCCGCGTGGCAGGCCGAGGCTTCGGCCCAGACGGAGCGACGGGGGCAGCCACAGCAGCAGGCCCAGCCCGATCGCGAGCGCCAGCGGCCAGTAAAGCTGGGTCGCGCCGCGCAGAAGAAGGACGCGGGCGGCAAACCCGGCGAATGGCGCAGACCCGGCGAGCATCGCCGCCGCCAGCAGGTTGATTGGTCTGTCATTGGGACGCTTCTCGCGCAGAGACTGGCGCGACCACAGATACAGGGGGAGCCGGCTGAGCACGATCCCGTACAGCAGCAGGATGGCGGCGCGCTGGCCGTCCGCGATCGCCAGCCCCAGGCCGCACAGCACCAGCCCCCAGTCGGCGATGAACGAGTAATGCCACGCGGCCGCGCCGTTCTCGGTGCGCCATGACGCGATGCTCCCCCACACGACGTTCAGGAGCCCGAGGCCGATCATCATCGCGCCAAGGACTCCGCCCTCCGTTGGGATCAGTTCGCGCGCTCGCGCGAGCACGGCGAGCGCGAGCACCGGACCGATGAGCGCGATCCATGGAATCGGAGACGTGGCCGTCCTCTCGTTTGGATCGAACTCGTGCATGTACGGCAGCGCGCCGACGGCCGCGCACAGACCGGCGACGAGGCCAACCGCGGCAAAGCGTGCAAGAAACTCCGGCCCTTCGGCGCGCGCGCACATGGCCGCCAGGCTGAGCAGGACCACGGCAAGTACAGGGCCGCGCAATCGGGTGACGAACGAGCGGCCGCCTGGTGCCGCCGCCTG
This sequence comes from Chloroflexi bacterium UBA4733, assembly GCA_002404055.1. The sequence goes on from DHIZ01000408.1 coordinate 1,962, forward strand.
CAGCACCGAGAGGACGAGCACCACGAGGATCAGGATCTCGAGGCTGCCCGCGGCGGCGATCGCGGTCATGCCGGCCAGCCCGGCCAGTCCCCACGTCAGCAGGATCGCCCGCTCGACCGCCAGTGGCGCCAGGACGACGGTGAGCGCCAGCGCGATCCCCGCGGCGAGCAACATCGCGCGGCTTTCAGGCGACAGGGAGAGTCCGATGCCGAGCTGGTCCGAGGTCCGCCCAGGTTGTGACAGGACGAGAGCCGCCATCCCTAAGAACCCGAGAATGGCCGCGGCCAACAGCGCCGCCCTCGGTCGCGCCCGAAGGATGGCCGCGCAGACCGACCCGGCGGCCGGCAGCCCCACGGCCAGCTCAGGCGCCATCGACCTCTCCGATCCGGATAAGCGAGATGCCGACGGCGACGATCGCCGCCAGCACATACAGAGCCGGCCCGGGGCTGGTGTCGGCCACGCCCGCCGCCGCCGCGACGGCCAACGCCAGCGCCACCAGCGCGGTCAGGACAGCCGGAGGTTCGCTCGGAGTCAGCACGCGGGCCGCCATCAGGCCGAGGACAGAGAGCGCGGCGAACCGAAGGGGCGCGCCGGGTCCTGTCATCAGGGACGTGGAGATCCACAAGGCCAGCAGCCCGACGGCGGCGGCGAGCACCAACCTCGCGGTCGAGCCTGGCGGCATGAGCCCCCACTCATCGCGGCCGGCGCGCAGGCGCTGGACGACCGCAACCCCGCCGCCGGCGAACAGGGCGACTGCCGCCTCCACCTCGCCCCCCACCAATGCGAGGCCCGCGAAGCCAACGGTGACCAGGGCCAGCCCGGCCGCCAGCCCGCGTCGCCCTTCGGACAGGACGATCAGCGCGGCGCCCAGCCAGGCGGCGAAAGCAGCGGCGGCGCTCACCTGTTGACGGCGTATGCGAGGGCGATGAGGGTGGCCAGCCACAGCAACGGCCTGCCCCCAGCAGCCGCTTTTTCCAGCGCGCGCAAGTTCACGATCGACCGATACTCCTCGGGCACCGCGGCTTTGCGGACAGCGTCAAGCCAGCGCTTGGGCACATCAATGCCGGGAATGGTGAATACGGGCCGCCTGGGCGGCGCTGACCTGGGCGTGGATGCAGATTTCTGATCCACCACCGGCACCGGCTCGCGGCGGGGCCCCCGCTGCACCCCAAGGCCCCCAGCGAGGCCGTAGGCGATGGCGCCCAGCAGCAGAAGCGGTGCGAACAGGGTCAGCGCCGGCAGGTCCGTCTGGACGGTGGCCACCGACACCAGGCCGCCGCCCAATCCGGCCGAGCGAGGCATCACGTCCGCCTGCGCCGGCACGGCGAGCAACGTAACGACCACCGGCAAGGCGGCGCCGGCAATGAGGAGGACTGCAGCAAGCGCCATCACCGTTCGTGGGGACGTTTCAATCGCCGGGTGGCCCCGGCCCGCCGGCAGCCCGACAGCACGCGCCGCGGCCAACATGAACAAGATCCAGACCGCTGCGCCGGCGATCCCGATCAAACCCATGAAGTCTCCGGCTCCGAATGTCGCGGCGATGGCGACAGCGAGCGCGCCGAAGGCCAGCCCCGGTGGAACCCCTACGGCCGCGGCGATCGTCAACAAGGTCGATGGACCGGAGCGGTCGGGTAGAAGTGGCAGGGAGGCGGCGAGCACGCCGATCGTGGCCAGCACCACGATCCCGGCCACCAAACCGACAGGCGTGCCGATGGCGATCGCCATCAGCGCGAAACCACCGAGTCCCGGTATCAACTCGCCGAGATACTCGCGGCGAGTCGCGGCAGCCTGCGCGCGCACGGCGACGCCGAGCGAGACGAGCACGCCGAGGCACGCCAGCGCAACGCCCAGGATTGGCTGTGGGTAGCTGCCGTCACCCATCTCGTAAGCCCTGACCAGAAGGTAGAAGCCGAGCGGGTACAGGGTGGCGACGGCCATGCCCGCGGCTCGCAGGGACGGCCGCGACCAGAGCTGCGCGGGCCACCCGCGCCAGGGAAAAAGGCCGGAGGCCATCAAGGCAGCGACCGCGAGCAGCGAGAAGACGGGAACCGTCAGGGCGGAAACCGGGACCGCGGCGTAAACGGCAGTGCCGCCCACCACCTGCAGGATGGCGCCCGCCCAGCTCAGCGCCAGCCAGGCCGCCAGCAGGGCGCCCCACGGAGGGCGCGGGGCGCGGATGTCCTCGATGTCGAGCTGGATCACGGCCAGGGTCGCGGCGGTGCCGCCGGCCAGGGCGGTGAGCAGCACACCGCCCGCCTCGACGGCGAGCACTGCGGCCGCAACGCCGAGCGCGGCGACGGTGCCCTCCTGCCAGGTGCGCGGCTGGAGCGTGAGGAGGATGGCGGAGGGCAGCAAGATCACGAGGCCGAACGCAAAGGCGACGCCGTCAAGCCGTAGGTCGAAGCCGGCTCCGAAGCCAAGCGGGCCGAGGGTCAGCTCCTCTGTGGAACGGATCGGCAGCCACAGGATGAAGAGGACTACTAGCGCGCCCCAGGCGCCGGCGCCGACGATCGCCCGCCCGGGCTTAAAGCCCGCGAGCCCCAGGGCCGCCGTCAACCCACCGGCAACCAGGGGGAGAGCGATGGGCGCCAGGAGAGCGAGCGGCGGCATACGCTACTTGCTCAATCTGTCGATTGCCGCCCGGATCTCTGCCGCGCGTTCCTCCAGCTTTCTCACAACATCGAACGGCGCGTTGGCGCGAAACTCCGGGTTGGCCAGCTGCGCCTCGGTTTTCTCGAGGTCTCTCTGGAGATCCGCCCGCTTCTTGGCGGTCACTCGAGGATCGGCGGTTGCGCTGGCTGGGAATACAACACTGCCCTCGACGAGGCCGAGGACCTTGCCAGCAGGAAGCTCGCTAACGATAGTCACATTGGCAAGGCTGGCGAGGGCGCGCTCCCAATCGTGGCCGTGATCAACATCCAGTTTTACCGCGCCTCCCTTGGATGGCGCACCTGGAATTGACGTCCGAAGTGACCGAATCTCGTTGACCGTTCCAATGAGGTGACGGCCGAATTCCACATCCACAGTCGGGTCCACATAGTGCGACAGGTGTTCAGGCCACGATGACTGCATTAGATAACCAGCTTCTCCAGGCAGTAGCGAGGCCAACTCCTCCGTGACAAATGGCATGAAGGGGTGGAGGAGCTTCAAGAGCGTGCGTAAGACATAGATTGCAACAGCGCGCGCTGAGGCGTCACCGACTCTAAGCCGAGGCTTTATCGCCTCGATGTACCAATCACAGTAGTCATGCCATCCGAAGTCGTAGGCAGCCTCCATCGATCCTTGAAAGACAAAGCCTTCAATACCCTTGGTGACTCGTTCTTCGGTTTCCGCCAGTTTGGACAGAATCCAACGGTCCTCGATCGGGCTCGATGAATCTAATTTTGGTAAAGGCGGCGCCGTTTCTGGGGCGTCCCTAAGAACAAACCGCGTCGCGTTCCACAGCTTGTTGCAAAAGCGCCGGTAGCCCTCGACGCGGCTCTCGTCGAACCGCACGTCCTGGCTCGACATCGCC
>DHIZ01000205.1 GCA_002404055.1 Chloroflexi bacterium UBA4733
TCAACTCAGACAGCCTCCTAGGGAAGGGAGTCCCGTCTGGAAGTGCGGACAGCGAGGAGCCGCCGTGCCGCCACTAGATCTTCCTGAGTGTTGAGGTTGACCAACACCAGAGGACTACCAATTTCGACGTAGGTCACAGCGGCAGCGTGGCGTTGCACGACCGCTCTTAGCCCCAAGCTCTCCTCCTGCACCGCCAGTAATTCATTCCGCAGATGCGCCGCCAAGAGAAGCGGATGCCCCCGGCGTCCGCTGTAGGTTGGGATAACCAACTGGCAGCCGCCGAGCAGCGCCTCCGCCAACTGCCGGAAGATCCAGGCCGGGCGTGGCTGATCGACGCCAACGATGAGGAGGAGCATGCCTTCAGGGACTGCTGCCACGCCCAGGCGCACGGACCCAGCCTTGCCAGACTGATAACCCACATTGTGGACAGCAACGGCACCGGCTGCGGAGGCAGCGGCGGCGACCTCGTCGGCACGGTTACCGGTCACGACGATTACCGGCCCAAGGCCCGCGGCGCGCAACTGGCGGACCTGATAGCCCAGGAGTGTCTCGGCGCTGTCCTCGTCCGGCCAGGGCAGCAGCGGCTTGAACGCCCCCAGTCGGCTGGATTCACCGGCAGCGAGGACGACCGCAGTCACGCGGGGGTGCGGGGCAGCGGGTCTGAGGTCAGAGATGGATCGCGATACATCCTGGCTGTCTTGCAGCGACCGGCCTCCGATCACGCCACGTAATCGCCGATGCCGGTCGCTGACGCCGATCCCCCGGTGACCATCCGTTCCAGGCGTTTGCGGAACAGTTCGCGCGGGGCATCGGAAAGGGAGGCGGCAGTACCGCCCCGGCGCAGCTTGACCAGTTCGGCGCCGATGGCGACCGCAATCTCCGCCGGTGTGACTGCCTCGACATCAATGCCAATCGGCGCGTAGATGCGCAGCAGCTTCTCCGGGGGCACGCCTTCATCGTGCAGCAGCTTGAGCACCGTCCAGACGCGGCGTTTGCTGCCGATCATGCCGATATAGGGGGCATCGCTGTAGGCCAGCGTCCGCAGGGCGGCAACGTCCTGCTGGTGGCCCCGCGTCACCAGAACGATAGAGGTGCGGCGGTCGACCGGGTAGGTTGCCAGCGTCGTGGCGAAGTCCGCCGCCAGGACTTCGTCGGCGTCGGGGAAGCGGGCGCGATTGGCAAAGGCCGCACGGTCGTCGAGTACCACTACCTCGAAGTCGAGCAACTTGGCGACCTTCGCCAGCGGCTGAGCGATGTGACCGGCGCCGAGGATGAGGAGACGCGGCGACGGCAGATATAGTTCCACGAAGGCTTCACCCAGTTCCGCGCCGGCAGCATCGTGCAATGGCAGCCGAAACGGGCGGTCGGTGGCGCCGGCCAGGGCCTGACGCGCCGCCTGAACGGCAAGGGCATCGACAGCAAGCGCGCCGAGTGTGCCTTCGCTCGACGCGTCAGTCACCAGCAAGCGCGCGCCGCGCTGGAGGAAGGGCGAGGCGCGCACGACGGTCACCAGCGCAATGGCCTGGCGTTGCTGGAGAGCCTCGCCGATGGCGCCACTATAGCCATCGCCGGCTGGCGGCGCGCCAGCTTCGGCGTCGGCGCCCGCCGGGTAACGCGGCTCCACAAAGATCTGCATGATGCCGCCGCAGACTGCTTCCGTCCGCAGGTTCATATCCTCGGTGAGGTCAACCTGCACGACCATCGGCAGTTTGGTGTCGATGACATCCAGGGCCGCCCGCCAGACGTCAGCCTCGCCGCAACCCCCGCCAATGGTGCCGACGATACCGCCATCGGGGCGGATCAGCATTTTGGCTCCCACCTCGCGCGGCGTCGAGCCGCGCGTATCCACGATCGTTGCCACTGCCAACGTCTCGCCCGAGGCGACGCGCCGAGTGATCTCCGCAAAGAGGCCGGAGGCATCAGACATCAGAAGCCTCCCCTTCGCAGCAATGCCGGCTATCCCGATTTGGTACCAAGTGCGCCACCGATCAAACTATTAATAGCACTGAAGAAGCCGCCGATGCGCGCCAGCAGGTACTGCGTGAGGGCAAACACTTGCGGCCCCAACAGCTTAAAGATGACGAGCGTCATGACGACGATCGCCACCAGGACCAGAAGAAAATCGAGCCGCGATTGCCACTCACTGTGCACCGTGAACTCTCCACCGCTATCGCGCAACGCCGGGCTGCCCTATCCGCCTGAATTGTACGGCCTGATGCACCAGCAATGCGCGGATCGCACCGTACCCAGCCGTTTCGGAAACGACAAATTGCGCTACAGGAATCCATGCTGTCGGGCCAGCCTACCATATGACGCGACGGACGGAGCGGTATGATCCTGGGTGACCGTTCGATCAGCGTGGGAGCACAGTGGTTACCGCCGACCTATCATCAGCCGCCGACAGCGGCAGCGACTCCTTGCTGCTGCGGCTGCGCCAGGGGATGCAGCAGGTCATCGTCGGCGCCGATCAGGCCATGGAGTTGGCGCTGCTGCGCGCCGCTCAGGCACTGGTACTGCTGGCCGACCGCCGCTCCGGCCCTCCAGCGCCTCGCCGTGGGGTATGGTGGTGAGCGTTACGGTGGCACCCCGCCGGGGGAGATGTTGCCGCAACTGCTGCCCGACTGGCGGCAGATCGTCGAAGCCTGCAAAGTAGACGGAGAGCATGGAACCTGAGCAACTGCGCGCCCTGCTCACCGCCGTGCGCGACGGCGAACGCAGCCCGGACGATGCCCTGGAGGCGCTACGCTCGCTGCCTTTTGAGGATCTGGGCTACGCGCAGGTCGACCACCATCGCTACTTGCGCCAGGGGTTCCCCGAGGTGATCTTCGGCCAGGGCAAGACGCCGGAGCAGATTGTCGGCATCGCCTCCCGGCTGCGCGTCCACAACGTGCCGGTGCTCGTGACACGCATCAGCCCGGCGGCGGCCGAGGCGCTGACCGCCGCGCTTGCTCCCGTCGCCTACCACGAGCTGGCGCGCTGCGCCCTCGTCGGTGAGCCGTTGCCGGCGCAGGGTGGCCCTATCGCGGTAATCAGTGCCGGCACTTCCGACCTCGCCGTCGCGGAAGAGGCGGCCATTACGGCGACGGTGATGGGTAACATGGTGACGCGGCTCTACGACGTGGGCGTGGCCGGCTTGCACCGGCTGCTGGCACGGCAGGACGTGCTGCAAACCGCCCGCGTCATCGTGGTGGTGGCCGGTATGGAAGGTGCGCTGCCCAGCGTGGTGGGCGGCCTGGTGCGCGTGCCGGTCATCGCCGTGCCGACCAGCGCCGGCTACGGCGCCTCCTTCGGCGGGCTGGCGGCGTTGCTGGGCATGCTCAATTCCTGTGCCTCCGGCGTCTCGGTCGTCAACATCGACAACGGCTTCGGCGCCGGGTACGTCGCCAGCCTCATCAACCATCTGCCGGCAGCCCAGCCGTGACCGTCGCCTATGTTGACGGCGTTTCCGGCGCCAGCGGCGACATGCTCCTCGGCGCTGTCCTGGATGCGGGCTGGCCGGTCGCTGCCCTGCAGGAGACGCTGCAACATTTCCCGGTCACCGGCTGGACACTACTCGCCGAACGTGTCGAACGCCAGGGCATCGCCGCCACCCAGGTCTCGTTTACCTTGCCGGGGGACCAACCCCTCCGCCATCTGCAAGACCTGCTGCACCTCCTGGCCGCTGCCAACCTGACGGACAGCGTGCAGGGTAGAGCCGCGCGGGTGCTGCGCGCGCTCGCCGCTGCCGAAGCCGCCGTGCATGGCATCAGCGTCGAGGACGTCCACTTCCACGAGATCGGCGCGCTGGACACGCTGTTCGACATCGTCGGTGTGATCACCGGCCTCGACGCGCTGGCGGTCGAGCGCCTGCACGTTGGCCCCATCAACGTGGGCGGCGGCACTGTGACGATCGCCCATGGACTGCTCCCGGTGCCGCCACCGGCCGTCGCCTTGCTGGCGCGCGACCTGATCACCTACGGCACGCCGGACGCGGGCGAACTCTTGACGCCAACCGGCGCGGCGCTGCTCGCCACGCTGGGCGTCGCCGTACCCGCCCAGCCACCGATGCGCATCAGCGCCGCCGGCTACGGAGCCGGGCAGAAGCACCTGCCGCAGGCCAACGTCGTCCGTCTCATACTTGGCGCAACCGTCAACCCGGCAGCCGCACTTGTCGCCGATGCCGTGCCGGTGCTCCAGGACGAACTCCTCGTGCTCAGTTGCAACATCGACAATATGAACCCGGAGTTGTATACCTATGTGCTGGAGCAACTCTTCGCAGCCGGCGCGCTGGATGCCTGGCTCACGCCGATCATCATGAAGAAGGGGCGACCGGCCGTGCAGATCAGCGTCCTCACCGCCCATGCCACTGCGCCTGCCCTGCGCGAAACCCTCTTTCGGGAGACCAGCACGCTCGGCATACGCTCAGCCAGGGTGCAGCGGGACCGACTGGAGCGACGCTGGGACGTGGCGCAGACGACCTACGGCCCGATCCGCGTAAAGGTCGGCTTGTTGGGAAGCGAGGCGGTCAACCGAGCGCCGGAGTACGAGGACTGCGCCGCCACTGCCCGGAAGCACGGGGTGGCGTTGAAGGTGGTATATGCAGCAGCGATGGCGGCGGTGACGGGGCGGTGAGCGTGTTGGCGCCTGCGGGCGCAAGGAAGCCCAGGCGGAAGCCCCCGCCCTGGGCAGAGTGCGCCGCAAAGTATTGCGCGGTCTGCTTGCCAACGACGTCTCCGCCGCGCCCGGCGACTGNNCTGCGCGGACTCGGTCAGCCCGCGAAGGCGGGCTTTGCCGGGTACCCGCGCGTAGCGTGGGTGCTAGCCCGCGACTTTAGTCGCCGGGAGGTCCCAAGCATCCGGCACAAAACTTTGCGGCGCACTCCCCTGGGCAAACGTGGTTGCGGACCGCACCGCCGCTCCGTACACTTGCCCCTGACGGCGGCGCAGGGGACAGGCGGAGGGGGGCAGGTCGATCAGCGATTTCCCTGTCGCCACCCCCGCCCTCTCCCTGCCCGACTTCATCGCCCGCTGGCAGGACACCAAACTCTCCGAGCGCAGCGCCGCCCAGCAGCACTTCCTCGACCTCTGCCAGATGCTCGGCCAGCCCGCTCCCGCCGCAGCCGACCAGGAAGGTACCTTCTACACCTTCGAGAAAGGCGTCCAGAAGACCGGCGGTGGTCAGGGTTTCGCCGACGTCTGGCTGCGCGGCCACTTCGCCTGGGAGTATAAGAAACGCCAGGCCAACCTCGACGCCGCCTATCGCCAACTGCTCACCTACCGCGAGAACCTGGAGAACCCGCCGGACGCTTCGGCGGAGGAGTTGAAGCGGCGCACGCTCACGAACCTGTAAAACCAGCGGCCCACCTGGCTCGACCTGGCGCACCGCACGCTCGACTAACAGGATGAACGGGGCAGTGATTCGCATCACCAACGGACCGAGCCACTGTAGCGCAGGCGCGTAAGGCGCAGAGATCGCGGATGGTGTCCGGCAGGCGCACTGGAAGTGGTGGCCGATAGGGGGCGGTCCTTCACGATGCAGCGCCCGAGCGGCGGCCGTCAACAGTGCGGTACGGGTTGGGCTGCGCGTTTCCACGGCCATCATCACCTCCAGCGATCGCGCCCGGACCAGGAACGGCTCACCAGGTCGCACGGCCTTGCGGCGTGGCGCCGGCGCCTCATCGCTGGCGGGAAGCCAGGTCGCCGGCGCTCAGCGGACGGACAGCGACGGCCGGTTGTTCAGGCCATCGATGTCGAACCCGGCGGTGCGCTTGTAGTCCCCGGCGATCTCCTCTAGCTCCTGCTCGCTCACTACGTCGGACAGATCGGTGAACCCACTCGGCGCCCGGTCCTCCACGAGGTCCTGACACCGATGCGGGCCGGCCCGTCGGTTCGACTGCACCACGGCGGCCGTCGCTGGGCGGCGCTGAGCATCGTAGGCCGCCACCGTCGCCTCAACCGACGGCTGCAGCGCCAGCTCGCGCGCCAGGACCCGGGCGTCGAGGATCGCCTGCGAGGCTCCGTTTCCCCCCACCGGGTGCATCGGATGGGCCGCGTCGCCGAGCAAGGTCACCCGCCCGAAGTCCCACGAGGGGAGGGGGTCCCGATCCACCATCGGGTACTGGTAGATCACCTCGGCGCCGCGGATGAGCGCGGGCACGTCGAGGAAGTCGAAGCTGAAGGACGCGAACGCCGCGAGCACGTCCTCGCGGCGCGCAATGTAGGTCCAATCCTGGCTGGGCATCGGGCCAGTCACGGCATTACGGATGGTTGCCACCCAGTTGATGAGCGCCTGACCCCGCTCTTCCTGGGCCTTCGAGATCGGGTAGACCACCGCTCGCTGCCGGCTCGACCCGGCATTGACCATCGTGCGACCGGATAAGAAGGGCTTGCCGAGCGTCACCCCACGCCACATCGTGACGCCATTCCACTTGGGCGGACCTTCGTCCGGATAGAGCGCGCGGCGGACCGTCGAGTGGATGCCGTCGCAGCCTACCAGCAGGTCCGCCTCGACCCGACCGACGGGCGCATCCGTGGCGCGGTCGACAAACTCGCTCCACGCGCGGCCGGACGGGTCTTGGCCGAAGCGGACGAGATGATGACCGGTATGGATGCGCTGCGAGCCGAGACGCTCTGTCACCGCTCGGTACAGGATCCCAAGGAGCTCCCCCCGGTGGATCGAGAACTGGGGCCACCGGTAGCCGGCGGCAACTCCAAGGGGTTCGCGCCAGATCCGTTGTCCGAGCTTGGAGTAGTAGAAGAACTCGGCCGTGGGGATGCCCACGGCCGACAGCGCGTCGAGGAGACCCAGCTCGGTCAGCTCGCGCACGGCGTGAGGAAGGACGCTGATGCCAACCCCAAGCTCCCGGATGGTCGGGGCCGACTCATAGATATCCACGTCGTCGATACCTGCCGCGTTGAGCGACAGGGCCAGGGCCATCCCGCCGATCCCGCCTCCCACGATGGCAACTTTCATGGCCTTCTCCTTTAAGCCGGGGCGCCCTCGATCAAGCTCACCTCGCTCGCGGTCGCGGTCACCCCCACCAGGCGAAATCCTGCGCTCGCCAGGAGGGCGGCCCACTCCGGGCGCGTGCGCTCCTGGCCGCCTGGCCCCACGAGCATATTCAGGTCGGATAACTCCGGATCGGCGCCCTCATTCGGCGGCCCGAGCACCCGGTCGACCACCAGCAGCGTCCCCGTCCTGCCCATCGCCCGCCGGCACGTCCGCAGGATGGCTGCGGCCTGCTCGTCATCCAGGCGTCGAAGGCGGCTCCCTCCTCAGGATGCTGAGCGCGATACTCCCAGCCGCTCATCCCGTGGACGTGATGGTTGGCATTCTCTCCGGTCCGGACGCTATGCAGCAGGTCTCCCCAGATTTGCCAGTGGTGCGGGCGGCCGATGTAGTGCGCCGCGGGGGCGACCGGCGCGGCCGCGTCGGAGCGCAGGCCGTCGCCTAGCGGGGTCAGGGCGAACCGCCCGTCGCTTTCCTCCTGGAAGACGCCGACGCTTGTGAGGGCGCGGAGCAGGCGGTAGAGCGTAGCGGGGTGGGTGCCCGTCGCCGCTGCGAGGTCGTCGCTGGTGCGCGCGCCCTCCTTAAGGAGATCGGCGATCCCCAGCGTCGCCGCGACGTGGATCGCCTGCGACACCCGATACCCGAAGATAAGACGCCGGAGCACGGCCGATGGACGCTGATCGGCTTGTTCCACCATTTCGCTTGTCCTCCATTTCGGTTGTCCTCCAACACTGCTAACGTGAGCGGCCCCTGCGCCGTGCCTGCGGGGGGCTGGCTCAGCTCAACGTCGCTGGTGTCCTCGAACAATTCGGCAACGAATCCGCTTTCCTCCAGGTTCGAGCGCAGGCACGCGACCGGAACGAGGAAGCTGTCGGCGGGGTCAGTCGCCCAAGGGGCCGGAAAGTAGGGCGCGCCCGCATCACCGGCGGCAATCTCCTGGAAGGCGAACCTGCCGCCTGGCGTCAGAACCCGATGGATCTCCGCATAGTGGCGAGGCTTGTCTTCGATGTTAATGCCCACATTCTGCATCCACACGACGTCGAATGACGACGCCGGAAACGGAAGGTTGAGCGCGCTACCCTCCTGCACCGCAATGCGGTCGTCCAGAACGGTGAGCCGGTTAAGGAGGCGTGCACCCGCGCAGTAATCGGCCGAATGCGCCAGGCAAACAACGCACCAGCCCCGAGCTGAGGCGAGCAGGCGAGCAGGACCGCCCAATCCGGTTCCCAAGTCGAGAACCCGATCTTCCGCCCGAATTGGCACCAACTCCAGAAGCTCAAGCGTGGCACGGCGCCTGCCGGTATGGTAGTGATCGAGGGTGCCGAGATCGTCCGGCGCGAGGCGGTTCTCCGGTGCGTGTCCCTCGACGCGGATCGCGCCGAGGACGCTATCCTCAGGCCTATAGGCCGCGTAGTGTTCGTCCACGCTCGCCATTCAGTTTGCGCACCCCCCTACGCACCTCTTTCTGGGGTAGGTTTTTGT
>DHIZ01000289.1:0-137 GCA_002404055.1 Chloroflexi bacterium UBA4733
CTGCAACTGCGTCAGGTCGCTCTTCAACTCCGGGCTGCCACTGCCCGGCGCTTTGACGGCCGTCTGGGCGGCGGTCAGCGCCTGCAGGGCCTGCGTGCCGTAGGTCTTGACGTCGGCCGGCGTCTTGGCGGCGTCGT
>DHIZ01000289.1:412-12590 GCA_002404055.1 Chloroflexi bacterium UBA4733
GTTGGTCGTCGCGGTCGTCACGACGGTCGGCGCCGGCGTGGGCGTGGGCGGGCCCAGGCTTTCCAGGTAGTTATAGATCTGCTGCAACTGAGCATCGCTGACCTGCTGCGTCGAGAAGGGTGGCATCTGCCCGCGTGGCTGCCGCACCTGGAGCAGTACCTCGGCGAAGGTCAGGCCGGTGCCGGCAGTTTTGGGTCCGATATTGCCTTGCGCCTGGTCACCGTGGCACGCTATACAGCCGTTGGAGACATAAAGGGCGCGCCCGGCGGCAAGTGGACCGGAGGGCGTGCTGGATGTCGAACCAGCCGCCGCACTGGTCGCGGCTGCGGTGGATCCCGCGGCGCCACCGGCAGTAGTCGCTGATGCGACCGCCGGATTGCCGCCGGATGGGCCTGCCGCAGGCGCAGCGGCGCCCGAGTTGGCACAGCTTGCCAGCACCAACGCCGCGGCGAGAATGCCGGCGCAGAGTGCCGACCGGCGCCGGCGGGCTGCAGTGCCAGCAGTGGAAAAAGAAGGAACAGCCGGCAGCGCTTCGCGCGAGCGGTCCACCGCGAACCGAAGAAGTCGAACCACGAATCCTCCTGGAGAGCCTGAACAACAATGGGACCATGACACGGCCAGTGCCGGTGGACGGTCAGGGCGCCTGCAACCAGCCCGTTCCTGCTATGATAGCAGGACGCTAGAAGGGGACGGCCCTGACCGCCTCCCTACCTGATCAGCATCCAGGAGTTGGTGGACGCCCAGGGTGAGCAGTGCCGCCGCTGACGATCACGCCTCGCCATCTGGAAGTCGAGACGTGGCGTGGAGCCGGCTCACTGCCCAGGCGCCGCTGCTCCTGACATGCCTGTGTAGCGTGGTCTTTGCCACAGCCTATGCAATCCAGGCGATCCTGCGGCACGACAGCCTGGGGTCAAACGCCCTTGACCTTGGCTACGAGGACCAGGCGCTGTGGAACACGTTGCACGGGCATCCCTACGCCTTTTCGCTGCTCAGCGGCGGTGGCTTCTCGCTGGACTACCAGGCGCCACTGGACCATTCCGCTCAAACGTTGCTGGCCTATCATGCTGAACTGTTGCTGGCGCCGCTGTCGCTGCTCTACGCCGTGCTGCCTGACGTGCGCGCGCTGCTGGCGTTGCAGGCCCTCGTGGTCTGCGCGGGGGCACTGGCGGCGTTTGGCCTGGCCAGAATCCGGTTGGGCAGCGCCTGGGCCGGATTCTTTGTGGCGCTGGCCTACCTCAGTTCGCCCTTTGTCGAGGCGGAACTGCTCTCCGACTTTCACACGGTGGCCCTCGATAGCGCGCTCTTCATACTGCTCTTCTACCTGATCGAGCGTCGTCTGCTCTGGCCGGTGCTGGTCACCGGCCTGCTGGCCGCTGCCGCCAAGGAAGATGCGCCGGTCGCGCTGACCCTCCTGGGGCTGTGGACGCTGCTGGGCCCAGGGGGCGCCCCGCGCTGGCGAGTTGCCGGCCTGGCCTTGCTGGCCCTCGGCAGCACGGTAGCCCTCTTCGACTTTTTCTGGTTGATCCCCCACTTCTCACCGGGGCAAGCCTCGCCCTTCCTGGCGCGCTACGGCTACCTGGGCACGACGCCACTGGCTATGCTCAGCAACGTCCTACGCCACCCGGCAGTCCTCGGGCCGACGCTGGGCAGCAGCGAATCGCGCGCCTACCTGCAGGCGCTGGTCGGCTCCAGCGGCGCGTTGGCGCTCTTCTCGCCGCTCACGTTGCTCATCGCTGCGCCGTCCATCGGCATCAACGTCCTGGCGACGTTTCCCTGGATGCGTTCCGGGATGGCGCACTACTCGGCCCTGGTCTTACCGATCCTGATCGCCGCTGCGATTGAGGGTATTGGCGGTATAGCCTGGCTGTTGGAGAGGCTGCGGGGGCATGACGCCCAATACGGTTTCGTCAGGGCGGCGCCTCGTCGGTACGCGGATGAACAGGGCCGTGACTGCGGGCCCAGAGGGCGCCCCCGGCCAAGCGACGAGGGGCGACTGCGGTCGCTTGTATCTTCCGTCCGCGGTCCGGAACGCGACCGCAGTCGCCCCTCGTTCTTGGCCGCAGACCGCAGTCGCGGCCCTGTTCGGGCTTATCTCAACCGCATTGGGCGGGACGCCCGCGCTCCGGCCCTGCTGCTCGCTGCCTGGCTGGCCGTTGCCGCCGCGCTGACGCACTACCAGCTGGGCAGCGGATTGGGCGGGCGGGCCTTCGCGCTGCCGTTGCCGGACGCGCATGCGCGCCTGTTGCCCAGGTTCCTCGCCCAGATTCCGGCCGGCGACGCCGTGAGCACGTCATCGAGTCTGGCGCCGCACCTCAGCGAGCGCCGCAAGCTCTACCTGTTCCCCAACGTGCTCGATGCTCAGGAGGTGCTGCTCGATTTGACGAGCAGTTCCTACCCGTTGAACTGGTCGCAGCAGCGCCTGACCCTGCTCACGCTGCTCCAGGGAGGCAGCTTTGGCGTCGCCGATGCCGCTGATGGCTACGTCCTGCTCCGCCGGGGAGCCCCATTGCGCAATCTACCCCGCACCGCTTTCAGCTTCAGCGACGGCTCCGTTGCCGCCCTCAGTCAACAGCCGCTGGCTACCTTCGACGGCCACCTCTTCTTGCTTGACGACCACATTCAAGCAAGCTCCGTCATCGGCGCCGGCTGGCAGGAGACACTGACCCTCGACTGGACGCTCGACCAACCCCTGGCCGATGACGAGACGCTGGCGGTCTGGACGAACGGTACGCCTCGACCACGGCCGCCGGACTTTCAGGGGCCCATACCCACGCTCACCTGGCGGGCCACCAGCAACTGGCAGCCCGGTCAGGTCATTCGCGTCGTCGTACCCGGCCTGACTGTGGCCTACCCGGGCCAACTGCAAATCGCCTGGTTCCACCCGAAGGCGGAGGGCAGCGGTCTCGACTGGCTGCCCTGCGTCAACGCCTCCGGCCAGACCTGCCCCCTGGGCAACCACTACGTCATTGGGGCGCCACCGGTCGTCGGATCGGGAGCCGGCCTCATGCCCTGGCTGGCTGCACTGAACTATCTACGGGGTGGGCGAGCTTGGCGGTGATACGAGGGCGTATGCAATACGCCCCTACGGGACGAACGGCAGGCGTAGGGGCGTATTGCATGCGCCCTGGCTCGGGTGCGCCGCTCGTTTCCGGGGAGGCGCCTTGTGTACAATCTCCTGGTACGCTCGTTCACCCTTGTGAGAGGATGCCAATGCTTCGCTTGATCCGTGCGCTGAGTTTGCTGGTCGCTTTGTTTATGCTCACGCTGTCACCCGGGCTCGCTTCCGCCGCTGCGGCGCCGGCACAGGCGGCGACGGGCACGATCACCGGCCTGGTGACCGATCGTGATAGCGGCGCCCCGGTAGCCGGCGTCTACATCACCGTGGGCTATCGCGGCCTGCAGTTGGCGACGATCACGGGTGCGGATGGTCGCTACACCGTCAGCAACGTTCCCGCCGGCCAGCCGGCCGACGTGTTTGGCTTTCATGGCGGCGGCTACCGCTACCACAACAGCATCTACGACGATGGCCTGCATATCGTGCTGCAGCCGGGGCAAACCTATGTCTATAACTTCACCGTCTACCCGCTCAATAATTCCGCCGGCGAACCGCAGGTGACCAATCCCTCGCTCTCACCGCAGAGTGCTGCTCCCGGTCAGACTGTGACGTTCGGGCTGACGGCCAGCGGCGGCGCCGGCGGTCTCTCCGACGAGGTGATCGTCGCCAGCCCGGCGCTCGGCCGCATGGCCCTGCTGGCTCCTGCCGGCGGCAACGACTTTCGGGGCACGCTGACCATCCCGGCGGACACCGCGCCGGGCGACTACCCCTTTGCCTTCTTCGCCGCCAGCAACGAGTGCTACGACAACCACGTCTTCTCGATGCTGACCCTGCACGTCACGGCGCCGGCTCCGGCCCCGGTGTCGCGCTACTTCAGCCAGACGGGCTTCCGCATCGACAACGACGCCTTCTGGAACTACTTTAACCAGCGCGGCGGCGTACACACGTTCGGCTACCCCACCTCGCGACCGTTCACCTTTGAGGGCTTCCTCACGCAGTTCTTCCAGCGCCAGGTCATGCAGCAGGCGGCGGACGGCTCGGTGCGCCTGCTTAACCTGCTCGATCCCGGCCTCCTGCCCTACACGACCTTCAACTTCTCCACCTTCCCGGCCTACGATGCCACTCTGGTGGCGCAACTGCCGGCGCCTGGCAGCGCGGGGTACAGCCAGGCCGTACAGGCCTACATTGCCGCCAACGCGCCGGAGCAGGCGCAAGGGCAGGCGACACGCTTTGCTGCCACCTTCGCCAACAGCGTCCCGGCATCGGCTGCCTTCCCGAACCTGGCGCCGACCGACCCGCAGGTTACCAGCCTGCTACCCTTGATCGACCTGGAGATCTGGGGCGTGCCGACCAGTGCGCCGGCGCTGGACCCGACGAACCACAGCTTTGTCTACCTGCGCTGGCAACGTGGCGTGATGCAATATGACGCCGGTTGCAATTGCACCCAGGGTGTGCTGCTGGCCGACTACCTCAAGGCGATTCTCACCGGCAAGAACCTGCCGGCCGACCTGGCCGCCGAAGCGGCCGCCAGTCCCCTCCTCAACCAGTACAACCCGGCGGTGGCACTGGGGCTGAACCGCCCCGCCGTGCTGCCCAATACGGATATGACCAACGCCTTTGAGGCACAGTCGGCCGGATAGTATTCCCGCTACCATCACACTGGGCATCGTGGTGGTATGAACGGGGGGAACCGAACGGAACACCCGTGTCCCGACTGCTGAGACCTGGTTTAATTGTGGTGTTGGGAGAAGGATTGTCATGATCTCCTTAGCGTCCGAGGCGGAACGCGCTGCTCAACTGCGCTTTGTTGGACCGGCTCCAGTGGCCCGCCGGCTCGACGAGAACCCGTTGATCGTCCCTGCCCATGTGCCGCCCACTCGCCCGGACATGGAGGTCGTCTGCGCCTTCAATCCGGCGGCAGTACGGCATGGTGACGAGATCGTGCTGCTCTTACGGGTGGCGGAACGCCCCCGCCTCGGGGCAGAGCCCGCCCTCGATGCCTGTCTGTTGGATATCAGTGGCCCGGAACCACTGTTCCTGCCGATGGAACGAGACCTATCGGCCGATGCCCTGGTCGGTCTGGCGCTCTTCAACCCGGAAGGCGACCCGCCAGGCATCGTCAGCGCCTACGTTCGGCGGGACCTGCCCGGGCTGGACTTGCACGATCCACGGGCCGTCTCCTATCTGAAGCAGTCCTTCCTCTCCCAGATCTCGCATCTGCGGGTCGCGCGCAGCCGTGACGGCATTCACTTTGCTATCGACTCCGAACCCGCCATCTCCCCCGGCACGCTGGTAGAAGAGTACGGCTGCGAGGATGCGCGCATCACACCGCTGGAGGGCCGCTACTACATCACTTACGTGACCCCCTCCCGCCTTGGCATCACGACCAGCCTGGCCAGCACGAGCGATTTCCACAGCTTCAGCCGCGAAGGTCTCATGTTCCTGGGCGACCATAAGGATGTCGTCCTCTTCCCGGAACGGCTCGGCGGCCGGTACTGGGCGCTCACGCGTCCGATGCCATCGTCGTTCGCCCGCATTCATGGCATCTGGCTCGCCAACAGCCCCGATCTGATCCACTGGGGTGAGCACGAACCCCTGGCCCTGCCCCGGCCCGGCTTCTGGGACGAGCGCCGCACCGGCGGTAGCACCGTGCCATTTCGCACCGATGCCGGCTGGCTGGTACTCTACCACGGTGTCGACATGGCGAACCGCTACTGCATGGGCGGGCTATTGCTGGATGGTGATGACCCCACGCGCGTCCTCGCCCGCTCCCCCGAGCCGATCCTGGCCCCCGATGCACCGTTTGAGCGCGCCGGGTTCTACGGCAACGTGGTGTTGAGTTGCGGCCATGTCGGGCTGGACCCGCAGAACCGGCGTATCCGCCTCTACTACGGCGCCGCGNNATCTACCACGGCGTCAAGGAGACCGTGGCCGGCTGCATCTACCGGGTCGGTCTCGCCATGCTCGACCTGAACGAGCCGACGCGCGTCCTGCACCGGCACCCGGACTGGGTCTTCGGGCCGGCGGCGCCCTACGAGCGGGAGGGTGACATACCCAACGCCGTGTTCCCGTGCGGTCTCGTCGTCGACGAAGCGTCCGGCGACCTGCGCCTCTACTACGGCGCCGCGGATAGCGTCACCGCCGCCGCCGACTTTGAAACCGACGAGATCATCGCCAGCTTGCGATGAGCACAATAACGATACCGCGACTGCGGGACCACTCGTGGACACTCCAGCCAAAAAACGGTGTCGCCGCGCTTTCCTCCTGGCCCCACACTTGCGATGACCCGCCAGTCCTATACGGGATATATGCCGAATCTCCTAACGCAAGGTCCGAATGACAGCAAGACCGTAATTTGGGCCGGATAGGCTCATCTGTCGCATGCGATCTGGCGTCAGGCTACGCCCGCCTTTAGGAGCGAATGTGTTTTTGGAAGAAGAGCGAGAGACACTGTCGCCACCGAGCGACGTCCGCCGTCACACCGGACCCTATAAGTGTTGGCGCTGTGGGCGTTCCGCAGTTGCGCCCGGTCGGTGCCGTCATTGCGGTCACGCGATTGGGCGCCTTAACCGCCTTCGCTGGTATCGCCGCCTCCGCCGCCGCCTGGCAGGGGAAGGGGGGAAGAGGGGAGGCGAGGGGATGAGGAGTGACGGGGAGCGGTAGGGCGGTCGCACCAGGAACCCCGTCCCTCATCCCCTATCCCCTACAGCAAGACGGCGGCGCGTAGGGCGCTGTACGCTCCTGCTTCCGCCTGATTCTGGGCCAGCGCCAGGTAGGCCAGGGCGCTCTGTTCGCTGTGTGGGTGCAACAGAAAGCCGGCGCGGAGTCCTATGTGGGCGCCGAGGTTGCCCCAATCGAGCGCCTCTACTGTGCTGTCGATGTCGGCGGCCCCGGCCACGAGCGCGATGGTGCGTCCATCACGCGGGTTTCTGGCGGCTGCCCAACCATCGGTGCGGACGCCGATGGTACGTTGGATACGCCGTAGCCGCCGTTCCCCGTCCGGGTCGAGCAGCAGCTCCGCGTCGGCGGTCGAACCGCCGGGTTGGAGGTAGGCAACCAGCACAGCATCGACGGGCAACGTGGCGCTTGTGTGGTTGCGCAGCGTGAGACGCAGCGCCAGCAGGTTGCTACCGGCCAGCGTCAGGTAGGTCGCCTGCAGCTCCAGGCCACGTAGCCCGTGTGACTGCAATGTGCTCCCCACGGTAACGCCTTGCCACCGCCGCCCGTCATGGCCGGCTGCGTCCGCCGGTTCTATGGTGAAGCGGTCCTGATAGAGGCGACCAGGGTCCGGGAAGTGCCCCACGCCGGGTCGATACACGGCGGCGTAGATGCCGCCGTACCAGGGGCGCATCCAGCCAAATTCGCGAGGCTCGGGGAAGGCGCTCAGTAAATGGTTGACGCCGTCGGCAAGTGTTTCCAGGGCGATGATGCTGCCCAGGAACTGCGGCGCCACCCGGAAGCGCATGAAGCCGTTGGCGACGGTCCACACCGGCTGCCCGGCCTGCTCCCCTACGGTCACGGTCACACCGCCCGCGTGTTCCCCAAGGTCGAGCAAGGCGCCGGCGAAGACCTGCTGTTGCAGGCGTTCGGAGCGAAAGGTGGCGCGCACGGCGGCCGCTGCCGGCCGGCGCTCGGCGTGGCGCACGCGCACGGCCACCGCCTGGTCATGACCGAGGCGAAGGCCGACGATGTCGGTGTATGGCGGCTCGACGGTCCAACCGGCGGGCGCCTCCCATTCCACCCGGCCTGGGAGCTCGGCGCTCGCCACGCTGCTCAAGGTGAGCTCGCCGGCTGCGGCGGCCACCACCACTGCCGGCGTGGCTACATTGGTGAGCGTCAATGCCTCACGAGGCGTCGGCATGCGCTCGGATGCGTCGGGCGCGATCCGGTGACGCCAGAGTTTGCGCACAGTGGTGCGGTCGCCGGGGCCGGCGTACAGGTAGGCCGGTGGCAGCAGGCGGCGCTCACCCGGCTGCAGCTCGCCAGTGTCTTGCTTCAGGTCGGCCAGTCCCCAGCCCGAGGGCTGGATGCGCGAAGCCTCCGACCAGAATAGGCCGGCGACATTGCCCTCGCCTTCGCGGGCTATCCATGTCTCTACAAAGGTCGCTGGCGTCTGTAGACTCAGGTCGCTCCAGTCGGGGAACTCCGGCAGCGACGTGGCGATCAAGCCATAGGCGCTGGGCAGCACCAGCGTCGGCATGTTGTCGCCTGCCCAGGACTCCAGCCCGGCCTGAGCAGCCAGGGGGCTGTCACCGACGTTCGTCACCGCCGTCGCCAGGCGCAGCAATCCCCCGCTCGTCAGGTGCAACTCGTGTTCCACAACGGCCTGCGGCAGGTGGGGGGTTGCCCCACGCATGTGTACCGTCATGCCGCCTTTGGTTCGCTCAAAGGTGGCTTCGTGGACGACGCGCGACTGCGCCGTCCAGGAGAAGGGGGGACCAGCCAGCAGGCGAGCGCCGCCCAGATGCGCGCCGCTGGCGGCGTCCTCCAAGGAGCAGCCGCCGCCGCGCAATTCGACGATCAGCCGGTGCGTCGACGTTTCCAGCCGCACTTCGCGGTTTTGCACGTCGCGTTCCGTGTGGAACGACGTTGGCGCGTCGGTTGCAAAGCCGAGGATCTCTCCCGGCAACAGCGACGGCAACGGCAGCTCCAGCGCCGCCAGCTCGATGATCTCTGCACCCACGGTCACCGTCGCACGAATCGCCAGCGCCTGCACGCCGCTTTCGGTTGCGCGCAGACGAACGTCGGCGCCCCCGTAGCTCTGGGCGGCCAGCGCGATGGCCGGCGGCGCCATGCCATCCGGTCCTTCGATCAACAGCCCCGCCGACGGCGCCAGACGGAGGTCGACCGTCGCCGTCTCATCCAGATGGTTCTGCAACTGCAGCGTCACCGTGCGCGCCTGGCCGGTCAGCAGGCTAACCCGGCGCGGCAGCAGGCGGATTTCCACCGGCTGGTTGACCTGTACGCCCGTTTCCAGGCGCACCGGCAAGCCGTCGATGAGGAACAGCGACTCCACGTGCGGCGCCGGCTGGCCAGGGGCCGGAGGTTGGTAGTCGGCATCGGCGGTGAGCACCGCTTCCGCCGTATACCGGTCCGTGACGGTGACGGTCTCCTCCTTCTGGAGGTGGAGTCCCTGGCCGGCGCTGGCCAGCAGTGTGAGGTTGAGCGGCTGTCCGCTGCGATTCTCTACTTCCCATGTCACGGTTCGTGACCGCCCGATGGCTAACTGGCGGTCGTCGACGTGGCAGGCAAGGCGCCAACGTTCCGTCTCCAGGGCGGTCAGGCCCCGGGCGGTGGCGTCGATCGTCGCCTTCACAAAGCGAGCGCCGGCGCGGAACTCGTAGGGGTAGACGCGCATCTTGCCGTCCAGGACGAGGTCTTCCTGCACCGAAAGTTGGCGCACCTGCGTCTGATACCAATCCGCCTGCTCCCAAAAGTCGGCAAGGGCCGGGATGCGCAAGAGCAAGGGGAGGTAGTTCTCCATGTGGACTGACGATTCCGGCACCCAGTAGTAGCCGCTCTTCTTGTAGAGCGGCACTGCTTTCATGTTGCCCTGCCAGGTGTGCAGGTCGACGCGGCGGTAGCCAAGGTCCAGGCAGCGCTGCAGGGCGGCCTTCAGCAGGTCGCGTCCGTGGCCGCGGCCGTGGAAGCGTGTGGCGGCGTTGAGCAAGCCGACGTAACCGGCCAGCCCCACTTCACCGGGGTACTCGTAGAACGAGCAATAGCCGGCGGCCTCTTTGCCCTCCCAGGAAAGGAAGGTAGCGAGCGGCTGGCGGCTGGACTGCATATCCAGCACCTTTTCCACGGTCCAGGGCGTGCCGTCACCGAAGCCGTCCGGCCAGCCTTCGTTGCTGCCTTCGAACATAGCCGCAACCGCGGCGGCGTCCTCCGGGCGAAACTCCGTGATGCGCCGCTCGCCCCGTGTGGCGGCGGCGGTGCGCTGTGGCGCGTCAATCGTCAGGGTCACTTTGGCAGTCCTCCTCATCCTTTTCAAGGTAGACAGGGCACAAAAAAGCCGCCGGGTGAGCTTCCCCACCGGCGGCGCAGGCCACGCTAGTGACACTGCCCCTTACGGTGCGTCATGCTGGGGGCGCGGCGAGCGGACGGGCTGCGATGGGCGTGCCGGTAGGGCGGCGAAGCGTGGCCGATCATGCACCATTCGTCCCCTCCTTCCCACCGCTACATCGTCACCGCGCAATCGCCTGGGTGACGAGAACGCTGCACTATCGAACGGGACTATAACCGAGCAATCGCCAGGCGTCAACCCCCGGCGACAAGCAGAGTCACTCAGACGGGAGTGGTATAGTCTGCTCCGGCGGGCACACAGAGCGAGGTGGAGCGATGGCAAACAGCACGCTTGCCCCTTGGGCCGAACTGGCTCCCGGCGTCGATCGGCTGTTGACCGACGATGACCTCTTGCGCATCAACGACGACAACTGGGCGTATGAGCTCGTCGAAGGGAGACTGGTGCGGATGCCGCCAGCATCGGGGGGCGACTCGTGGACAGCCGTCAGCCTGGCCACCGCCATAACGGTGTTCGTGCAGGCGAGGAACCTGGGTCGAGTCACTGGGGCAGATGGTACGTATGTGCTGAGTCAGCCAGGTGAGCCGATAACTTCTCTGGTACCCGACGTCGCCTTTGTCCGCGAGGGGCGCTACCCGTCGCCGGACTCGCCGGATTTTCGGCGCGCCTGGCACGTCGCCCCTGATCTGGCGGTCGAAGTCGTTTCCCCCAACCAGTACCGTCCCGAAATGGCCGAGAAGGCGCGGCTCTATCTTGAGGCGGGCGTGCGGTTGCTCTGGCTCGTCTGGCCGACCTACCGTCAGGTGGATGTTTGGCGTGCAGGGGCGGATCGCCCCGTCGCCACGCTCAACACCGGCGATGTGCTGGATGGTCTGGACGTGCTGCCGGGCTTCACGTACCCAGTTCGTCGGCTCTTCAGTTAGGCGGCGCACCACCAACGTCTTCTCCTCCTCTGTCACCTGGCTCCGCGCGGTCGCCGGGCCTGTTATTGCCGTTGCCACGCTGTACGGACTCTTCATCGCCGCTCGTCTGGTAATCCACGGTGGCGACCCTTCCGCCTTCGTGGCCGCTGGTGACCTGTTCGCCGATGCGGCGCAAGTTCCTGCCAATCTGCACGTGTTGGCGCATTCCTCCGGCTACGATGGCCAGGCGTACTACCGGCTCGCCCTGGAACCGTGGACGGCGAAGGCCAACGATCACGGCATCTGGCTGGATAACCCGGCCTACCGGCAGCAACGCATACTCTACCCCGTGCTCGCCTGGCTGCTCTCGCTGGGCCGCCCAGCGCTGGTTCCCGCTGCACTGATCGCTGTCAACTTTCTCGCGCTTTGCCTGATTGCCGGCGTCGGGGCGGCACTGGCGCACTCGTTCCAACGGCCGTCGTGGTGGGGAGCTTTGCCGGCGCTCTGCCCCGGCTTTGTGGTGACGCTCGCCCTGGATCTCACCGAGATCGTTGAGTTGACGCTTGTCCTGGTCGGCGTATGGCTGCTCCTCCGTCAGCGCCACGTCGGCGCAGCACTCTGCCTCACCCTGGCAGTCCTGACGCGCGAATCCGCGTTGCTCGTGCCGGTCGCCCTCGCGCTGGTGTGGGCGCGCGACCGCCTCCGCGGCGTCGGGCAACAGCAGCCAGCGGCGCTCTTCGCGGTGCCGATCGCGACCTATGTCGCCTGGCAAGGGCTGCTCTGGTGGCGCTGGCAGAGCCTGCCGTTTCGGGGCAACAGTGGCAACATCGGGCTGCCACTTGCCGGCCTCGCGCAATACGTCGGCCGGTTGGCGCCCTGGTCGCGCCCGGCCGACGCCGTATGGCTCCTTGAGATGTTGGCGCTGGTCATGTTCGGCCTCGGCGTGCTGGCGGCGTTGCGTGAAAGGAGGAGCCCCCTCTGGCTCTGCCTGGCCTGGCTCCTCTACAGCCTGCTCCTCGCCTGCCTGGGCACTTCAGTCTGGGGCGAGGACATTGGCTCCCTGCGGGCTATTACCGAGTGGTACGTCCTCGGGACGGTACTGCTGATGCGCTCCAGTGCGAAGCCCCGCCTGCTCTTTGTGGCGCCATCGCTGGTGCTCATGGCTTGGATGTGGCTGGCGATGGCGTTGCTCTAGCC
>DHIZ01000289.1:12726-26493 GCA_002404055.1 Chloroflexi bacterium UBA4733
GGAGGTCCCAAGCATCCGGCGCAATGCTTTGGGGGACACCCGTTGCGGCCATGCCACTTGACAACTTGCCGTCTGCTGCCTATAGTGGGGGCTGATTATAGAACATTTGTTCCTTATTTGGCACGCACCAGGAAGACGAGGTAGCACGATGCCCCCGGAGACTGCACAGCGAGAGCGGGCGCCCAGTCAGGCGGACCTGCGTACCGCCCTACGCGCCTACATCCGCTGGACGCTGTACACGGATGCACCGGCCCGCCTGGGGGCGCCGGTGCTCAGCCTCCCCCGCCTGGACACGGCGGTGGTCACGGAGGCGGACGTCTATACTGCCCACCCCGGCAGCGACGATCCACGGCTTGATGAAGCAGGACGCCCGCGCCCACGCACGTTTCACCAGGTGCGCGGCGTCACGACGCTGGTACGTGGGCCAGGCGGGCACGACCCGGTCGGTCTGCAGGCCGGCCATGCCGACGGCTGGCGGCACTACATCGAAGGCGAACTCGCCAACCAACCGGCAACATTGCACTTTGAGCGCGACACGGTCAAGGCGCTGGTCCACCGGCTCTCGCCACGCGACCAGCAAGCGATCTGGGATATCGGCAACCGTCTCACCAAGGAGGCCGCCATAGCGCACCGTTGCTCGCTCGGCGCCATCAAACTAGCAGCCAAAGATGCGCTCGACCGTCTCCTTGCCTTGCTCTATGCCTCGCCAAACCGGTAACAGCAGGGAGGCGGCTACGAACAGGGCGGCGACTGTGGGCCCAGGGGGCACCCTCCGCCAGGTCACGCGGGCGACTGCGGGCGCATGGATGTCACCGGCGCCGCATTGGCCCGTTTGTTGGCGGAGGGTGCCCCCTGGGCCCACAGTCGCCGCCCTCTTGCTTACTGCGGGGTCTGCTGCAGGAAGGCACTGACTTCCTGGCTGATCTGTGTCGCCGCGGTCTGGGTGTCGGTCTGCGCGTTCCAGATCATCGGCAAGTGCTTGTTGATGATGTCGTTGATCTTGCTCTGATCCTTGCTGAGCAGCCGGAAGTTGTCGTACTTGCCGGTTTGCAGCAGCGTGAAGTCGAAGCCGGGCGTCTCCAGGCTGGCGATGCCCTTGTGGACCTGCAAGGTCTTGTCCTGGGCGTTCTTGGAGAACGGCACTCCCGTACCCCACTCGGCAAAGATCATCAGGCCATCCGGCCCGCACTTGTACTTGGCGTAGCTCCAGGCTGCATCGTTGGTCGCCTTCCCTTTGGCGATGGCCACCATCGTCGGGCCGCCGGTGGCGTAGTCGTTGGCGTAGGTGGCCTGCTTCGGGTACGGCGCCATCCCCCACTTGAACTGCGTGATGTCCTTGTAGATGCCGATACCGGTGGTCCAGCGGGCGTTCATGGCGAGTCGCCCGGCCAAAAAGGCCTTGTCGGTATCGGTGCCGACCTGCTTGTTGAAGTTGCTGGGGATGATCTTGTCCTTGTTGATGGCGTCGCGCAGGAAATTGAGTGCCTGCACGTCGGCGCTCTGGTCGTAGAGGCACTTCGTCGGATGGCGGACAGAATCGAACTCCTGGCCACCGGCGGCGTCGATCCAGAGCCGTGATAGCCCCATCACTGACGCGGCGGTCGTGTAGCTGCCATCCGGCTTCATGGCGTTTAACTTCCGGGCGGCATCAAGATAGTTCTCCCAAGTCCATTGGTTGGCTTGGTAGAGCTCGTAGGGCGTCTTGAGCCCTTTCTGCCGGAAGAGGTCGCCATTGTAGAACATCACGTTGGGGCTGGCTTCCCCAGTCAGCGCCAGTATCTGGCCGCCTTTGTACTGGTAGATCTTGTTGTACATGGGCTGGGAGAGCGGGTCCTTCAAGTACTGGTCTAGCCAGGCATCCGTATCCTGATGAATGCGGGGAGCGAGGTCCAACGCCAAACCGGCATCGCCGAACTGGATCACCCAGGGCAGGTCCATGGCAAAGGCATCGGGGCCGGAGCTGCCGGCGAAGGCGGCCAGCAGCTTTTCGTAGAGGCTACCGGGAGGGTTACTGAGGTTGACCACGACCGACGGGTTCGCCTGCATGAAGGCCGTGGCGATGCGCTTCTCGCGGGCGTCATAGTCAGTGCTGCCCCAGTACCAGTATTCGATGGCGGTTTGGCCGGTCTTGACCGGGATCTTGGTGGGCGACGGCGTTGCCGCCGCCGACCCGGCGGCTTTCGTAGCGGCAGCGCTGGTGGTCCTCGCAGCCGTGCTGGTAGCGGCGGCAACGCTGGCGGCAGAGCTGCTGGCAGCCGCCGTGGTGACGGCCGCCGACGATGCGCCGGTAGTCGTTGCAGTCGCGCCGCAGGCGGCCAGGGCCAGCGTCCCGGCCAGACCGGCGATGCCGGTCAGCAAGGTCCTGCGGGAGCGAAAGAGAGCGGAGGATTGTTGCGAATCGACCATGACTGTTCCTTTCCCAATCCATAGCGTGCGCGGGACCATCACCAGCACACAATCACGTCGGGCAACGGCGCGCAGTACCGTTACGAGTAGACTGGCGACTTCCAGCCGACAGGGAGGTACCAGGCTGAGAGGTCTCGCCGTTCCTTGGCCTGATCCAGGAGCGGCTGGATCGTCTGCTCGAGCTTGGTCGTGGTTTCCGAGACATTGGCTTTGTTGTTCCACATGGCGTCGAGCACCTTGCCAGTCATGCTGTCCATCTGCGGCCAGACATCGGTGACCGGCTGCTCGCCCTCGTGGTTCGGCCCATCGGCGAACACCTGCCAGTTGACCCCGTCTCCCTGCTCGAGGAAGGCCTTGGAGGTAGCAACACTGTGCCGGCTGGGAACACCGCGACCGCTCTTGCCGATGACCAGTTGCCCTTCAGGGCCGGTGATGTACTCCATGAGTTGGAACGCCTCGTCTTTGTTCTTGCTGCCGTTCCAGATCGTCAGCGAGTCGGATGGATCGCGGGTCCAAATCCCAGCCTTACCCTTGGGTACCGGCACGACATCCCAGGGCACCTTCGCAGCGGCGCGCAGGCCTGGAATGGAGTACGGTCCTGAAAGGAACATGGCTACGCCGCCCGTGTTGAAGTCGGCATGCTTCTGTGACGGCTGGGACCAGACATTGTACTTCCAGCGCAGGTCGACCAGGAACTGCCAGGCGTCCTGCACTGCTTGCTGAGTGTACTGAACCTTCGTCAATTCCTGGTTCACGACCTGGCCGCCGTTGCTCCAAATCCAGGGCAGGCTATACACCCACCACGTGGATATATCGCAGCCGAAGATCGTCTTATCCGACTTCGTGAGCTTCTGTGCAGTGCTGAGGAAGGCATTCCAGTCCCAGGTATCGTCTCCCCACTTGGCCGACGGCGGTGTTATGCCAGCTTGCTTGAAGATATCTTTGTTGTAGTACACAACGACTGGCGTCGTATCCCAGGGAACGGTATATTGGTGTCCTTGCACCTTCCCCTTCGACCAGGTAATGGGGAAGTACTCTGCCGGCTTAACGATGGTGGACTTGGCGATGTAGGGGTCCAGGTTCTCGAAGACGCCGTCCACAGCGTAATGCGGCACCTGCTTTGTTTCATATTCGTAGAGGTCGCCACCGGAGCCGCCGGCGAACTGGACAGCGAACTTCTCAAAATTCAGGCCGCCGTCCACGTAGGCAACCTTGATTCCCGTCTTCTTGCTGAAGTCATCGACGATTTGCTGAAATGGTTTCGATTCAGCCAGGCCGATCCCCGGCGACTCAAAGACGACCGATCCTTTGCCGGACGACTTCGGCGGCGGCACCGGCGAGGGCGTCGGTCCGCCCTTCGCAGCCGCCGTTGTCGCCACCGCGGCAGTAGCGCTCGTCGCCACCGCGGTCTTGGCACTCGACGTCGCAGCCTGAGACGTCGCAGCAGCAACGCTGGCGCTGCCGGCGACGGTCACCGAGGCGCTCCCCGACGTGCCACCGGAGGTTGCTGGGGCGCCGGCCCCGCAGGCGGCCAGCAGCCCAGCCGCGCTCACCCCAATAACGCTACGTCCCAGCACTCGCAAACAGCACCGCCTGCTGATGCCTTGCCGACCGTTCCCCAACCCAACCACGATGCGACTCCTTCCGCGCCAACGTCGTCGGCCCCACACCGAACGACCACCAGCCATTTCGACCAACGTTCACCCAGAATGAAGGCCCGGATTCGTCGCAGGCGCCCGACCGTCCGACGCTCGTGGGCAACCAGCGCGTAGTCCAAAGTCTGAATTCGAATGATGTCTAAAAAAGATAGTACAGTAAAAGCCAACGTTGTCAAGTGCGATGGAAAGGGCCCAAGATGGAGCGAATGGCAATGCAATCTTTGTCGTCGCGCACGGCGCCGGCGCAGATCGTTTTGCTCGCGCTCGTTATCCTCCTGACCGCCTGTGCGCCGTCGGCCCAGGCGGCGGTTGCCGGGACGAGTGCGCCAACCTCCCTTCCGGTCACTGCGACGCCGGACGTCGCCAGCGTCGCCGGGTCAACGCCCCTCCCGACAATGCCACCAGTAGAGACCGCAACGCCCGCCGGGGGGATAGACCCCGGTGCAGCGCTCACGCAGGCCGACACGGCAGTCGGTCCAACAGCATCTCCGGCCGACTCCACTGCGCAGGCGTCGTCCACAGCGACGCCGATCCCGGCGCCGGCGGGCTACCCTGGGCAGTCCAACCTGGTGCCGCCCGGATTTCCTACACCGACGACGGCCTACGAGCGCCTGGCGCCCGGGGGGCCGCCGCACGATCCCGGCTCCCTGGCCTGGGCGCACCCTGGCTCCTTTATAGCGCCGACCTGGACGAACTTCACGCTGAACAGCTTCAGTTCGTCTCAGCGTCTCGCCACCACCTACTACTTCTACTGGCACGACTTCACCAACCCGGCGCGTCTGTCCCGCTTCGACCTCAACCAGTTCGGGCAGCCACCCGACGCCGCCCACTACAGCTTCCTGTCGCCGGAGACCCACCAGCGTCAGTTCCAGGACATGCTTGATGCCGGTCTGGATTTCGTGTTACCCGTGTACTGGGGCGAACCGGGCCACCCTGGCCGCACCACCGCCGAAACATCACCGCACTACTGGAGCACCGAGGGCATCTCGCCGATGGTGGAAGCACTGGATCAGATGCAGGCGGCCGGCTCCAGGCCGCTCCAAATCGGTATGTTCTACGACACCACAATCCTGGCCAACGCCGATCTCACAACAGCCGCCGGCAAAGAGTACTTCTACGTCAATGTCCGCGACTACTTCTCGCGCATCCCGCCGAACTACTGGGCAGCGATCGATAACCAGCCGATTGTTTGGCTGTACGACACGCTCTGGGTCTCGAAGTTCGATCAATCCAGCATCGACTACCTCTCCGATCGCTTCGCCCAGGATTTTGGCGGCCTGCGACCGTACATTGTGCTGGAGAGCCAGTGGGAGCACAGCAAGGGCGTTACCCCCCAACAAACCGTGCACGGCAGCGGCCTCTACAGTTGGGGGGCGGGACCAAGCGGCTACAACTCAGACCCGAATTTCACGGTCGCCGAGGTTGGTCCCGGCTTCAACAACACTGCCTATTGCAAGGGTGGCCCCTCCCACAATTGCTTCGACGTTGGGCGTGGCGACGGTAGCTACTACGCAACCCAACTCCAGCAGGCGGTCAACAGCCCCCACAACATCATGGCGGTTGAGACCTGGAACGAGTTCAGCGAGGGCACGGAGGTTGCCGAAACGATCCAGGATGGTCGGCGCTTCATTGATCTGACCCGGCAATACGTTGATCTGTTCAAGGCTAGGTGAGCCGCGACTGCGGTCTGCGGCCCAAAGACAGGACTGCGGTCCTGGGGAGTTCGTCGGCACGGCAGTGCGGTCTTTGGGCCGAGGGTGCCCCCTGGGCCCGCAGTCGCGGCACCGGGGGGGGCGACCATCGTCCCCCGCCTGGATGGCGGCGTTGACAGCTTGGCGGAGACTTGCCATACTTCGGGCGGCGCAGCGCTTTCCGGTAAGTGCTCCCAGGGGAAAGAAGGGACAATAAGGACAAAGCTATGAATCGTCGTTCGATCTTTGCTGCCCTCGCCGCGATGCTCTTGCTCACGCTGGCGCTGGTGCAGTACCCCGGCGCTCAGGCACAGGCCACCGGGCCAGATTTCGACCTGCCGAATGGCGCCGGGCATTTCTACACCCAGACCAACGCCGGCGCCGGGCCGCAATACGGCTACCGCATTACGAATGAGAACGGCGTCAATTTCTGGACCGAGTTCCAGCGTTTGGGCGGGGTGAACGTGCTCGGCTACCCGGTGTCGCGTCGCTTCACCCTGGACGGCTTCACCGTACAGGCCACGCAGAAGGTAATTCTACAGTGGCGCCCGGATATTCACCAGGTGTACTTCATCAACGTTTTCGACAAGTTGCACGACATGGGGTTGGACGGCGTCCTCCAGGCGACCTACCAGATTCCGCCCCAACTCGATCCTTCCTTCGACAGTGGCAAGACCGGTTTTGACCAGATCAGCAAGGCGCGTCTGGCCTTGCTCAACGCCGACCTGAGCATCGCCGCTCGCTACTACAACGGCGGGGCGCTGGCAGCCGCAATTCTCTACAACGGTCTGCCGACGTCTCAAGTCACCAACGAAGGTCCCTTTTCATCGATCCGGGCCCAACGTATTGCTATCCAGCACTGGAGCGCCGATAATCCAGCCGCCGGTATCAAGGCCGGTGACCTGAGCGTAGTCAACGGTGGCGACATCGCCAAGACGCTCGGCCTGGTCCCGCTGGCCGCCACCTACACCGAGACGAGCACGGGCGCCGTCAATGCACCGACACCCACCGTGACACCCACCCCGCTGGCAACTGCGACGCCGGTTGCGACAGCCACGCCGACCGCGACGCCGCGACCCGCCTTCCCCTACATTTCCAAAGAAGTGACGGCGCCACCGCAAGACTGCGGCGCCAGTGTGCCCTGCCAGGCCGCTGCGCCAAATCTCGGTCAGCAGTACATCACCGGGCACGTCCTCGACCCCAGCGGCAATGGACTGTCGGGCATTAGCCTGCGAATGATCTACTATGGCAACTCCAGCGACGTTCAGACAGCCTACGACGGCAAGTTCACGTTCGTCCTGGCGACAAACTGCCCGCAGACACCGCTCACCTTCAACGCCTTCGTGATCGACAGTAGCGGCAACCCGATCTCCGATACCCGCACGATCAACTACTCCAATTGCAACGTGGCCGGCGAGTTCCATTTCGACTTTGTTCGGACATCGTAGCCAAGGAGTACGGCGGCGGTGGGCCGAGTAGATGGTGTGCGGTTGAGGTTGCCGGCAGGGGCGTTCCTGCTGGCAACCGTGCTGCTGAGCGCCTGCGGACGGTCTCCGACTCTGCCGCTGCCCACAGCCACGGTGGCGTTCGCGCCAACGCCGGTGCGGGCAGCGACGGCAACCGCAGTTCCGCCTACGCCGACTGCTCTGCCGCCTGCCGCTGCGCTTGACTACCTCGTCCGTGACGTAGTCGGCCAGGCATCCTCGGCAGATCAGCAAAATGCGGCCTTAGAGGCCCGGCTCAACGCCGGCACCACCTTGCCGCCATTGCTCCCGGCGCTCAACGCTGCCACCGCTGCCAATGAGCGAGCGGCAGCGTCTATCAGCACGCTGCGCTTGCCGCCGCCGCTCGACGCCTACCGCGCCGTGGCCCAGTATCAGGCCGAGACAGCGGCCGGCTACGGCGCCCTGGCCGAGGCCTGGGCGGCCCTGGCCCGCGCCGCCCAACAGAACAGCGACGAGACGATCTACCAGACGCTGGCCGGGCAGGCGACGGACCGTTTCCACGCCGCTGCCACCGCCAAGGACCAGGCAGCGATCGCCCTGGGTCTGGCGCCGGAAGGCTCGGCGCCGGACTGAAGTGATAGGGGGTATTGCTACCAATAAGCTGCCGCGTCTGACGCCGCGTACCTTCATTTTGTATCCTTGAGTGTGTGAGTGGCACGCTATGGTTCCCGCCATGGCCCTCCAGCGGTCCATGCCGCAAACGGAGGACCTGTTGCAACGCATGGAGCGGCCAGTAGGTCTGCCCCGCGACGATTCGCTCGTCAGCGGCAGCTAGGTAACAACACTCGCATCCTCCCGTCGATCCACTCCGATGGCTCCGTCAACGCTTGTGGGCGGCAGCGTGCGATCAGCGGGTCCATGCTCTTCCGGCGGACGGATGTTGCGGAAGAGGCCGAAGAAGAGTATGGCGTTGGCCAGTTGCAATGCAGTGCCGAGTTCAAACGGCAGCACCAGCGAGACGGATTGGAACAGGTAGCCGGCCAGCAACGGACTGCCGGCGGCGGAGAGTTGGGAGGGCAGGTTGCTGATACCGGCCGCCGAGGAGCGCTCCTCCGCCACCACCACGGCCATGGTGTAGCTCTGACGAAGGGGAATGCTGGCTCGCTGCAAGACCATGCGCAGGAAGTAGATCGTCGCTGCCAGCGCGAAGTTGGGCATCAGGGGCAGGATCGCCAGCGTGGCCACGCCGATCAGGCGGATCGCCACCACCGCCCGCACGATCCCCATGGCCCGCGCCAGGGCCGGCGCGAAGAGATAGGGGATGGCCGCCCCCAGGCTGACCGCCGCAAACAGGAAACCGATCTGGGCAGGCCCCTCGCCGTAGCGGACGTTGAACCAGTAGGCGACAAACGGGGAGAAGAAGCCGACGCCGACGCCGTTCAGCAGGTTCGTCAGGGCCAGTCGGCCAATCACGTTGCGCGACTTCGTCGGTAGGAACTGCCGCCGGACGCCTTGCTCCTTCCGGCGCAGGGTGTCGTGGACCGGCAGGATCAGTAGCGCGGAAAGGACCGACAGGACGCTCGTGAGCACGAACAGCGGCTTGTAGGAGTCGGTCACGTTCATACCGGCGCCGTTGACGAGCAACTCCGGCACGCCGGCCAGCAAGGCGCCGACGGTGCTCGCTAGCGTGTCGGTGAGGGAGAAGGCCGAGAAGACGGTGTTGCGGCTGGTCGTGCCGGCATGGTCGGCGATCAGCGCCTGTTGTGCCGGGTAGAAGGGGCCGCCCGCGCCCGCCCCGCCGGCGCCGCCGCCCCGGCCGATGGTGCCGAGCGCTGGCCGCCAGGATCACGCCGAAGTTGCGGGTGGCGATGAAGACGATAGCGCCGACCGCCGTCATGAGCGGAAAGATCACCAGGAAGGGCTTGCGTCCGTACTGGTCAGCCAGTAGGCTCACGGCGACCGTCATAACGGCGCTGACGATGGCGCCGACCGTCGACAGTTCGCCCAGCGACACGGCGGTGTAGTGCAGGCGCAGCAGGTAGAGGGGGACGATCACCCCCAGGTAGCCCTGGCTCACGCTGCGCGCCGCGCGACCGGCCATGATCCAGCCAAGGTCGCCGCTCAGCCAGGGTGGTACGCGCCGTCGCCAGTGAGCCATAGCCGGTTCTGCTCCGTCCGCCTACACTCGGAGCTTTTGCCAGGCGCCGGCGCGGAAACGCAGGTAGTTGGCAGCGGCACGGGCGGCGGCATCCATGACGTTGGAGATGTACACGCCCGCCAATCCCCAGCCGAGAATCGGACCGAAGAGGATACCGAAGGGCACGCGAATCAGCCAGACGGCGAGGCCGGTGGCAAACATCGGGAAGCGGGTGTCACCGGCGCCCCGCAGACTGCCGGCCATCACCTGACCGAGGGCCTGGAAGGGTTGGGACAGGGCGATGACGCGCAAGGCCGCCGTGCCCACGGCGATGATCGTGGGGTCGTTGCTGAAGAGGCGCATGATCTGGTTGCCGAAGATGATCAGGCCGATGCCCATCGTACACATCCAGAGCGCCGCCATGCGCACAGCGATCCAGGCGGAACGACGGGCCAGGTCGGGCCGCCCGGCGCCCAGGCATTGCCCCGTCATGGTGGTGGCAGCCATGCCGAAGCCCATGCCGGGCATAAAGGAGATGGACAGCGCGTTGAAGGTGATCCGTTGTGCCGCGAACACTGAGGTGCCCATGCCGATCACGATTACGGCGTACACCAGCGAGCCGCCGCTCATAAACGTCTGCTCCATCATCGAAGGGAGGCCGATCTTGAGCACGCGCTTCATCAGCGAGCCATCCGGCCTCCAGCCGGCCCCACCGGCGATCCGCACACGGCGGCGGCCACTGAAGAGCAGTCCCAGCAAGACGGCAGCGCCGATGGCGCGGGCGATACTCGCTCCCCAGGCTGAACCGAGCACACCCAGGGCCGGGAAGCCGAAGTGGCCGAAGATGAGGGTGTAGGCAACGATGACGTTAATGATGTTGACCAGACCGGTCACAATCATCGGCGTGCGCGTGTCACCCGCGCCGCGCAGCGCTCCGGCGCAGACCATCTGGAGCACCAGGAAGACGGCCATCTGGGCGACCACGTCGAGATAGTCGCCACCCGTCTGCACGACCTCCGGCGTCGCGCCGAGCAAGGCGATGAAGCCGCGCGAGAAGAAGTGCCCGAGTACGGTGATGATCGCCGCCAGCGCCAGGCCCAGTAACAGCGATTGCTTGGCGGCATGGGAGGCTTCCTCCGGCTGGCGAGCGCCGGTAAAACGGGCCACCAGCACCGTCGTCCCGACAGTGACAGCACTGAGGGCGGCCATCACCAGGAACATGATCTGCAAGGCAGTCCCGACACCGGCAATCGCGGCGGCGCCTAATCGGCTGACCATGAGCAAGTCGACGACGCCTAACATGGTCTGGAAGAGGTTTTCGGCGATGATCGGTACGGCCAGGCGGTTGACACTGCCGGCCAGCTCGTCTTCATTCAAGACAAAGCGCGGCGTTGCCCGCAGCGGCGGCGCGGCGACCGGCCCGATGACTGCTGCTCCCGGCCGAATGGACTCCGCGCTCATCGTTTTCCCCCTTGGACAGATCGTCGGCTGTCACCCAGACGGCGGTCCAGCACAGAGCTTAACCTATGCGTGTAGGTCAGGCCAGGAAACGTCTGCTAAACTACCGGCGGTCATGAGAAAGGATTACCACGATGCCCATGTCGCCTGCCGAATTACGGTCCCGTCTGGAGGGCGTCATTGCCTTCCCCATCACCCCCTTCACGTCCCACCTCGAGTTGGACCTTCCCGCCCTGCGCGAGAATGTGGAGTTCATGCTTGCCGGCGGGATTCACGCGCTGGTCGCCGCCGGCGGCACCGGCGAGTTGTACTCGCTCCTGCCGGATGAGCACCGCCAGGTCGTGCGCACAGTGGTGGAGGTCGTCCGCGGACGGGTGCCGGTCATTGCCGGTACCGGCTTTGGCGCTACCATGGGCCGCCTGCTGGCCCGCCAGGCAGAGGAGGCCGGCGCCGACGGTATCCTGATGCTGCCGCCCTATTACGTCAATGCCGACCCGGAAGGGTTGCTGGAGTACTACCGCCACGTCGCCGGCGCGACCAGCCTGGGTGTCTTCCCCTATAGCCGCGACTGGGTCACCTTCACGCCTGCATCACTTCGCAAGTTGACCGAGATCCCCAACGTCATCGCCTACAAAGATGGCCAGGGTGACCTGCGGGCCTTCAGCCGCCTGCAGCACGCAGTGGGCGACCGCCTGCTCTGGCTGGGCGGCGTGGGTGACGACATGGTGGCCGGCTACTTCGCCGCCGGCGCCAAGGGCTTCACGTCGAGCGTCGCTAACTACATGCCGGAGGTCTCGGTCGAGCTATTCGAACTGGCGAAGGCCGGGAACTTCCAGGGCGTGCGCGAACTGACGGCGCAGAAGATCCAGGTCTTGTACGACCTGCGCGTGTCGCGTCGCGGCTACGAGGTCTCCATCGTCAAAGAGGCCATGGAACTGCTCGGCCAGAAAGCTGGGCCAGTGCGCCCGCCGCTCGTCAACGTGGCGCCGCAGGATCGGGAGCGCCTGCGAGCCGCCCTCGATCAAGCCGGCCTGCGCCCAGTGGCGACGATTCATCGGTAGCGGTAGTCGGGAACGGGGCCGCAACTGCGGTTTGCGGCTAAAGACGGGGGGCACTGCGGTGCCGAGGATTATCCTTGCGACCGCAGTCGCCCTCGTCACTTGGCGGCAGACCGCAGTCGCCGCCTTGCTTGAGGAGCATATGCGTACAGGCCTTGATGTATTGGTCGCCGATCGCCCCGAACTGGTGCGCGGGCGGCGCATCGGTATCGTCAGCAACCCCAACGGCGTCACCAGCCGGCTGGAGAGCATCGTTGAGGCCCTGCCGCGGATCGGCGCTCAGGTGGTGGCGCTGTTTGGCCCGGAACACGGCATTCGCGGCGCGGCCCAGGCCGGCGACCACGTTGGCAGCAGCGTCGATCCTGTCAGCGGCTTGCCGATACACAGCCTCTACGGCGCCACCCACCGCCCGGCGCCGGAAATGCTGCACGGGCTGGATCTGCTGGTGTACGACATGCAGGATGCCGGCGCTCGCTTCTACACCTATCTCTACACGATGGCCCACTGCATGGAAGCGGCCCGCGATGCCGGGCTGCCCATGCTCGTGCTCGACCGGCCGAACCCGCTCAACGGCGTGAGCTTGGAAGGGCCGGTAATCGAGCCCGAGCTGAACTCCTTCGTGGGCAACCACGGCATCCCCACCCGTTACGGCCTGACTATCGGCGAGCTCGCGCACTATTTCAATACGGCCGGCGGCATCGGCTGCGACCTCACCGTGGTGCCGACCGCCGGCTGGCAACGGGAGTGGTGGTACGAACAGACCGGCCTGCCCTGGGTGTTGCCCTCGCCCAACCTGCCTACCCCGGACTCCTGCCTGGCGTTCGCCGGCATCTGCCCGCTGGAAGGCACAAACGTCTCCGAAGGCCGGGGCACTACCCGTCCCTTCGAACTGCTTGGCGCTCCCTGGGTCGACGCGCCCACGCTGGAACGCACGCTGAACGAGCGCAATTTGCTCGGCGTCGGCTTCCGCGCCTGCCACTTCGTGCCGAGCTTCTCCAAGTGGCAGGGCGAGGTCTGCCACGGCGTGCAACTGCACGTGCTGGACCGCGCCACGTTCCGTCCAGTGCGCACGGGCCTGGAAGTGCTGATCACCCTGCGCCGGCTCTGGCCGCAGCAGTTCGCCTGGCGCAACGACGGCCAGCCGGCCGACCGCCTGCTTGGCGACCGCCGCATCCGCGCCGGTATCGACGCCGGACACTCACCAGAGGAGATCGAAGCGCAATGGCAGCCCGGCTTACGCCGGTTCGCCGAGGACCGTCTCGCCTTGCTCGGGGGATGAGGCGGAAGGAGCGGCTGGCGCTGCCGGCGCACGAGGAAGACGGTCTCCCTATGGTCACCAGCGAGCCGCGCTGGTGGCAGTGGTGGCGAAAGGGGAAATAGGATTGCGCGCGCTCGAACCCATCACCCGTGCCGATTTTCAGGCGCTCAGCGAGCTTCGCCTCCGCGAAGCGGCGTATCTGTTAGCTGGCGGGCACTATGAAGGGGCTTATTACCTGGCCGGCTACGCGGTGGAGTGCGCCCTCAAGGCCTGCATCTGCCGGCAGGTGGAACAACACCAGTTCCCGCCCAGGCCGGAGACGGCGCGCGAGATATACAGCCATCGCCTGCTTGATCTGCTGCGTCTCGCCGGTCTGCGGACGCAACTGGAGGAGGCCAGCGCAACCGATGTGCATCTTGGCGCCCGCTGGCTCGTCGTCAAAGACTGGTCCGAAGAGAGCCGCTATGCCCTCCCCTATCGACGGACGCAGAACAGTTGTACACTGCAGTTGCCGACCCGACGCATGGAGTACTGCAATGGCTACGTCAATACTGGTAGGCCCGACACTGTTCGAGATGGGGGATAAGCTCCTCGCGAAACTCGACCAGGTTGGGTTGCCGATTATCGCCGCCTTCTGGACGCACCCGGCGAGCGGG
>DHIZ01000289.1:26771-54972 GCA_002404055.1 Chloroflexi bacterium UBA4733
CCATAGGCCAGGGGAACGCCCCTCAGGAGAACTTCGACGTGACCATCAACTTTCCCAACTACTCCTCGTACGCGCCGTACCTTCCCGAGGATCAGCCTTCCCTCAGGGGGCATGTCTACCGGGCGGTCTCACCCACAGAAGCCACGAAGCTGGCCGAGGCCGTCCGCGGAGAACACCACGACAAGCCAAACTAACATCCGTCCCAGGCGGGCTATGGCGCTCCCCGTCCTCCTGCTGGTCGCGCTGTGCCTGGCGGTTCGCGTGGCGCCGGCGCTGTACTTCGGCGCCGAAGAGGCCGACCTCACCGTCTATCACCGGATGGCCAACATCGTCCTGCGCGGGGAGAATATCTACTTCCAGCGGGTGCTGTACCCCTACACGCCCGTGTCGATGTACGTGCCCGCGCTCTGCCTGCTGCTGGCCCAATGGCTGCATCTGCCCTTCCACTTCGTAATGAAGTGGCCGGCGATCGGGGCGGATATGGCCATCGTCGCCCTGCTCTACGCCATCGCGCGGCAGGTCAGTGGCCGCACCGGCGCCGCGGCGGGGGTGGCGCTGCTGTATGCCCTCAACCCGGTGGCGATCCTGATCAGCGCCATGCACGGCAACATCACCCCGGTGGCCGTGGCGCTGGGCCTGGCCGCCTACGGCGTGGCGCTGTGCCGGCGCCGCGAGGAGGACCTCTGGTATTGCGCACTGCTGCTGGGGCTGGCCATCGGCTTCCGCAGCTACCCGGTGCTCTGGCTGCCGTTTTTCCTCATCAAGCTGCCGATGACCTGGCGGCAGCGCGCCGTCTTCACGGCGCTGGCCGCGTTGCCCTCGCTGGTGACGTTGCTGCCGTTCCTGGTGGCCAGCTTCCGGGATGTCTGGCGCGAAGCCTTCGGCTACAGCGGCTTCGCCGACCACGGCTGGGTGGCGATCCTGCGCGATGCGAATCTCTTGCTGCCGGCGAACGCGCATCGGTACGACGTGAAAGCGCTGTTGCAGGTGAGCAAGAAGCTGTTCCTGGCGGCCTACGCGCTGCTGGTGGTGGCTGTGGCGCTGCGCCCGCGCCGGATCAGCCTGGTCGGCGGGCTCACGGTGTCGATGCTGCTCTTCTACACGGTCTACGGGGGCGTGGCGTCGCAATATCTGCAATGGGTGCTGCCCTTCGGCCTGCTCAGCAGCGTGCCGCTGGCGCTGGCCTTCACGCCGGTGGCGACCGCCGCCCTGGTGAGCTTTTACGCGATGTACTTCCCGGGCATCCTCTGGGGCACGCGCCAGCCCCTACTGCTGCCGCAGCCGCGCGATGGCGTCGTCTTCTACCTGGTGGCGCTGGTGCAGTGCTGGCTCCTCTGCTGCCTGTGGCTGGGCTGGGAGCTGATCGCCCCCTCGGGCCAGTCCCGGCGAGCCTCGCCCTCGGTCGAGCTGCTGTGAGGGACGGCGCCTGATGCTTTCCGATGCGTCCCTCGTTTTCCGCCCGCGCCGACCGTCGGCGGCGCGGGCCGGCATCGCCCTGATCGCGCTCTTCGTCGTCGTCAACACGGCGATCGAGGTGGTGACGCTGGCGCGTGCCGCGCTGGTGCCGGCGGCGGTCGCGCGCCAGGTTTGGCAGGTCGCCGTCCCCGGCGGCTTCCCGAACGGGGGGGGCGTCGCTGTTGGGACGGACGGCCGCATCTACGCCACCGACATCAAGCCGCCGCGGCTGCGCGTCTTCGCTGCCAACGGAGCCCTGCTGGCGACCTGGGATGGTCGGGGCGGCACGGTGGCGCTGCATGCGCCGACCGCCGTGGCCGCGCTCCCGGACGGACGCATCGCCGTCCTGGACCCGGGCGATGCAGCCATCGTGGAGTGCGCGCCGGATGGACAACACTGCTCGCGCCTCCACATCCAGGGCCTGAACAGCTCCCGGGGCTTCACGCCGCGGCGGGACGGCGGCTACTACGTCGCGGACACGCGCAACGACCGTGTGCTGCGGGTGGATGCGCAGGGGCGGGTGCTGGTCAGCTGGGGGCGCTACGGCACCAAGCCGGAGCAGTTTCGCGGACCATGGTCGGTGGTCGAGGCAGCGGACGGCGACATCTACGTCGCCGACAACGATAACGGTCGCATCGAAGAGCTGACGTGGACCGGCACCTTCGTGCGCGAACTGGATACCGCGGGGCCCGCCGGCGGCCTGGCGCTGGCGGGCGACCGGCTCTACGTCGCGCTGCCGGCAGGCGGCGGCATCGAGGTGATGCGGACGGACCAGCGCGGCTTCACACGGCTCAACGAGCAGCCCCGTCGGGCGGTCGTCGTGCCGCAGCCGTTTGGTATTGCAGTTGCTCCAGACGGCAGCCTGGTAGTGGCGGACCTGACCGGACTGGCGGAGTACGCGGTGCAGGCGCCGTAGTGGATGCGGTAGCGGGCACGGCGCACAGAAGAGGATGGTACATGAACGCGGTGACGCCGATCGCGGGCGACGAGGTAGCGGCGGAGTCCTGCCCGATCTGCGACTCCCGGCGGACACGCCTGCGCTATCCGGCCAACATCGACCCGTCTGTGCCGCTCGCCGGGGCCGAGTTCGCCTGCACCAGCCCGCATCTGAACCGGCACACCGCCATCCGGCACTGCGCCGTCTGCGGCATCGTCTTCGCCGACCCGCCCGGGACGGAGACGGCGGTGATCGAGACCTACCAATCCGCCGTCGATCCCACCTACCTGGAGGAGCTGGACTATCGCCGCGGCCTCTTCCGGGCGCAACTCGCGGAGTTGGAGCGGCTGGAGCGCCCGGGCCGGCTGCTGGAGATCGGCAGCAACATCGGCCTGTTCCTGGACGAGGCCGGCCGGCGCGGCTGGCGGGCGCGGGGTGTGGAGCCGTCGCGCTGGGCCGTGGAGTACGGGCGGCGCAGCTTCGGCGTGGACCTCCAGGCGGGCACGCTGCAGGATGTCGACCTCGGGGGCGAGCAGTTCGACGCCGTGGTGCTCTGGGACGTGCTTGAGCACCTGGTCGACCCGGTCGACGTGCTGCGGCAGGCGCGCCGGCACCTACGGCCGGGCGGCGTCTTGATGCTCACGACGGTGAACATCGGCGGCCTCAGCGCCCGGCTCTTGCGCGGCCGCTGGCCCTGGCTCATGCGGATGCACCTGTTCTATTTCACGCGCCGCACGCTCGCCATGGTGGTTCGGCGGGCGGGCTATACACCCGTGGCGTTCCACACCCAGGGGCGCACGCTGCGCCTAAACTACCTCCTCGCCCGTCTGCGGACCTTCTCGCCGCTGTTCGGCCTGCTGCATACGGCGAGCCGGCGGCTGGGCCTGGGCGGTCTGCCGCTGCGCGTGAACACGGGTGATATCCTGGTGGCGGTGGCGTTGAAGCCGGACGGCGGCGAGTAGCGGGCGCGGACCCTCACCCTGCCGTTGGCATCCCTCTCCGGGTTTCGTTAGTTTTCGCGCGGAAATTTACTCTAAGCCGAGGTTTGGCTGGAGTGCTTGCTTTGGCGTGACGGTACGGAGCGTGGGGATAGCAGCATCGCTGCCCGCCTCCACCTGGATCGGGAAGCGGAGTGGCCGGAGTTCCCCGGCGAGCGCCGGTTCCTCGAAGCGGTAGTTGCCCACCAAGTGGACGTGCTCCCAGAGGACCGGAGACAGGTGCGACCAGACGTGCGCCGGGATCGGTTCGCCACGCAGCGCCAGCGTCGCGGCCGCGTGGTCCAGATAGCGGGTGTTCCAGACCAGGAGGGCGTTGACGACGAGACTGAGGGCAGAGGCGCGCCCCAACTGGGCCTCGTAGCCGCGATCGGTGAAGCGTCCCTACCGACCATAACAGAGCACCCGAGCCAGCGCGTGAACGTTCTCGTGTTTGTTCAGCGCGACCAAGACTTGTCGCCGAAAGTCCGGATCGTCGGCGTACGTGAGGATGTGTTCGGTTTTCGGGATGCGTCCCAGTTCCTGGATGGCTTGCTGCACCGGATTCTGCCGTCGCAACGCTTGCAGCTTGGCGACCACGAGGGACGGCAACACCAGGCCGTCTTTGAACGACGCCGCGAGACGGTTCATCTCCTCCCAGTGGCGGGCGATCAGGCGGTCGCGGATGGACTGTCGGAGCACCGGGTTCAGCGCTCCATAGTCGGTGTCAGGCTCCGCTCGATAGAGCACCTGATCTGGCAGCACCCGCGCGGCGGGTACCCGGTAGGCGTGGTGCGAAGCGGAAACCCAAGAGGTCGAACAGTCCGAACACCAAATCGGAGTACCCGTGGGTATCGGCATAGTGGACCTGGATGCGCGGCGCATCTTGATAGACGAGACCATCGAGCACATACGTGGAGTCACGCACCAGGCAGTTGATCACGTTGACCCAGAACCAGGGACCCTGATCCAGCACATGCCCGTAGACGGTGAGGCCCCGGCGGACGCCGAAGTACCTGGGAAGGTGGCGGGCACTCAGGGTCGAAGAGGCTACGCCGAAGCGAATGCCATCGGACGACGAGGTCGTGCCCGAGCCAAATCGCCGGCTCAGCGGCAGAG
Organism: Chloroflexi bacterium UBA4733; assembly: GCA_002404055.1. Next base: position 31,257 of record DHIZ01000289.1, read on the forward strand.
AATGGTGATAGTGCACCAGCCGCGTGATCGCCGCCCGCAGGGTGTCCTCGCGGAAGTACCAGTCGTAGACGCGGGTGAGTTGGCCCTCCGGGATACCAGCGGCCCGCGCCATGGTCGCCAGCCCCAAGTTGGTCGCCTCGGCCACCAGGACAGCGAAGAGGGCGGCGCGGACCGAGCCGAGGCGTTCGGCGCCGGGCTCCTGCCGCGCCCCCAGACGGGTCAACGCCGCGCTGAAGCCGGTCCAGTGATCCACTTCCATGAGCAGTCCTGGGAGGTCCACCAGCGGCAGCACCTGCGTCAGCGCCTGACGGGCTTGGAGCGCTTCAGCGGGCAGATTGATCTGCTCCAGGGCCGTCAACCGGAGCTTGCCTTGCTCGATCTGCACGGCAGCGTTCTGGGGCAGCCGCCCGGCGATTTTCGTGGTGAGGGCGTGGAGGCGGTCCTTCCGTTGCCGGACGAACGCGGCCCCGTCCTCTGGGAGGCCCTGTTCGGCATACCACGTAGCCCGGCGCTGGCGCCAGCGTTCGCCGGTATAGAGGCCGGCATCCCATGGCGTGTAGCGCCGGCTCCCGATGACGGTGAGGTCGCCGGCGCGCAGCGCGAGGCGAACCTGCTCGGCGAAGCAGAACTCCCATGCATGCCGGTCGATCCCGGCCACTCCCACCACCACCTTGCGCCACTTCTTGGGGACGAAGTCCACCGGGGCATCCGCCGGCACGATCCGCCGGCGTTCGGCGTGCAGTGTGCGTAGGACGGCCAACGCCGGCAGGAGTTCGCTGTCCGCTCGGGGCGAGGCGAACGCCACCGTCGTGAGCAGGAGCGGCAGGAACTCGCGCAGGTGGCGGAAGTGCCGGCGCAGGGCAGCGAAGAAGGCGGGGCCATCGCCGTGGTCCGGGGGAGCGGACCCTTCCATGAAGGCGCTGACGCGGTGGCGGGGGACGCGCCGGAAGGCCTCCGGGCGAACCTCCTCTGCCGCGATCGCCGGATCCAAGAGGACCTCGGCAATGGCGCGGAAGTCCCGCAGCACGTCCACCTGCTCCTGGGCGTGCGCCAGTTGCACGGCCGCCACTTCCGCCCGGCTATCCGCGAAGATGCCGCTGAGGACGGCGTCGTACATCTCGATGAGGTCATCGGTGACCTCTTCGGCGCGGACCTCCAGGAACGCGAGCAGGAGCGTCGCGCGCTTCTCCGGCGGATACCGGCGCACGGCCTGCGCTGACAGACGGCGGACGATGGCGGCCCACTGTCGCCGGCGGTTGGCGGTGACCGCCTCCCAGGGGATCACGCTGGGGACGGCCGCTCGCAACTGCGCAAGCCGTCGGCATTCCTGGCGGATCGCCACCGCCGACGCCTGGCGGGGCGGCGTCGCCAGGTCGGCAAGGACACTCGTTCCCGCATCGGTGCAGCAGAGTTGGTCGAGCTGCGCCCGCGCCGCGTCGCCGAGTGGTGCGGCAACCTGGCGAAAGAGGGCCTCTTCCGTCTCGCCGCGCACGCCGGTGACGAGGCGATCGAGTGTCGTGCCACCGCCGGGCCGGAGCACCGCCAGATTGCCGGTCTGTGCCACTTTGACCTGGAGGTAGCGGCGCAGACGCCGCTCTTCCACTGCACTGAACGGCCGCACACCCAAATGGGCGCAGACCTGGGCCGCATGCGCGCTCCGGGTGGCCGGCCGTTGTCCATACTGCTGCACCAGCGCGGGCGCAAGACCCAGTTGTCTAGCGACGACGACGATGACGGTCGCCGGCAAGGCGGTCAACTCGCCGGGCAGTTGGCGTTCCGCACGGGTCCAGAGCAGTACGAGGGCCAACCCCAGCCGGTTTTCCGGCCGGCGGGCCGTGAGGACCAGTCGGAGGTCCTCTCGCGTGAGGGCGAAGACCTGCTCCAACGTCTCGGCGCCGGAGGGCGTGTCGGCGGCCATCAGCGAGGACGGGGCACCCGCCGGGCGTCGGAGAGTTCCCGTTTCACTTCGGCGTCGCTCACCGCGGCATAGCGGCGCGTCGTCTCCAGACGACGATGGCCGGCGAGACGCTGCACGGTGACCAGACGCACGCCAGCGCGGACCAGTTCCGTCACGAAGGTGTGGCGCAACTGATGGATGGTGGCCGGCACGCGGGCACGCGCACAGTACCGCCGCCAGGCGTACCGCACCGTGGAGTAGTCGAGCGGGGCTGCCCCGCCGCCACGGCGCGGATCTCCCTGGAAGAGATACCCGAACCGCGGGCGGTCCTGCCCGTACCGTCGCAGCAGGCGCAGGCTGTCTGGGGCAGCGTGCAGGAAGACCGTGCGCTCGCGGTTGCCCTTCCCAAGGACTCGGAACTGCTCATCCCCCTCGACCAGACGCAGGTCCTCCCAGCGCAGCGAGAGCGCTTCCCCGACGCGCACTCCGGTATCCCGCAGGACGGTGAACAGCAGCCGATCGCGGAGCCGCGCGCGCCGTGGTGGCGTCGAATCTTCCGGGGCACAATAGCGGCCGTGGCCCTTATCGGGCCGCTAGCGCCATCCTGGCGTCATTCCGCCCTATTCCTTGGCCTGGTCACTCCCCTGCAGCCGGGTTCCGCGCTCCTGCAGCAGCCGCTCCACGTGGACCAGGGCCTACCAGATCGCCACGGCAGGCAGATCCACCTCGCCGGCCTTAATGCGCCGGCGTACCGTGTGGTCGGAACAGTTGAGCCGCTGGGCGGCGTCGGCGATGGTGAAGGAGGCCATAGCGGGCAGGGTAGCCAGGTGGGGAGCCGTTGGCTACGCAGATGGGCAAGCGTGGCTATACACGTCGCCAGATGGTGGCTAGCCGTTGGCTATGTAGTGACTAGCCAACCTGTACGGGTGCCACTTAGTACTACAGCCTCACTTCCAATGGTCCCCTCTGGAGAGTACCTGCGAGCAAAGCGACCTGACGATATCTTTCCATCTGGAGCTACCGAGCGCCGTAGAAAAACTGAGGCTGTAGTACTAAGCATGTGGCCATAACTTTGGCACGGGTCGCTCCAGAGGGGATCGGCTTCAAAAGCATGCCTTTGTTCTGGTTACGTGCTTAGCAGCGGACGACGTGTTCCCGGGCGCCAGCATCTCCAAGGTGGGGCTGCTGCTAGAGGTACTGCGTCAGGTTGAGGCAGGTCCCTTGCACCTGGAAGACGAGGTGACGGTCGACGTCGAGGCCGACGAGCAGGCGCGGCTGGGCAGTGGCATCCTGATGCATCTGCACCGTGGCCTGCGGGTGACGCTGGGCGACCTTTGCGAGCTGGCGATCAACCTCAGCGACAACGTCGCCAGTAACCTGCTGATCGAGCGCGTCGGCATGGAGGCGGTCAATGCGAACTTGCAGGCCCTCGGGCTGGTGTCCACACGCCTGAGCCACCGCTTTGAGGACTTTGTTGCCTTGCGCTCGCCGGAGCAGAACCCGGTGACGGCGGCGGAGTTAGCCAGCCTCTTCGCTCGCCTCTACCGGCGCGAGCTACCGGGTAGCGATCTCGCACTTGGTTACCTGCGCCGTTGCTCGGCCGGAACGCGGCTGCCCTTGTACTTACCCGAGGCAGCGACAACGTATCACAAGACGGGGACGCTGCGCGGGATCGTCCACGATGGCGGCATTATCCAGGGGCCGAGCGGCGCCTATATTCTGGTCTGCCTCTCCAGCCACGGTGAGAACAACATAGTGGCAACGCAGGCCATCGCCCAGATGTCGCGGGCCGCATGGAAGGCCTTTGGGGCCGCGAAAGCAGGTTGATACGCTCGCCCCGGTCTACCCCAGCCCGGCGAACAGGCTTTCTTCCATTGCGGGCGCAGCTACCCGCGACTGGACCCGAGTAAAGGTCTCCGTGCCGAAAAACTGTCGCACGATATCGTCGGGCATCGTCAGGAAGAAGTTATCGGGACCAAGCTGAGTGCGATGCACCCGCAGCGCCTCGCGCTTCTGCAGGACGAAATTGCCAACGTCGACGCGGGTCGTGACTTGCTCGTCGGGCACTGTAAAGTCGGCAGGATCGCGCTCTGCCCCGCCGAATGGTGGGGCAATGCCGTGCTCACGCATCTCCTCGGCAAGCCGCCGAAACGCCGAGCGCGGGAAGGCTGTGTAATACAGTTTGGCGACGTGCCAGGCGGGCAGTTCTTGCTGAGGGAAGCGTGCCGGATCAGCCGCCGCCGCGATGGCAGCGAGCGTCGTGCGATGGGCGGCGATATGATCGGGGTGGCCGTAGCCGCCGCGCTCGTTGTAGGTGACGACAACCTGCGGGCGGCACTGCCGGATCAAGCGCGTCACACGCTCGGTCGCCTCTTCTGGATCGGCGTTGTGGAAGTTGCGCGGGTCGGCGTTCTCCGGCGTGTCGACCATGCCGGAATCGCGATAGTCGAGGAAGTGCAACTCCGCGATGTTCAGAATGGCGCAGGCCTGGCGAAGTTCACCCTCGCGGATGATCGCCAGGCGCTCTAGCGCCTCCTGCGGATCAAGGTCGGGGTCGTGAATCTCACCCGCCTCGCCGCGTGTCGCGCAGACCAGCACCGTGTGTATCCCCGCTACGGCAGCCTTGGCGTAGGTACCGCCCATGCTGAATGCTTCATCATCCGGGTGGGCGTGTACGGCCAGCAGGGTCAGGGGTCGTTCGTTCATCGCCTGACTACGCTGCGGGAGGGGCGAGTGGCCCGGCGGTAGGGGGAACGACATACCAGATCTTGCCGACGGCCTGACCGGCGGTGTCGCCCGGCGCGGCGTCCTTGGAAAAGTAGTAGAGGGGCATGCCGTCATAGGCGACCTGGCTGCTGCCGTCACTGCGGGTGATGGTGCTGATCGTGCCTGGTACGCCCGCCGGCAAGCTCGGAGAACCGGAAGCAATAAATGGCGGCCAGACCGTGAGACAGCCACCGGAGCAGTTGCTAACACCCGTCGTGTCCTTGGTGTACCAGTAGAGCGTGCGGCCAGAGGGATCCGTCAGGTGCTGGCCGAGCTTCGCGTCAGTCTTCACGACGACGGTCGTCGCTGCGGCCGCAGCGACGGACGCCGAAGTGGTCGCTGGCGCAGTGGTGGCTGCCGCCGAGGTCGTCAGTTGAATCGCCGCGGCCTGCGAGGCAAGCGCTGCCCCGACCTGGGAAGCCGCTGAGGCAGCGGAACTGGCGTTGCCGGTTGAGCCGCAGCCGGCGAGGACGAGCAGTATGGTGGGGACAAACAGGAGAAGACGGTGAGACGTATGCATGAGAAATCCTCCAAATATGAGCGGCGAATACCGTCGTTGACTACCTCCAGCGTAACACAAGGGCCGTGCCTGTCCGAGGTAGTTCTCCGGTATCCCCAGGAATCCTTGAGGAGGCGCCGAACGCTCGGCTGATCCGGCTGGACGCGCCATTAGGCTGCACACAAAAGAGTGAGCGACCGGATGTCCCCGGTCGCTCACCCTTTTGGCCAGTTGGGTCTGCAGTCACCCTACTAGCTCCGGACCCTGCCACTCTGGCGGCTGGCGTGCTTCGGCAGAGCCTCGAAGTCCCAGCCCACCAGCGCCAGAGCGCGCAGTCCGACGGTGATGGCGCGTCACACGTAGTTGCCGAGGGCCATAGCGATGGCGCGGGGTCTCCACCTGCCGGTGGACGCATGTACCCTTGAAGTCGTAGGCGCGGGTCACTGTGCTTCCCGGCGCTCCTCCGGCGGCTGAATGCGCCGAAAGGTGGCGAGGATGGCCAGGTCGTACACGATCTTCAGGCCGCCAGCCACCAGGAAGGGCAGACCGAGGGCTGGCAGCGCCAGCGTTGCGCCGGCAAAGACGGGCGCCGCCGCTGCCGCCGCACTGCGAGCGACCGAAGTGATGCCCGCCGCCGCGGCGCGCTCGCCCGGCAGCACGACCGCCATCGTGTAGGACTGCCGCGTCGGCACATCCATCTGCGACAGCAGGCTGCGGCTGAGCAGCATGGCGATGGCGAAGCCGGCATTGGGCATGAGCGGCACCAAAATCAGCATCACGTTGGACGGCAGGTGGGTGAAGACCATGGTGTTCAGGAGGCCGATGCGACGAGCGAGGGGCGGCGCAGCCAGGAAGGAGAGCGCACTCCCCATATTGACGCCAAAGAAGATCGCGCCCAAAGCGGTAATATCGACGCCGTAGCGCAGGTGAAACCAGTAGGCGACCAGTCCTTGCACTACAAAACCGCCGGCGAACGAATCGACGGCAAAGAGCGCCGTCAGTTTGACGACGATGGCGCGCGAGTGATGTACACCCAGACTGCTCTTGGCCACGCCGTCAGGATGACGAGCCACCTCGGCCCCGGCTGAGAGCCGCGAGTAGAGCAGGAGGAGGAGGATCGCGGCGGCGGCGTAGGCTCGGAGCAGCAGGTGGGAGCCGGCGCTGATCGACATGCCGAGCAACTGGGGCAGGGCGGCCGCTAGTGCGCCGAAGGCGCCGCTCAGCGAACCCACCAGGTTGTAGGCCGCGAACAGGCTGGTTCGCATGTCATCAGGCGCCGTCTGCGGCAGGATCGCTTGTTCGATGGAGAGAAACGGTCCAACCTCTTTGCCGGAAGGACTGATGGTCCCGAAGATGGCGGTCAGGGAGAGCAGCAGGACATTGGTCGTGACCGTGAACGCCAGCCCGGCCAGCGCCATGAGCAACGCAGCGAGCAGCAGCACCCGCCGTCGCCCGATGCGGCCGCTGAAGGTCGTCAGCACTATGGTCATCATTGCGCCGCCCGCCAGGGCCGCCGTGAAGACGCCGCCAACGGCCGCCGTGCCGAGACCCAGGCCGGCCAGGTAGAGGCCGAGCGTGACGGAGAGAAAGCCGTAGGCGAAGCTGCGGAGCGCACAGGCAGCGAAGAGCAGGCGGCCATCCATTGAGAGGGCGAGCTTCCCCACTCCGAATCGCCCACCCTCCCCTATGTTCCGCGTCCCGAATTCCTGGAGCCAGTATCATAGGCCGCGTCGACGGCAAGGAGAGAAATGAGAGGAGATTGAGTGTATCTGGAAGGCTCACTCTGGCGGCGCTTGCTCGCTATCGGGAATGAGTACGTTGGACCTCCAGCCCTTTACGCTGTATGCTTTACCTTGTTGCGGAGGCGCTCAGAGTAAGGGGTACAACCATGGCGACCGTGTCGAGTAAGGGGCAGATTACGGTTCCCAAAGCAGTGCGGGAGGCACTGGGTCTTGAGGCGGGCACGGAGATCAGTTTTGAGTTGCAACCAGGTGGGGTCGTCTTGCGAAAAGAGATTTCCGAAGCCGTCCTTCAGCGGTGGAAGGGGCATCTCAAGGGGCAGGCTGCCGGGCGGTCAACCGATGAGGTGATCCTGGAGATGCGCGGAGAATGACTACCGGGAGCGATACCAACATCCTTTTGGACATTCTGTTCGACAGCCCAGAATTTGGCGAGGCGTCGATGCGAGCGTTGCATACAGCACTGGCGACCATTCCTGGGTACCCTAATGCTTCGCAATTCCAGGCTCGGTGAACTCGGCCTGCACCGCAGCATCCTTGGCACGCACTGTGTCGGCCAGGCTGGCCTGGTAGCGCTCCATGGCTTGACGGAGCGCCGGCATTGTTGCGCCGAGGATGCGGATCGCCAGTAGGCCGGCGTTTCGTGCGCCGCCGATGGAGACGGTGGCGACAGGAACTCCCGCCGGCATCTGCACGATGGAGAGGAGCGAGTCCAGCCCGTCGAGATGCGCCAGTGGCACAGGCACGCCGATCACCGGCAGCGGCGTGGCGGCCGCCAGCATGCCGGGCAGGTGGGCGGCGCCGCCCGCGCCGGCGATGATGACGGCCAGACCGCGCTCCGCCGCCGTCCTCGCGTAGTCGAGCATGGCCAGCGGCGTGCGGTGCGCTGAGATCACCCGCACTTCGTAGTGTACGGCAAACTCGGCCAGCACGTCGGCGGCGGCGCGCATGACTGTGAGGTCGGAATCGCTGCCCATCACCACCCCGACCAGGGGCCGGCGGGTCGCCCCGCCGCCTGTTGAGTCGATCATGCCGGCTCCTCGCCTACTTTGCCGCACGCCAGCAACCGGGCGCCCTCCTGCGCTCGGCGGCGCGTCTCGGCGAGGTTTGTGCCGACGACGGTGACGTGGCCCAGCTTGCGGCCCGGTCGCGCTGCTTTGCTGTACAGATGAACATGCAGGTCCGGCAGGGATAGTGCCAGCGGCAGGTTCGTTCGCGGATCAGCACCCGTGGCGGCGCCCAGCACGTTGACCGTCACGACCGCCGGCGCGACGAGCGCCGGATCACCCAAGGGCCAGTCCGCCACGGCGCGCAGATGGTTCTCGAACTGAGACGTGACGCATCCTTCGATGGAATAGTGGCCCGAGTTGTGCGGCCGCATGGCAAGCTCGTTGACCAGGAGCGCGCCGCCGGACTGAAAGATCTCCACGGCAAGCACCCCCGTCACGTCGATGGCGGCGGCAATCTGCGCTGCCAGTTCCTGGGCCTGGCAGCGTAGCGCGTCCGGAATTGGCGCGGGGGCAAGCACCTCCCGGCAGATGCCGCCAACCTGGACCGTTTCGACAACTGGGTAGACCACTGTTTCACCGCCGGGCCGCCTGGCTACGAGCACGGCCAGCTCGCGTTCTATCGACACGTAGCGCTCTACCAGGAGTTCCAGGTGACGCCGGGCGGCCTGGTCCAGCACGGCCGACGCCGCGGCCGGGTCGGCGACGAGCCAGACGCCGCGGCCATCGTAGCCACCCTGCGCAGCCTTGAGGATGATGGGCCAGCCCTGGTCGGCGGCGAACGTACACACCTCCTCCAGGTTATGCACAAGCCGAAAGGGCGGAATCGGCAAGCCCAGCGTTGCCAGGTCCTCGCGCTGACGCCGTTTGTTCTGGGCGAGCGCCAGGACCCTGCTGGAGGGCCGGAACACGCTGCCGGACGCCTGCAGCGCCGCGACGGCGGCCGTGTCGATCAGTTCATGGTCGAAGGTCACGACATCACAGCCGGCGACAAAGTTCGTGAGACGGCGCAAGGCCTGGGGAGAGCCCAGCATGACATCGGCTCCCACACGGGCAGCACTGTCGCCAGCGTGTTCCGCCAGTAGGCGCACCGTCAGACCCAGCGAGATACCGGCCTGGTAGGTCATGCGAGCCAGTTGCCCTGCGCCAACGATACCGATGCGCCGTAGAGGTGAGTCGATACGAGCGTCGGTGTTGTTCGTCGTCATCACCGTCATATGTTCTTCAATGCTCCAGCAGGATACACCAAACCCAGCATGTCCTGCCTGTCCTGCCGAGCGAAGTGTACCAACTGGTGGAACTTCTGGCGGATGCATTCGTCTCAAGCGCTGTAGCTGCAACGGTGTCCAGCCTGCTTCAGCAGGCTTGCGGGTACCCACTTGTGGGTGCGTAGTCCTACGTTTGAGCGTAGGGTGGGCAGCCGGCCAGTGCAGGGCGGTAGTACTTCAGGCGAACCATGCAAGCAAGCCGGGAGGCGTGTCCTACACTGTTGGAGATGGGCTGACGTGGCGCCATCGCGATGGCGCAGGCGGAATGAGATGCGAGCGGACGACCTCCGGCAGTTTATGGTGCGGGCGTTTCGGAGCGCCTATGAGCAGCGGCATCCCTACCGGCTGCGGCCCTTCCTGGAGTGTGTCGCCAGTATAGGGCTGCTCTGGGCCGCCCTCGCCCTGCTGGAGCAGGGCGCCGGTGTTGTCGCGCCCGGTTCGCCCTACCTGCTGGTGATCCTGGCCCTGGCGTTGCGCTGGGGCCTGCGCGTCGGGCTGGTCTCGTCGCTGCTGGCGGTACTGGCCGAGGAAATTGGTCTTCCAGCGAAGGCTGTGGGACCTGCGCCGGTGCCCCATGCGCTGACCCACTTCATTCTCTATGCGGCGGTGGCGCTGTCCGTGGGCGTCCTGGCCTCGTTCTACCGGCGGGAGCGGCTGCTGGCGGAGCGGGCGGCGGAGCAGGAGCGCCATGCTGCTGAATATCAGCGGCGCATGGTCGGCATCCTGGCCCACGACCTGAAGGCGCCGATCACGGCGGTGCGTGGCTACATGGAACTGGCGCGGCGGCATGATCGGCTGGGGCAGCGCGAGCGGGCCGATGAGGCGTTGGCCATCGCCCTCGGGCAGGTCGATCGCCTGACCGGCATGATCACCAACCTGGTGGAGGCCAGCCGTATCGAGCAGGAGGCACTGTCGTTGCTGGCCGTTGCGCTCGGTCCGGCCCTGAACCGGTTGGTGACGACCTTCAGCAGCGATCCGTTGCATCCACTTGTCGTCGACATCCTGGCGACGGAGGAGATCGGCGTTCAGTCCGATCCGACTGCGCTGGACCGTATTCTCGATAATCTCCTCAGCAACGCCGTCAAGTATTCACCGGAAGGCGGCGCGATCCGTATCAGCGTCCGCCCGCACGATGACAGTGTGCTGATCAGCATCAGTGACCAGGGTATCGGCGTGCCCATCGAGGAACGGGAGAAAATCTTCGCCCCCTATTACCGTGGGAGCAATCAACATTTCGCCACGGGCGCCGGCGTTGGCCTCTATATTTGCCGGGAACTGGCGAGCAAGATGGGAGGATCGCTGTGCTACGCCCCCAACCCGGGCGGCGGTAGCCTGTTCACCCTCACGTTAATCAGCGCCGCCCTGCCCCCGGCCGCGCGGTCCACGCCACGGCATCGCAACGTGGACGTCCGTGCGCTCATGGCCTCAGGGCAATCAAGCCGGCGGATGTAGCGGCGCGAGGGCCAACCGGTGAAGGGTCCCCTTTCCGCGTATCATCGTTATTGTTAAGTCTTCCTAAAATCCTGTTGCGGCTCCTTGTAAATTGCGCCGGCTGGTGTTAACTTGTTACTATCGGAGTCCGGGTCACTTGTTCTCGTGAAAGGATGAGGCGGCGTGGCGAGTCAGGCAGCCGTCTACGTGCATGCAATCGCGATGCTGCACGATCGCCAATTGACGCTGGCGGCTGAACTCGCCGACCAGCCGGAGGATGCGGCGTTGCGCGACGAGCAGGCCGGACTGAACCGGTCGCTGCGCCTCTTTCGTTCCCGCCTGCGGCGCACCGACGAGGCAACCGCCGTCGAAGCCCCCCGTCGTTAGAGACCCATCCGTCGTAACGTTTCCCGGCTCTGGTATGCCTGCGTTTGCGCGATGGCCTGTTGCTGCATGGTCAGAAGCCGGCGATCTTGTTCCACAACGAGCCAACCGTCGTAACCGGTTGAACGGAGGGCGTTCAGCATGGCGCGCAGATCAACGGCGCCATCGCCCAGCGGCACGAAGATGCCGCGTCCCACCGCTTCGGAGAAGCTCCACCCACCCGTCCGGGCTTCCTGCAATATGGTTGCGGAGACGTCCTTCAGGTGGACGTGGCGCACCCGTGCGCGGTGGCGCTGCGTCATCGTGAGGACATCGACGCCGGCGTAGGCCAGGTGTCCGCTGTCGATACAGAGGCCGACCAGTGACGGGTCGGTGCGCTGCAGCAGTTGCTCGATTTCCGCTTCGGTTTCCACATAACTTCCGACATGGGGATGGAAGGCAGTGGTGAGACCAAGCTCTCTGGCCGCACCGGCGATAGCAGTTGCGCCATCCGCGAAGCGCCGCCAGGCGTCTGCGTCGAAGGCAGGCGTGCTGCCCGGCGTGACGTGGCCGGCTGCCGCCAGGCGTGCGGCGTCGCCGGCTTCCGCCAGCACCAGCACGGTCGCGCCGAGGTCGTGCAGCCGACGCGCCACCTCCTGCGCAAACTGCTGCTGTTCGGCCAGCCGTTCGGCCACATGGAGCGTCACCGGGCAAAAGCCGCCGATCAGCGTGAGGCCGCGCCGGTCAAGGTCGCCCCGCAGTTGCTCAATGTTGTCGGGCAGGTAGCCCCAGGGACCGAGCTCTGTGCCGGCGTACCCCGTCGCGGCCATCTCATCCAGCACCTGAGCGGCCGGCAGCACCTGCCCCCAGTCCGGCATCTCGCTGACGCCCCAGGAAATTGGCGCCGTGCCTACACGCATCATGCGTTCGTCTCCTGCCACCCTGTTGCGCGCCCCGTTTACGCTACTATACTTGCCACAGCGCAAACGTGCGGACGGCAGCGTGTCATTGCGGAGGGTTTACCATGGAGCGTACCGGCGCCGACATTATTGCCGACTATCTGGTGCGGGAGGGTGTGCCCTACGCTACCGGCATCCCCGGCCACGGTATCTGGACGCTTGTCGATGCCATGGTGGATCGCGCGCCGGCACTCACGTTGATCCCCGTGATGCACGAGCAAAGCGCTGTACACCTGGCCGACGGCTATTACCGAGCCAGCGGCAAGCCGTTGGCAGCCTTCACCTCCATCGGGCCGGGGGCCGCCAATACCGTGGTGGGTGTAGCCACCGCATCGGTCGATTCGACCGCGCTGCTGTTGCTGACAGGCTCCGCCCACACCTATATGCGCGGCCACTCCGTGCTGCAAGAGGTCGACCGCGTCCACGACGCCAACAACGCCCGCATCTTTGAACCTATCGTCAAGCGCTGGTGGCAACCAGGCAACGTTGAGGTGCTGCCCTACGTTATGCAGCGCGCTTTTGCGGAGATGCTGTCCGGGCGGCCGGGACCAGTGCTGGTGGACCTGCCGATGGACGTGCAGGCCAACGCCGCCGACGTCACGCTGCCCGACCCCGGCGAACGGCGCAGCGCCGGCCGGCCGCGGCCCGATGCCGCGCTGGTGGAGCGGGCGGCGGCGCTGCTCGCCACCGCCCAGCGGCCGGTGATCGTGGCCGGCGGCGGCGTCATCAGCGCGGAGGCTTCCGCGTTGTTGGTGCAGGTGGCCGAGCACCTGGGAGCGGCCGTGGTGACCACCTGGATGGGGAAAGGCGCCATCGCCGAGGACCATGCGCTCAACGCCTGGAGCATCGGCGACACGGCGAGCACCAGCGGCAACACGCTGGCCGCTACTGCCGACGTTTTGCTGGCGGTCGGCTGTCGTTTCACCGACTGGTCGGCCTCCTCCTACCGACCGGGCGTCACCTTCAGCATCCCGCCCAGCAAGCTGATCCAGATCGACATTGATGCCCACGAACTCGGCAAGAACTACCCGCTGGCGGTTGGCCTGCAGGCGGACGCTCAGGCGGCGCTGACGGACCTGCTGGATGCGCTGCGCGCCATCGGCCCGGCGCGGAAGTACCGCGACACCGCCTACTTTGGTGACATCCAGCGTCAGAAGGCGCGTTGGGAGCAGGTCAAAGCCGAGCGCCGTGACCGGCCAGGGTTGCCCATGACCCAGGCGCGAGCGATCCACGAGTTGCGTGGCGCGCTCAATCGCCAGGCCATCGTCACCACCGGCGCCGGTGTGGTGCAGGCGGTGGTGCGCCAGGACTTCCCCGTTTATGAGCCGCGTACACACATCACGTCCGGCGGCTTTTCTACGATGGGCTTCACCGTTCCGGCGGCCATCGGCGCGCAACTGGCGCAGCCAGGCCGCCAGGTGGTCGGCGTTGCCGGCGACGGCGACTTTATGCAAACCATGCAGGAGATGGCGGTCGCCGCCATGCAGGACCTGCCGGTGTTGTTCGTCGTCCTGAACAACTCCGGCTGGATCTCGATCAAGGGCGGCCAGTTGGCCAACTTTGGCCGCACCGCCATGACCGATTTCCTGCGCAAGGACGGCAGCGTGTATTCGCCCGACTTCGCCGCAGTCGCGCGCAACTTCGGTCTGCACGGCGTGCGGTTGGATGACCCGGCCGGCATCCACCCGGCCATCCAGCGCGCGCTCGCTACCCACGGTCCGGCACTGGTGGAGATCAGTGTCGCTCGCGATTTCCCAGAGGCCGGTACGACCAAGACCGGCTGGTGGGACGTGCCGGTCCCGGCCCGGCTAGCCGACCGCCGCGCGGAGTATGAGGCGGGCCGCGCCGAAGAGCAAATGCGCTAGGGTGCTGCCCTTTCCTGTATTGGAGGATGGACAATGATCTACGAGCTCCGTATCTACGAAGTTGTGCCCGGACGCATGCCGGCGATGCACGATCGCTTCGCCAACATCACGTCGCGCTTCTTTGAGAAGCACGGCATCCGGGTGGTGGGCTACTGGACCGACCTGATCGGCAGCAACGACCGCCTGACCTACCTCGTCGCCTGGGACAGCCTGGGGGAGCGGGAGCAGCGCTGGACTGCCTTCGCGACGGACCCGGAGTGGATCACCGCCCGCAACAAGACGGAAGAGTCGGGGCCTATCGTCGCCCGTGTCACGAACAGCATCATGCAACCGACAGCGTACTCGCCACAGTAGCAGTCCCGGCGACTAAAGTCGCGGGCTACACGATGCGAAGTCCGCCTACGCGGACTCTTTTCCAGCCCGCGCAGGCGGGCTTTGCTGGCACAAGCCGCGACTTTAGTCGCCAGGCGGGCCGCTCGCAAACGGATGCCCGCCCTGGCACATGCACCGCTGAGCCGTCCCCGCCGGTCTACCAGCGTTCGTAGCGCTCCAGGTCGAGAATGAAGACGGTGGCGCCGCCGACGTGTACTTCCAGGGGATAGGTGATGCCGGCAATCGCCGGATCAACGATCGGCGGCAGGGGGTGGACGTATTGCGACCGGGTCTGGCAGTGTTCAGCGATGGCGCGTAGCGCCTCCGTCAGCCGCTGCGCTTCCACGCCGACCAGCAGCGTCACGTTGCCCTGTTCCAGAAAGCCGCCGACGCTGCCCACTCGCGTCGGGCCGGGGAAGCCGGCGGCGATCAAGCCGTCGCACACGCCACTGGCGTCCAGTTCCTGAATGATCGCCACCAGCAACTGATAGTTTCCGTCGATCATGCCACCAGCCGCCGGGCTGCACACGGCGCTGCGCGTGTTGCCCGGCGTTCCCCTCCAATGTTGCTCCCCGGAGGCATAGCGTACAGTGCGCGCGCCAATCGTGTTGCTCGGTACCGCGTAGCCAATGTGGTGGGAGCGGACATACCCGGTCAGTTATGCTGCTTCCGGGTCATGCGATGGACAAGGAGCATCTACTATGCTGTGGCGACTGCGGCGCTGGCTGCCAATCATCATGCTCGTTGGGGCACTCAGCCCCTGGACTGCCGGCCGTGCCGCAGCGGCTTGCACCTTTCAGCTCGGGTTTGCTGCGCTGCAGCAGTTGATCCCCAGTCAGGTCGGTATCTGTTCGGAGGATGAGGGCCACAACCCGGCCAACGGTGACGGCATTCAGCATACCTCCGGCGGCCTGCTCGTCTGGCGCAAGGCGGATAACTGGACGGTCTTTACCGACGGGTATCGCACCTGGATCAACGGCCCCTACGGCCTGGTTGACCGCCTGAACAGTGAGCGCTTCCCCTGGGAGGCCGGCTTCGCCGGCGATCCGCGCTTCGCGGTGATTATGACATCCGATGCGTCCGGCGTTGTACACGCGTTGGACACCCTGCACGCCAGTTGGTTCATCGGGGGTGCGCCCGACGCGCTCGCCTATGCCCCGACCCACGTGTTGGAAACCGGTGGCGACCTCACCGCGCTGGCCGCGCTGGCCCGACTCTACCCTGGCCGCGCCTGGACCATGGGCGCGGAGCCCAACGGCATCTCGATGACCGACGCCCTTTCGCAGCCGGCAGCCTACGCGCAGCGCCTCCACAACGTTGCCACGACGCTGCATAACGCCGATCCCACGGCGCTGCTGATCGGGCCGGATGTCCTCAACTGGACGGCCAACTGCGTGGGCTGCGGTGGCATGATCACTGGAAAGGACTGGACAGACCAGTTGCGTGCTGACTACCTGGCGGATTACGGCCAGGACGTGCCTTTCGATGTCTGGACGATCCACACCTATCCCCTCGATTGGCAAAACCTGCCGACCGTGAATTACCAGCTCATGGAGCAGCAACTGATGGACCTCCGGCAGTACCTCGACGCGATCCCGGCGCAGCGGGGCAAACCAATCTGGGACACAGAGCTGGGTGTCCACTGGGGTTACACCGGCTATGGTTTCCAAACCATCGACGGCAAGAGCGAAGTGGCGCCCACCGGGCAACTACGCTCCGACCTGGTGGCGAACTACTTCCAGCAGATGCTGGGCTGGTTGGAGCAGAACGGCGCGCAGTACAACATCACGCGCTGGTTTGTTTACTCCTCCTACAACCCCGATGCGCCGGGCGACCATGCCGGCGCCATCTCGCTGCTGGACGGAGCGGGGCCGGACGCGCGGCTGACCGCCTATGGCAAGATGTTCGCAGCAGCGGCAACGGGAAAGTAACGGTTACGGTCCCCTACAACGATGCAGGCCCCTCACGACGGCTTCGCGCCCACCGTACACTCGGCAGGGACGGCGAACTGGTGGGTGCTGAAGGGACCTTTGAGGCCCGCCACCAGTTCGTCGGCAATGCAGGCGCGGTCCCAGGTTGGTACCGACGCCGGACGCCCGGCTGCCGCAGCGACCGGGAAGAACCAGCGCTGATCGTGGATGAGGCTGGCGCTGGTGTTGGTCAGTTGGCTGCCGTTGGGCGCGAGGACGTGGAGCTGGAACTGGATCGGTTGGATGCCGGGTTGCACCTGCACGTGTAGCGCGTAGCCGTTGCCCTGGGGGCCGGCAACGACGGCAGCGGGGACATGGTACGTCACGGTGACGACGCGCGTCGCCCCGCGGGGGATGACGGCATAGCCGGAGGCGACGACGTGGCCGCTCTCGGTGCTGATCGGCCAGACCTCGGCCACGCCCGCCAGGTGGACGGCTGAGGCCCCAGCGGGGAGGTAAAGGCGGAGGAAGTCGCGGAAGTCGGTCGTCTTGGCGCCGGGGTCTATCGGCAATGGGAAGCGATTGCTGATGCTGATGACGCTGGTGACGTCGGCGCTGCCGTCCGCCGCCGGCTTCACGGTGTCGTTCATGCTGCGGGCAATGCTCTCGTCGATCTTGTTGTCGCTCATGCTTATCTCGTCCAGCAGCAGGTAATCGCCGGGCGGCGTGGCGATGGCGCCATCCCAGCCCAGCTCGGCGACGACCGCCGCCGCGTCGGGGGAGTTGAAGGCGAGCAAGACGTGCTTGTCGTTCAGCAGCGGCAGGAGCGCCGCGCCGAGCGTGGTCGGCGAGAGGTGCGGGTTTTGTGTCAGGCGGGTCGCCAGGGCCTGCGCCACCAGCACCAGGAACTGCTTGCCGATCGCCTGGTCCGCCGGCGGCTGGCCGGCGCCGCGACCTTCGTAGTAATTGGCGAGATCGACCACGTTGTCGGCGGTGACCGTGACGTGCTGGGCCGGCAGGTCGACCGGGCCGGTGACGCGCAGCAGCGTCTGCACCAGCGCCGGGTCGAAGGCGATCACACCGGAGAGCGGCGCCGGCTGATCGGCCTGGGAGAAGCGCTCCAGAACCCGCGCTGTGGTCGGGAAGTCGGGATACCAGTTGGCGTCCTGCATATCCATGCAGCAGTAGCCGAAGTAGCGCTGCACCGGCGGCGTCTGCAACGGCCAGTCCCGCTGGGGATCGCGCACATTCTCCCATGCGGTGTACGCCTGGTATTTCAGGCTGGTGATCTGCCCCCTGTCAACGCTGAGTATTCCCCAGGAGCCGAGGAAGCCGCCGGTGGGGCGCAGGTCGGCAGGATCCTGGGCGACCACCAGATACGACTGTTGACCGTCTGCTCCCAGCAGCGCTGGGGCGATAATCGCCAGGCGCAGGCCATCCTGAGCCAGGGGCAGGTAGCGCTGCTCTTGCGTAAGGGAGGACTGCAGCGAGCGCGCCAGCCGCCCGCCCCGCACCAGGTGCAACTCGCGGTCCAGGTTGGCGGAGGCAAGCAGCGCGGCAGCCAGTGCCGGTTGGTCCTGTTGGAGCTGTTGCAGCACCTGCTCACGATGATCGCCGGCCGCCGCTTCCTGAGCCAGCAGCGGCGTGAGGGTGTGCAGCAACGTTGATGCCAGCGCATCGCCATCCTCAACGGCGGTCAACACGGCCAGCGTCTGCTGCAGCTCCAACGCCGGCGTCCGCTGCTGCAGCGCCGGCGCCAGCAGCGGCCGGTACTGCTCAACAGCAGCGAGCAGCACCTGCGCCCCACTCCCAGCAGCCGTCAGATCGGTTTGTGCCTGCTGCAGCGCCGCCGCATCTGGCTGAGAAAGCGAGAGGCCGGTCAGGACGTGCAGGGCGTCGCGCGCCGAAGCCGGTGTGCTACGCGCCACCCGCTCCAGGCGCAGCCCCTCGCGTGCCACGACCACAGCGCCGGCTGCCTCCAGGAGCAGCAGCAGCAAACCGGTGATGAAGAGGAGGCGTTTCAGCATGAGGTGTCAGGAGGCTCCTGCCCCGCGCAGCACGGCCGGGATGGTCGCAAGCAGGATCTTGATGTCCAGCAGCAGGTTCCAATCGCGGATATAGGCGAGGTCCAGGGCCAGCCACTCCTCGAAGTCGACGATGCGGTTGCGGCCGCTGATCTGCCAGAGGCAGGTCAGGCCGGGCTTCACCTGGAGCTTGCGGCGCTGCTCCGGCGTGAAGTGCCGGTATTCGCTCTGCAGCGGCGGCCGCGGCCCGACCAGGCTGAGGTCGCCCTGGAGCACGCTCACCAGTTGCGGCAACTCGTCGATGCTGAGCTTGCGCAGCAGCTTGCCGATGCGCGTCACGCGCGGATCGTTCTTCATCTTGAAGACGGGGCCGCGCATCTCGTTCTGCGCCAGCAGGTCCGCCTTGAGGGCGTCGGCGTTGATGACCATCGTGCGGAACTTGTAGCTGACCAGCGGGCGGCCACCCTGGCCGACCACGGGCCAGCGATAGAGTGTCGGACCCGGCGAGGTCAGTTTGATGGCCAGCGCCGAAGCGAAGAGCAGGGGACTCAGGGCGCAAAGGGCGCAACTGGCGCCGACGATATCGAGCAGCCGCTTGCCGGCCTGCTGGACGGCGTGGCCCGGCTGCTCCGCCGGCGCAACCGGCAGCGCTGCCACCGCCCCCGGGCGTTCCGCCACTGCTGCCATCTGCCCGCCGTTCTCTCCCAAGCCTGGCTGAGTGTACCGCTCGGCAGCACGCGCGCAGGCACTCATTCGTCTTTCGCCGCGTATGCCTCCGCCAGGTATCGATGCTTGTCACCGGCAACATCTGTGGACGCTCCCGGCGCTACGTACATCCCCACCAGGTCCCAAAACGTATCATCGCTCCGCAGGTACGTGCTTCGCCGACGGCCGCGTGCCGTTCGCGTTGCTGGACGCGGTGGCAGGGGCGCGCCAACCTCCTCGCTGGCAATGCGGAGCGCCTCGGGCCAACCAGCCGTCCTGACCTGTTCAGCCGAATGCACCAACTCCGGGCTATGCCGGACATCGCTTGACTCTACGTGTCTCGTCATGTGCTACCTCTTTGCGCATCGTGATCGACGACCACCCGGAATGCGCACCGATAAGTATAGCGGGTTGCCTTCGGCACGTGCGAACTGCAAGTCTATCTGCAACGGCTGCGGCGGCATGGTCAGCGGCGAAGCCTGGACGGTGGCCATGCGCAACGCCTACCTGGCTGCCAATGGCCAGGACCTGCCGCGCCAAGAGCTACGAGTAGGACCGGCGAGTAGGAGAGGCTGCTTCTTCCTCGTACAGCATTGCCATCGACCTGACGTCCGGCCACGACAGATGCAACCTGACGAAGATCGGTTGCAACTCGTCCAAGCGGCGCAGCAGCGGCAACAGGTTCCTCTGTTGCCGGGGGGCCATCCTGCCCTGGTGGAAGTCGGCGATCATGTTTCTCACGGCGCCAGCGTAGTTGTCCCACTCCAGCGCATAGCTGGCACGTTCCCAGTCCGCCAGGTCTTGCCACTCGGCCGCAACTTCGTCCATGTCCTGGGTCATTTCCCAGACCGCCTCGAGCCGTAGCTCGTTCCTGCGCGCTATGTCTTCAGATGTCGCAACCATATCACGTTCTCCCTGGATGGCGAGGACAGTATGCCATTGAGGCCCTCTTGCAATTGATAGGCCGTAACCCAATGACTCGTATCTACCCGGTACTCAATGAGCATCAAGTCCGAACCATCTTCTCCTCTCCCTCCCTTCGGCGTCCAGGCGACGACGCCCAGTTGCAACGCTCCCCCGTATCGGCTGACGAAGACGCCACTGTTGGTTTGCCGCACGGCAATCCTGGCGAAGTCCACGTACTGGTCGCGCGTGGTGCCTTGGGGAAACTCATCCCGGTGTCTATAGTAGTGTACGTCGAGCGTTGGGGCCATCCTCGCCTGAATGTACCGTCTGATGTTCCCCCGTACTCGCTCGAGGGCAGCCGGATCAAATCCTGCTCGTTCCACGTGGCGTAGCACCCTCTCAAGATCCTCATCTCCGAGCGTACCCGTGATCTCGGCGCGCTCTATGAGCCGGTTTATGTCATCCGTCGTGCTTTGGGGAATCGCTCAATCTCCCTCACCTCCCGGCGCAGCCGGCAGCGCCGCCCCCGCCCTCGGGCGTTCCGCCACCGCTGCCATCTGCCCGCCGTTCTCTCCCAAGCGTGGCTGAGTGTACCGCTCGGCAGCACAACCACGGAACAGGGCCGTATTTGCCTGCTTGACATTGTAGCGCAACGTGCTACAGTGCGGATTATCAGGACGAGTTCACCACCGTCAAGGTGCGCTTTGCCAAGAACCTCTCGGAGGGCCTGCACATCCGGCTGGACCCAGACTCCTTGACCAAGCTGCGGGAGACGGCGAACCGGCAGGGCATCGGTCCGACCACCCTGGCCCGGATGTGGATCCTGGAGCACCTGCATGCGCATCCTGGGGAGCGCTAACCCCAATACGGTTCAGACGTGACCAAGCTGCTTCACGGGGAACAACGCGACGTGAATCTTGTCGCATCCCGCCCCGTGGATGTAGTGTTTCCCTCCGGCCACAGCAACCGCGTCGGCGAGGACCAGGTACTCGATCTGCAGTATGTTCTTCGTGTGCCGTATGATTGCCCGGTGTACTCCTGGCGAACGGACTCGCTACGTGGAAGCGTAGGCGGGCAAGGCTTGGCCAACGGACATCGGGGTGGTACCCTTGTGGCTGCTACTGAACACGTTAGCGTGGTCATAATGAGGGGGAAGTATTGATGGGCCGTTACACCGATCTGCTGTATGCTCGGCCTTCCTTCCTCGAAGGTATGGCCCGCGTTGCGGACATCGGCGGTACGCTTCAGGTCTACAACGAGTCCCCGACGCCGGAGCTTTCCGACTACCGCGCCTTGCGGTCTGACTGGCAGCAAGTGGGCGAGGACATGCATAGGGCCATGACCAGGTGCGTGGCTGAGGTCAACGCACGGCCAAGTCGTGGCCGGCGGCGATAGACGCGCCAGGCAGCGCAGAAGCAAACCGGTCATGCGTCTGGTCGGCGAACACCGGAAGCCGCTCTACAACGAGTCCCCGACGCCGGGGCATCGGCCCCTCGACCCTCAGCCGGATGCCGGCACTTTCCCTCCTCCTCCCCCGTAGCGCCCTTCAGGGTGCTGTGTGATTGTAGCCCGCGGGTTGGATAAGGCGGCGACCTGCGGAGATAACAACAGGGCGGCGACTGCGGTCTGCCGCCAAGCGACGACAGCGACTGCGGTCGCTTTGCTCCTCTGGCACCGCAGTGCTATGGATAAGGCGGCGACTGCGGGTCCAGAGGGTACCCTCTCCGCCAAGACGTGGGAGCACTGCCGTGTTAGAGGACGAAACGGGTACCCGCATGTGCGACCGCAGTCGCCCCCGTCGTAACTTGGTCGGAGGGTGCCCTCTGGGCCCGCAGTCGCCGCCTTGTTCCGCAGAGGTCGCAGCAGGTGATCATCAGGAAGCGACAGCGTAGATACGGGGCGCCGGGACGGGACAGCCCCACGCCCGCATCGCGTCGATCCACGTCTCGATAGCATCCTGGCCCCGCCGCGCCGCTTCCTCGTACGTGGCGCCGTGCGTCTTGCAGCCCGGCAACTCGGGCACGGTCACGATGTAGACCTGATCCTCGTCGCTCCACTCGATGCACATCGAGTAGTGGACATAGATGTCGTTCACGATGTCCTCCTTTGTGCTGCCCGCAACTCCTCCGGGGCGGCGCGGACATCCCGACTTACCGGCCGTGCGGCTGTGCATCACCAGCGTCTCCGGCATCGAGCGTTAGATCGCCTTGCGCGCTTGCCGGCGCAAGGCGTAGCCGACAAAGTAGCATCGTACCATCCGCATTTGACGCCGCAATTCTGCCATCGGTATCGAGCACGGTGATGAAAAGACCCGGCGCTCAGCCGGGCGCCCTCTTGCCGATGCGCGTCACGCGCGGGTCATTCCTCATCTTGAAGACGGGGCCGCGCATCTCGTTTCGGGCGGCGGTCTGGCGCCGTAGCGTAGAATGCGCAAGTGGCAGCAGGCGGTAGAGCCCCTTGGGGACACGGGGACACGGGAGGGGACCACGGTGATCGCGTTTGGCAAGAACTGGAGAGGCCGGCGCCGACCCGGTTGGGTAGGCATGGCGCTGGCGCTGCTGGCGTTGGCGTCCTGTGGCCCCGGGCCAAAGGCGCCGGCCCCCACGCCTATCGTGCCGCTCGCTCAGTTGCCCAATTATGTGCCCCACGGCACGCCCCAGAGCGCTGGACTTGCTAACTCCCCGACTCCACCACCCCGTGTAACCCCGGCTCCAAGTCCCGCGGTCTCCTCTTCCTCGCGTTCCCTCATCGTCCCGACTCCCGTGGACGACGCCCGGTTCGGCGTCGTCTTTGATGGGCTCCAGCCCGATGCCGCAGGGCATGCCCTTCGGGTGCTGCACGTACAGTGGTTCGACGGTGAGGGGACTGGGCTGGAGCCACACCCGCGCAGGCAAATCCAGGTTGTGCCGGCCGACCTGACGCAGTTGGCCGCTCTGGCCAGGCAGTATCCCGGTCGCGTCTGGTCGATCCACGCCGAGCCGAACGGCATCTCGGTGAAGGACCCGAATGCTGCCCCGGCCGCCTACGCCGCGCGGCTGCATGCCGTGGCGACGACGCTGCACGCGGCGGACCCGACGGCGCGGCTCATGGGGCCGGATGTCATCGATTGGTTAGCCGGTTGCGTGGGCTGCGGCGGGATGACGACCGGCCAGGCCTGGACGGAGGCGATGCGGCAGGCGTATCTGACCGCCTACCAGCAGGAGGTCCCCTTCGACATCTGGAGCATCCACACCTACCCGCTGGACTGGCAGCGCCTGCCCACTGTCGATTATGCACTGATGGAACAGCAACTGCTGGGTTTTCGTGCCTGGCTGGACAGCGTTCCTGACTTGCGCGGCAAGCCGATCTGGGACACGGAGCTCGGCATCCACTGGGGCTACACCGCCTATGCCTTCGCCCCGGTCAACGGCAAGCTGACGCTCGTGCCGGCGGGCATACTGCGCACGGACCTGGTCGAGACTTACCTGCGGCAGTTCCTGGCCTGGCTGGTGGCCAACGGTCCACGCTACCACATTGAGCGTTGGTTCGTGTTTGCCGCCTACAACCCGGATGATCCCGGCGACCACGCCGGAGCGATCTCGCTGCTGGATGGTGCCGGCCCGGACGGCCGACTCACCCCCTTCGGCCGCATCTTCGTTGCCGCGCAACAGTGACGGGGACGAACCTCTCCCGCGCTTGCAAGCGCAGCCCGGCGACTGCAGTCGCGGCGAACGTTGCAAAGTGGGCGCCCTCTGGGCCCTGCGCGGGCTGGGAACGAGCGAACCTCCAGGAGCGGCCGGACCCGGACACGGGCGTATGCAATACGCCCCTACGGGGCGGTGTTCTTATGCGTGTGCGGCAATCCCACCACGCGGCGTAGGGGCGTATTGCATACGCCCAGGTACCCCATACGCGCCGGTGCCGGAGGTTCGCCAGCAGGAACACACGTTGGGGTACGCCCTGGCTTGTCGGCGGCATCGCCTCCATGACTGCGCCGGAGAGAGGAGCGTTGCACGGCCGGCACAC
>DHIZ01000086.1:0-15435 GCA_002404055.1 Chloroflexi bacterium UBA4733
CGCAGACCGCAGTCGCGGCCCCTGCTTTTAGCCTCGCAGTCGCGGCCCCCCCTCACCCAAACGCCGCCAGCCGCAGGCGGTGCTGGTAGCGGCCGCCGGGTGCGCCGCTGATGCGACAGTCGGTGACGAGCATCGAGGTGTTCAGGCCGAGCTGAGTATTGACCAATGTCACCTGTTGACCCGCCGCCAGACTGCCGCGGTACGTCTGGTCGACATCGACGCTGGCTGTGACCAACGGCCGAGCGAACTGGGAGAGCATGGCGGCAGCCCGTTGCGTCGCCGCCTGCTGCGTCTTCACCAGGCTGTCGGTGATATATTCCTCCCAGGCGCCGTAGGTGGTGACGGAGACGTTGTCCTTGCGACGTACCAGCACCGGCAGGTCGTAGACATACGTTGCGCTGATCGTCGTACCGTTCGCCGGCGCAGCAGCGAAGCGTAGGGTCGCCGTCTGCGTATCCTGTGCCAGCGAAACCAGCGCGGCAGCGCCGCCGAAGCCGCTGCCGCTGTCGATCCCGACCGTCTGGTTGACCCCGGCGACCGTGACCACCGGCAGGGTGCCGCCAGCCGCTACGCTGGTGTCCGGCGGATAGTCGAAGAGGTAGCTCGTCTGTTGTCCATTGCCAACCCACGTCTGCACATAGGGGTTGGAGAGGTACGTGCCACCGCGGAAGGTGATCTGGTTGGCAAACTGGGAGACGTCGCGTTCGTACCAGAAGGTGTCGCGCCGGTAATTGGCCTCGCCTGCTCCCGGCGGCGCGTCGGTCAGGATGACGTCCGCGGCGGGAGCGTGGTTCTGGTCGAAGAAGTGCAGGTCATTGTTGGCGTCGAGGTCCCACATCAGAAAGGCCGTCGAATCGCTCAGCCGTACCAGCTTGTCGAAGGCGTCGGCCAGCCGCAGGTGCGGTGCGTTGAAATACTGTAAGGTCGGTAAGCCCGCCTGCACGTTGTTTGTGGTGATGGTCACGCCCGGTGGAAAACTGGCCAGCAGGTCTTTGACGATCTGATCGATGCTTTGCGCCTGGTACTTCTTGTTGCAGAGCGCTTTCTGCAGGTAGTAGGTGGCGTCCTGGCACTCCAGGGTCCAACGATTCAGACTCGCGCCGTCGGACACTGCCTGCCGCAGCCGCGTCGCCACGCCACCGAACTTCGTGTTGCCCAACTCGTCGCTGATCGTCACCGTCTGCAGTGGCGCGAAGCTGCGCGCCAGCGAGGAGTCGAGCAAGGCAAAGCTGGCGGTGTCGCCGCGTCGCGTCAGCACCTGCGTGATCGTCAGCGTTTGCACATCGACCAGGCCTGAGACATCCGTGGCGTTGACTTTCAGCGTGAGCGCCATCAGCGCACCAGGGAGTAGGCCAGCCCGGTTTGCCGGACGATGGCCTGCCCCACCCGGCTCGCCAGCAGATCGGCGTCCTGGTCACTCAGCACAGTATTGCCGCTGACGTAGACGTTGATAACGCCATTGCCGGCAACACCCGCTGGCGGGTACCCGGGCGCGCTGAGACCCCAGGGCGTTCCGTCGGCGGCCGCTTCGACGCCTGATACACCTGGTAGTGGATACCCGCCAGGCAGACCGAACTTGCTCAGCGGCAACACCTGCGCGCCGCGCGGCAGGTTGACCAGTTCCGGCCCCTGCTCGCCCACCCAGGTCAGCCCGCCGCGCCAATCGCTGGCGCCCATGGCGTTGTGCCCCACCGCCGCCCCGGCCCCAGAGAGAGCGGACTGCGCGGCGCCGATGCCGGATTCGATGCCGTTGAGCACGGATTGGGCGGCGTCGATCGCCGCCTGCACCACCGCCCGTGCTTCATCGGCGATTTCGCCGGCCTTGGCCATAATGCCGCCGCGCAGACTCTCCATCAACGCGCCTCCCACGTCGGTAAAGGCGGGCTGGAAGGACTGCAGCGCCGGTAGCAGCGGTGCGACGAGGTTGTTCGTCGCGGCGAGCAAAGCGCCGGCCAGACTGGCCATGCCGTCCATCAAGCCCTGCACCAGAGCAACACCGATCGTCGCCATCACCGCGCTGACGCCCGAAGAGCCACCGCTGAGGCCAAAAATCGTCTGGACCGGCAGCAGGATGTTCGCCTCCAGCCACAGCGAGACGTTGGTCGCCATCCAGCCGGCCAGCCCGTCGATCCCTTGCCACAGCGCGTCGATGATTTGTCCGCCGAGCGCTGTTGCTTCCGGCACGAAGTTCGCCAGCGCCTGATCGATGGCAGCAAGGGCATCGCCAGCCGCCGCCGCCAGTTGCCCCGGTCCGCTGGTTGCAATGGCCGCAGCGGCACGTTGGATCGCCGCCAGTGCCTGGGCGCCGATGCCGCCCAACGCTTCCTGCATCATCTGGCTCAGACTCCCCAGCGCCTGCTCCGCCGGTTGCAGTACAGCGCGCTCCAGCATCGCACCGAAAGTGCCCACGGCCGCTGTCGCGTCGGCGGCAACGGCCTGCGTCCAGTCGATCCCGCCAACAACGCTGCCTAGCAGTCCCGACAACGCCGCCGCCAGCTCGCCGGTCTGCACTGCCGCAACGGCCTCCGCCAGCGCCTGTTGCAGCCCGGAAGCCAGGGCGCCGACGACCGCAGGGAGACCGCTGCTGCCCACCAGCGCCTGTTGTAGCCCGTTGACCGCGGTCGCAGCGATACCGGACCAGTCGATCCCACTGAGATCGGTGGCCAGCGCTTCCCCCAGCCCCGCCGCCGCCTCCAGCAGCCCACCGAAGGCGCCGCTCAGCGGCGTCAGCGCCTGCAGCGCCAGTCCGCCCTGTGTGGCGATCTGCTCCAACCCCGCCGCCACACCGTCCAGCACCTCCTGCCCCCGCGCTTGCACGTCGAGGAGGAGTAAGAGCGTGAGTTCGTCGTTCATGGAGCAATTCCTTTCTGGAGAGGCGGCGCCCGCAGGCGCCGCTAGTCCCTTGCCATCCGTTCCACCTACAGCCGCAGATTGCGGTACAGCAGCCAGTAGCTCAGCACCGGCCGCGGCATGGCCTGTAGCTCCTGCCAGGAGCCGTGGCCGTCGAGGCTCAGCAGGTACTCCTGGATATAGGGCAATGCTTCGCCGCTGCCCATGCCCTTGAAGAAGAGGGCAGCGGCGGTGGTCAGTCCTGGGCGGCCACCGGATCGGCCAGTGGCGTCGTGATGCCCCGCACCGCCGCCAGAATCCGGGCGCTGTGCGCGTCGGCCAGACCTTGCACCTGGTCCAGGCCCACCGGGAGCACATTACCGGCCTCGTCGTCCAGATTCCAGCGCTTGATGGCGAAGAGCAGCAGTTGATCGGTGTACTCGCGCTGGTGGAAGCGAGCGCGGATGCTCGCCACGTCGCTCGGGCTGCCCTCCAGATCGCCGCCGAGCAGTACCCGCCGGCACTCGTCATCCTCCGCCTTCGTCAGCGGCGTCACTTCCGCCCAGTAGCCGTACGCCAACTCCACCTTGCGCCGCCCAAAAACCTTGCTGTGATAACCCACGAGGTGAACTCCTCAAAAGTGCCACTCAAGCACTCACTCATGTGCCACTTCAGCACTCATTACTTTATACAAACGGCAGCCAGTGCCCGTTCGTCACCTGTGCTTCGACGCTGTAGCCGGCAGTGTCGGCATACGTCGCCTGAAACTGGGCGTCGTAGAGCAGCAGCGTGCCGATTTTTAGGGGCACGCTGAGCTTCGTCAGGACGCAACGGGGAAGCGTGAAAACGATACTGCTGCTCCCCTGCGTCAGCGTCGCCACGAAGGCGCCGGTGGTCCCTGCCGTCATGTCGTTGTAGTAGGCCATCGACTGCACAACGTTGGTAAATTTGCCGGTCACCGTGCGCTCTACCGGCACGATCAGCGCGGGGAGGTTACCGCCGTTGAAGGTCCAGAACTCTTTGGCCGTTTGGTCAATGTTCAACTCGAACGAGGCGACGCTGTTGTCGGCGGCGCCGAACAGGGAGATAGCGAAGTTGGGCAGCGAGAGCGGCGCACTGGCGCCGTAGCTCGGCACGGAACCGGCAATCTGCGCCTCTGCCAGCGCCGACAGATCGTAGCGGACCTTTGCCGCCCCTTTGCTGGTCAACTGCAACGCCGTTTTGCCCACCACCGCGCCGGCGAACTGCAAACTGGTCAGGCCGCCCAGGTTCTTTTCCAGCGTCAGCGTCTTGTAGGCTCCAGCGTTCGGCTGGTCCGGCAGGAGCACATGCGTGAACACTGAAGTGCTGCTCGGCACTCGCCAGGCCGCCCCCGTTGCCGGATAGCTATACCGCGTGAGTTCACTGCCGATGCCGAGGGTGAAAGGACCGCTGCCGCTGATGCTCGCCACCGTATGGATTTCACTCAGGTTGCTCAGGCCGGGGCTGCCGCCGCTGGTTTGGTGCAGTTCGATCCAGTCGCCCACGCTCAAGCTGGCCGGCAGCGCCGCCAGCGCGAAGCTGCCGACGCCGGCGGCGACACCGCTGCCCCCGATGCTTTGTGCCCCGGTGGCCGTGGCAGCATATTGATACACGTCGCTGCCAATAGCAGCGGCCAGGAGGGGCAGCCCTTGATCAACGTACAACGGCGTATCAATGGCGCCCGAAATCCGCTGTTCGCCCAGCACCGGCACGAAGGCGGTGTCGCGGCTGTCCCGCAGCAGTTTCTCCAGCACAATCCCCGGCTCCCGCGCCAGCGATTCGTCCAGCAGGGGCACGTAGCTGGTGGCGGCCACCGGCGTCCCCGGCGTCGTCTCCGCCGCCAGGCCGAGGAAACCGCGACTGGCCAGGTATTCGGTCAATGCAGGCACCAGGCGCTCCTCATCTCCAAATGTGCCACGTAAGCACTCACTAATGTGCCACGTAAGCACTCACTAATGTGCCACGTAAGCACTCACTAATGTGCCACGTAAGCACTCATTAACTCATCCCGTCACGTGCTCCGTCACGGCCAGGGTCTTCTGGGCGGTGAACACCACCAGGCCTTGCAGCGACTCGTCCAGCAACGGCTCCGCCACGCTCGTCGTCAGCTCTTCACCGATCCAGACGAGCACGCTCTGGCTGCCGCTGTCGGGGTCGCTGATGGCAACCGGAATCGTCACCGTGCGGAATATGCCGTCGATCTGCTCCAACATGTCGTCGAAGGCCGCCCCACCCTGCTGCTCGTCGGCAGCGATCCAGTAGATGTCGAACCGCACCTGGTGGCTGATCTCTTTGCGCCCCGCGCCGCGCGAGAGCGTGAAGCGGCGCTCTTTGCTCTCCGGCACGTTGATGGTGATGACCGCTTGCTCCCCGACAGCGATCTCGCGCGGCCGCTGCGTCACGACCACGCAGGGCACGGGCACGTCCAGCAGCGCCATCGCTTGCCGGCAGTACGCCTTCACGGCCAGCCGGCTCATGGCGCGTCACCGCCCATCAGGCCGATCAAGCGGCGGCCGTCGTCACGCAACAGCAGCCGCAACGCCGGCGTCGACCGCTGCACCGCCCGCTCCGGGAACCGGTTCGGCTTCGTCCCCGGGTGCTGCACGCGGCGGACCGGATGCCGGGCTCCCGGCCAGAAGAGGGCGTGCTTCGTCCGCGGCACGATCACGTGAGGCCGGGTGCCATCCACCAGCAACTTGCCGTAAGCGAGGCCGTAGAAGCCCTGCCCATTCGCGCCACTCGCCCGGGCGATGATGGAAGCGCGCAGCGTCCCCGTCCTCACCGGCGCCACCGCTTTCAGTGCGTCCAGGAGCACCTGCGTTGCAGACTGCGCTAACGCGCTGGAGTCGGTGGCCAGCCGTGCTGCCTCTCGCGCCCCCTTCGCCGCCCGTTCAATCTGCCCAAACGCAATCGTCAAGCCCAATTCATCAGCCACGACGCCCCCTCATGTGCCACTTGTGTACTCATGCATGTGCCAAGGAAGCACGCACTAATGTGCCACGTCAGCACTCATTAATTCACAACAGCCGGCGATAGTGATCGAGCACCTGTTGCGCCTCCAGCGGAATCTTCGCTGCCGCCGGTTGAGCCGGTGGCAAATTGCCGCTGATACCGCCTGTGCGCCCCATGACCAGCGCGTTGGCGCCGCGCACCTCCAGCAACGCTTTGCAGATCAGGAGGACCGCCTGCTTCACATCCGCCGGCAAAGCCGACACGGCAACGTCGTACGGTTGCGCCGGCGCCGCCGCCGGGCGGACGATCGGCGTGTGCGCGAACATCGTTCCCGCCGTCAGCGCCACGTTGGCTGGGCCGGTGACGGCGCTCCAGTTCCCGGCCACACTGACCTGCTCCGTGTTTCCCTCGTCGTAGACGGTCAGACGGCTACCGGGGACCATGCCGGTAGCGTCCGCCACCGGCAGCAATGTCGCGCCGGTCACGAGAGGCGAAGTCAAGAGCGTGTTCGGCCAGCCGTTCAAATACGTGTATTGCACCCGCAAGGGCGGCATGCCGCGCTGGGGGAACGCGCTCGGATAGACGATACGCTCCCGAAAAAGAATCAGCTCGGTCACGGCCACTGATGTCCAGGCCGTTCCACCCGTCGCGGGATAGGCGTACTGGAAGCTCTCCACGGTGAGTAGCGGCCAGTAGTCGGTATGGACCCACAGGTAGCCGTTGTGATCGATACCGGCCAGGCCGCTCCCCGTCCACTTCTCCTCGCTATCGACCGTTGCTCCCAGCACCTGCTGGCAGTGACTGTCGGCCAGCGCCGACGCGCGCAGGATGATGTTGGTGAGCTCTTCGTAGGTCTGCTGCCCGGTGACGCCAGCCGGTCCGCCGGCGCTGCCCGGTGGGACGCTGCGCAAGGCCAGGCCCAGCGGCGCGTTCAATAGTTCCACCACCGTGAGATACTGGCTCGCCACCACAGCCACTCCTTATATACATATGCGCGTGTACGCCCTCGGCAATGTGCCACGTAAGCACTCATTGCCCTATAGAAAGCACCTGATCCGAAAGAACCGCGCCGGCGTGTGCCCACCCGACGCCACGACACTCAACTGCACGCGGTACTCGTAGCCCGCCGTCAGCACGTTTGCCGGCACAGTGATCCCCACCTGCCCGGCACTGGCGCCGCTGCCCAGGAACGGCGACCCCGCCGCTGCCACCGTGGCAGTGACGTCCTTCGTGTCCGTCGGATAGCGCGGGTCATATTCCAATACCGCCGCCGCCGGACTGCTCAGCGTCTCCCCGCCCGCCAGCTCGGCCGTTGGGTCCCAGTAATACGTCGTCGCCCCACCGCTCGCCTGCTCGGTTGGTGAGCCGGGGAGTTCTAATTGGGAGATGATGGCCATGGGTGTCCTCCTGGTCGTTGGTGGCCTCCTACCCACTCCCCCCTAACTCGCAAACACCCTCCGCGGCGTCCCCGCCATACTCCGAAACACCCGTGTCGGCGGCTGCACTACGTCGTAGATCAGCCAGTGCTCCTCGGCATTCACGAGGGTCCAGGTCAGCGTATAGGGTCCGCCCGCTACCACCATCTGCACGCCGGTCGACTCGTTGATGAGCACGTAGCGATGGCCGGTCAGCATGCCGCGCAGCGGGATGGCCACGGCGTCGCCGGGTTGCCCGTTGGCAGTCAGGCGCAGGGCCAGGGTGTTCGGGTTGTAGAGCCAGTCCATCACTCGGTCGTACTGCGCCGGCCACAGCCCGCTGAATTGCGTCAGCAGGAACCAGTAGGCGTAGGCTGCCACGAACTGGTGGTTCGGCTGCTCGTCGACCAGCAGCCCTCGCTTCGCCCGGCCGGCGGTGAAGCTGTTGTGGTAGATGCCCCACGGCCCCGCAACCTCCCGCGGGATCGCCCCGTTGGCGACCGTCCCCGGCAGGATCAGCGCGTTCTTTACAGCCAGGCCCAGGACGGCCTGCAAGAGTTGCACCTGGCTGAGGGTCGTCGTCTGGCCCGCCGCAACCAGCCCGCCGGCATCACCGCCGTTCTCCAGCAGCAACGGGCCGATGTAGACGCCCCACTGCACCCCGGCAAAGTCGTTGTAGTCGTTCGGCCCCGTCGTGCTCACCAGCAACTGCTTGCTGCTGCCGTTCCAGGGCGTGCCTTCCACCGCGACCCAGCCCAGCGGACGCTTGTTGAAGTCCGCTGGCATATCCGTCGCGTAGTACTGGTTGCCGCTGCCGAAGCCGAAGGCGAACAGCGCGTTCTGGCCCAGGGTGGCCAGGGCCTGCGCGGTCGGGTAGGGGGCGCTCGCCGGTAACTTTGCCTGCCGCAGGCGGTTGCGCAACAGGTCCTCGGCGAAGCCCAGCCCGCTGTAGAAGCCGAAGTAGGCGCTGCCCGTCCCCACCCAACCCGTCTGGTAGGCGTAGTTCGCCGCCGGGTAGCTCGGCGTCGTGTAGGTCGTATCCCCGCCGGCCGCTCCGCCGTCGCCACTGGTCGCAAAGGCTACTGCCAGGTCCACCAGCGGAGACTTCAGGCCGGCCGGCTGCCCCGGCACCTGATTGGCGTTCGGCGTCCCGTCAAACGCCACGTGGTTGGCGCTGTTCCACCAGGTCTGCCAATCCGCAAACAACTTGGTCAGCGCTGCGTTGTCGCGCCCCGTGACGATGAAATACTCCAGCAGGCCCAGCAAGGACCCCTGGATCTGGTCAGTCGAGACGTAGTTCGCCCGCACGCCGCTGCGGTTCACCCAGAAGGGCATAAACCCCAAAGAACCCGCAGCCGCCCCCGCTGTTGATGCGCTGACGTACCAGCGCAGGTAGTAGTTGTTGACGATCCAGGCCGCCTGTGTCAGGTAGGTCTGGTCGCTGGTCATACGGTAGAGCCAGCAGAGGCCGGCCAGCAGCAGACCCGAGCAGTAGCTGTGGTCGCTCTCTGTGTCGAGGGCGACTTCCGCCACAGCCCCCGTGAAGGCGTTCACGCCCGTCACCGCCCCGAAGTTCGGCTGCGCAGAGTCCGTCTGGTAGCCGCCCGCCGGGATGGCGATCCCTGTTGTACTGCCGAAGAGGTACTGCTGCACCGCCGGTAGCGCCGCCATGATATCGACCGGTAGTGGGTCGCCCGTGCGTCGCCCCTGCTGGTAATAGTCGTTGCTGGAGTAGACGTAATTGCAGGCGCGCAGCGTGTCGATCTCCGCCACACCGTGCGTCCCCGGGTTGACGAACAGCTCCACCTGCACACCCGTCACGTGGGTCAGGTCCACCCCGGTGAAGGCCGAAAGCGCCTGGCGGATGTAGTTCCACGTCCCGTCCACCACCGTCGATGGCGTGATCGTGCCGTTCCCGCCCGTTGTCTGCAGTTGCACCGCCAGCCGGTTGACGTTCGCCGCCAGCCCCGGCTCCAGGAACAGGTCGCAGCAGAGAAACTGTGCCGCGCTGATGTTCACTGGCGTTGACAACGTACATTGCAGCGCCACGCTCACGCCGTAGATCGACGTCTGCGCCGCCTGTCCCGTGAAGGTGTATTGCAGCGTCTTCGTGCCGCCGCCGTTTCCCTGCGCCGTCCCCGCCCGCGCCGCCGCCGCCAGCCAGCTCGCGGCGTAGCCCGCGCCGTTGTCGCCGTAGAACGACCACTTCGCCCCATTATCGGCAAAGTCGTCCAGGGTGATCACGCCCGCCTCAGCCACGGCAATGTGCCACTTGAGCACTCATTGCATGTGCCACTTGAGCACTCATTGCTCTTCCTTTGTCTTGTCCTGCTCCCAGGCCGCATACCGCGCCTGCAGTTCTGCCGCATCGAAGCCCGCGTAGCCGCGTTGGTACACATGGAACATCGGGGCCTCCCGTGCCGCCCGCCGGCCGTAGCCGGCGAGCTCCTCCGGTAAGGTGATGACGCCGTCGCGGTCCGGCCGGAACGAGCGCCCATCCGGGGCGTCCAAACCGGCGCACCGGTCGTCAGTGGTCAGTCGCAACGTGCTCACTCCGTTCGCGGGGTCGGGGGAGACGTAGGGGCGGGTTTCAAACCCGCCCCTATAATGTGCCACTTGAGCACTCAATAATCTATCCGTTATTGATCGCGTACAGCGCCCCCTGGATCGCCGGCAGGTACAGCTTCAGCGCCCCATAGAAGCGCACCTCCACCTGCCAGACGGGGTTGCTGCTGATCGGAGGGTAGTCGATCTCCGTGTAATCCTGCGGCAGGTCCATCTCCCACACCGTGGGGATATCCGTCGGCACGTACCAGCCCGGCAGCTTGCTGGACAAAAAGAGCATCAGCCCTTGCGGCACCGTTGGGTGGACGCGCACCGGCAGTTCCGTGCCGGTGGCCGGGTTGGTGAAGCGCGCCACGCGGAAGTTGGCGACAGCGTTGTTGACCTCGCCCTGGTTCACCAGCACCTGGTACGGCGTGCCGGCGCCCAGTGTGATGTTTGTCAGCTTCACCGACTCCTGCACGTTGCACCAGCAGGCATCGGGGTCGGCCCGGCTGGTGTTCCACATGGATTTCAGCAGCCCGGTGATGCCGACGGATGTAAGCGCGCCGCCCTGCTTGGTCAGCGTCGCCCCGTTGCCGCCCCACATCTGGCTGTAGATGCCATTGAAGGCCAGCCCCGAAGCCGTAGCGTCGGCCACCGGCGGGTTGGCGCCGCTCGACGCCGCGCTGGTGATCACCAGCGGGTCGCCGTTGCTGAACCAGAGCAGACTTCCACCCGGCAACTGCCCGCCGGAGAGCGCCGCCGCCACGTTGCCGGCAGCGACGAGGTAGTAGGTACCGCCGCTGGCCGTGGACATGTACAGGTTGAAGCCGATCACCGGCTGCCCCGCTGGGAACACCGGCGTAACGGTGATGCTGTTGGTGCTGCCGGCGCCCGTCGTCACCGTAGCCGGCGCCGCGCTGGGCAGGCTCTCGCCCATCGGCGTGATGACCGTCTGCTTGAAGTAGTAGGCGGTGGTCGCCGGCAGGGTGCCGCCGCTGGTCGACGTAGTCGGCGTCGCCAGGTTCGGCGCAGTGCCGGCCGCGCCGGGCGCCTGCTCCTGCGCGCTGGCCGTGCTGTTCTGCCCGAACAGAATCGCGTTCTCCTCGGCGATCATCGTGGCCCGTAGGAGGTTGGTCACGGCAAGCGCCTTGAGGTCCGTAAAACCGACCCCGGCCCACTCGCTTTCCATCGTCACGCTGTCGCCCAGCGCGAAGCTGCGGTAGGTCGCGGCAATGTCGCTCGTGTTCGTGGCAATGAGGCTTGCTGCGTTGCCCTCCGCCACGAAGCCGGAGAGGCCACCGGTGTTGATGCCGGTGACGGCCTTGTACTCGACGCGCTTGCCCTTGCCCTTGACCCGGCTGGTCATGTTGCGCACCGGCGTCAATTGCGGGAACAGCGAGTGCAGCATCTCCAGGTTATAGGCCTGGAAGCCGTTGCCGACATTCCATGCTTTGGCAGCGTCCGCCTGCAACAGCGCCTTCGGGTCACTCAACACCGCCGACCGATACGCCGCCAGCGTCTGCTGAATCTCCGCGTTCATCGATACCATCTGTTTGCTCTCCTTTACTGCCGCGCTCGATACATCTCGGCCAGCACCGCCGCGCCGACTTCTCGGCGCTCGTTGTCGGACAGTCCTGCCAGCACCTTCGCCGCCTCGGCGCCGCGCCTGGCGCTATCCGGCACTACACCATCGCGGTAGATGCGGTCCGGCTCGATGCCGATCCCCTTCTCGATGGCGAACACCGTTCCTTTCACCGGTTGCGCCAGCTCCTTCACTCGCGCCAGGTCGGCCTGCGTCTCCGCCAGCGCTGCCTTCGTCACCCCCAACTCCTCCGCCGTCGCCTTCGTCCGGTCGGCCAGCGCTTCCAGCCCTCGGGCGATGCCTCCCGCTAGTTTGGCGATCTCCGGGATGGCCGCCAGCGGCTCGGCTACCGCTGCCGCTGCGCTCTTGGTGATGAACTCCTGTGTCATGCGTTCCGCCAGCAGCGCCTCCACCCGTGTCGTGATGAACTTGGTAAGGTCGGCCTCGGTGGTAAAGGTCAGGGCGAGCCGCTCCGGCGTCACCAGTTCGTGTCCGCCTGCTTGCGCTGCGAAGTCCGCAGTATCGCTCTCCTCGCCGGCCGGGGATCGCGGACCCTGCCGCTCGCCCGTGCCGTTCCTCTCCAGGTTCGCCGGAGTGCGGGTGCCCTCTGGGCGATCCCCGTCCCGATCCCGGTCCGTCTCGTCAGCCAGTGCCTCAAGGCGCGCCTGCACGTCCTGCAGCATCGCCATCACCTCGCCGATCCTGGCTGGGCGGTAGACCACCGCCGGTGCGGCGTCCTGAAAGTCCGCACGGGCAGTCGCCGGGCCCGCTGCCGACCCCGCCGTGGCGGCCTTCTGGGTACCCTCCGGCTGCTCTGCCGCCCCGTCCGGCGCCTGCTCCTGGTCGGTCATAGCTTCACCCTCCTCCCTGCCCCGGACGCCGGAGCAGAACGCACAGCGACAGGTACAGTCCGAATCGGCCGCTGTCGGCCCACACTTGCAGTCGCACCCGGCGACGTCACACTGCGGTTCAGCGGACGTAACATCCTGAACGACCGGGCCGCTGTCACCCAGCTTCCAGGCATGCTCGCCGGCCCGTTTCAGCAGCACGAACCGGGCAGCGTCATTGGCCGGTCGATCCACGATGCTGATCTCGATCAGCTTGCCGCCGGCAATCCGGCCGTTTTTTGCAGTCCCGTCGTAGACGATGCGCGGCGCTTTGATGCCGACCGAAAAGCCGTTATAGACGCCGGCCTGGACCTTGCGCCAGGCGTCATCGTCCACGATCCGGGCTGCCAGGTATGGCCCCGGTTGCGCCAGCACGTCCACCGTCTGCGCCTTACCGACGGCACGCAGCGGGTTGTGCTGTTCCCGGATATTGCCGAACTGCGCCAGCCACGCCGGCAGTTCTCCCTTCAGCCACTCCTGATCCACGATCTGCTCGTCACAGTCGATCGCCGGCGAGCTGACGTAGCCCTCGACGATGCGCTGGCTTTCATCACCCTTTGTCGTGAACGGAATATAGTGGTACGCAATGTCGTCAGGCATTTCATGTCCTTCGTCGTAGGGGCAGGTCCCCGTGCCTGCCCTCCCCGGTGACCCTCACCCCACCTGAAACGCCAGCGCGTCATACTCGGCATCCCAATTCCGCACCATCGCGTCGTGGACGGCCGTTAATGGAATTCGCACCGGCACATGGTCGTAGGACCGGTAACTATCGATGGTGTCCGTCTCCGGCGTGCCGTCGCCATCGAAGTCGACATGGCGGCAGAGGAAGTAGTGCCCGTAGTCGACGCTCTCCGCCAGGCCAAGATCGTTCACCAGCGTCTGCTCGTTGGCGCCGACGATCACGAGCCAATTGCCGTCGCGCAGCAACTGGTCGAACGTCGCCAGGTCGTTCACGCGACCGCCGACGCCGTACCAACGGAGGGTTGCCCCCGTCAGCGCCGCGGCCGCGCGCACGCAGGCCGTCAGCTCCGCGAAGGTGGCCGTCTCCCCCGGCGGCACGTAATCGCGCCCTTTGACCTGGCGGTACAGGTCGTACACGCTCACGCTGTAGCCGGCGCCGGCGAAGACCTCCTGTACGCACTCCGCCCAGCACAGGCGTGTCGGCCCTTGATCCAGCTCGGGGATGGCATCCACCACGTTCATGGGTTGCTGCTTCTTTCTGCGCCCAGAGGCGCTGGAACCGCCGGTCACCGGCGGAACACCAACTGCCGGCGCGGTTCACGTCGTCCGCAGTCCTGCTTCCAGCGGCGTGTCGAAGGTGTGATAGCTCGCCCACTGCGGATCAGCGTTGCCGTCGGCAAAGACGAAACAGGCATACACACTGGGGGCACAACGGCGGCGATACTGAAGCAGGTTGCTCAGCTCCTGCTCCGCCGTGAGTTTGCCGTTGTCGTTCCAGCCTCGGCGCTGCTGCGCGTCTTCCGTGCCCACGTCGTCGGAACCACATTCCCCGATATAGATGGGCCAATCCTTCGGCAACAGTCCTCGCCGTATCGCCTCCTGATGCCGTAAGGCCCACCAGGGTGCGGAGCCGTCGATACTGAGCGACCAGTATTCGTGCAGGTCGATCCCGTCGGGTCGCGCGCCGTCCAATCCGGCCAGCAGCGCGGCCCAGCCCGGCCAGTCCGGCGTCCCCATGCTGAAGCTGCCGAGGACGACCAGACCGCCATAGCCCAGCGCCCGCAACGTTGCCCGGAAGGCCAGATACTGCTCCGCCGTCCGGCTGGTCGCCGAGCACTCGTTGCGAAAGCAGATCGCCTCCGGCGCCGCGCCGCCCGCCTGCTGCAGCGCCTGCCAGACCGTGTGCGCCCAACTCGCGCCATCGGCGCAGTCCCCATCATCGGGCAGGTAGGGCCGGTAGTAGACGAACCGGGCGCCCGCGGCACGGGCCACGGGGATCGCTGCGGCGTCGCATACTTTGACCACCGGCGCTCCTTGCGCCGCCCGCGCCACCGCCGCCGGAGCGCTGCCCGGCAGGAGATGAAAGCCAAAGGCCGGCATGCGTTCCTCCCTATAGGCTGCTCCCCAAGCTGGCGCGTTCCTCGCGTCGCGCTGCCACGCGGCTTTCCGCCAGCTCCTGCTGCACCACGCGCGCTCCCGCGTGATCCTGTGCCGGCGCCGCCGCCGTTGCCGCCGGCTGCGGCTGCGGCGCCGTGCCGGGAGCCCCGTGCAGCGACCCTTGAATCAGGTCCGGCTCGAACAGCACCGACGTGCCGAAGACGAAGATGCGCCCGATGCCCGGCGGTTCGCCGCCGTCCTCTTCCACCGCCTGATCGACCGACAAAGTGCCGTTGCGGATGGCCAGGTCGCGGGCCTGCATCGCCTGCAGGCGGTCTTCCTCATCGCCCATGTCGCGGAACGATGCCTGCAGCTCCGGCGCGTCGAACTCCTGCCAGATCAGCGGGTTGAATATCTCGTCGCAGAGCCAGCGCGTCAGCGGGAAGGTGGACTTCCGCTTGAGCACCGTGGATTGCTCCTCGGCGTAGCCTTTGCCGCCCAGCCCACCGTGTTCCGGCGCGAAGCCCATTTCCTGCGGCGTCACGTCCAGCGCCGCACAGGTCACCTCGACCAGCCAGCGCGCAAACTCCACGCTGAACTCGAAAGTCTTGAAGGCGTGGAAGCTCGTCCCTGCCGGCACCCATTGCAGCTTGTGCAGCGCGCGCGTGTCGCCGGCCATGATGCCGTCCCACCACTCGCGCAACTCCCGCAACTGCCGGGCATCCGTCCCCGGCGGCGCCACCGCCACACCCTCGGGGAGCGTGCCGTCGCTGAAGAAATCGAGCCGGAAACGCGCGTAGCGCAGCGCCTCGTTGATATGCCACAGAAATTGCTCGACTGCTGAGAACCCATAGGGCGTGTGATTGCGGCGGTTCTTCGGCGCGTAGATTAGCTCGTCGGCCCGGAACGAATCCCGCGCCACGCCATACAGGTACTGCTGATAGGCGGGAGCCGGTGGCGGTGGCGTGTCGCCCTGCACGCTCAACAACGGCTTGATCGTGGCCCCGTCCAGCAGGCGCAAGCCGTGCAGCTTGCCGCCCAGCGTCCGCCACTTCCAGATGCTGACGGCGTCGATGACGAAGTAGTCCTCCAACACCCGCCGTAGCCAGCCCTGCCAGGTGTGCTGCCGGTCGGGGAAGGCGAA
>DHIZ01000086.1:15568-21202 GCA_002404055.1 Chloroflexi bacterium UBA4733
TCCGGGTCGCGCGCCACCACGTCGAACTGCAGCGAGCACAACTCGTCCTTGCGAATCTCGATAGCCTTGCGCAGTAAGTCATAGGTGTCTGCCAGTTGACGTAACGTGGTGAAATCCAGCGGTCGTCCTTCGCCCGGCAGGCTCGGCACGTTCCAGCCGGTCCGGTAGGGGAATGCCCGTGGCTGCCCACTGCCGTCCAGCGGCTCCGCTGCCGGCGGCGTCCCCGGCCCGAACTGCACGCTATCGCCACCCGCCGCCCCGAACTCTCGGTTCAGCCGCGCCGCCTCCGCCGCCAGCGACCGAGAGCTGCCGGCCGGCACCGCGCCGCCCGCCTTGCTCAGGCTGCTGCTTTTCGCCTGTTGCGCCCGCACCCAATCCAGCATGGTTGCTCCCTTCACCCCCGCATCGCCGCCAGGAAACTCGCTACGTCGTTGTTCGTCGTCAGCATCGCCATGGCGCCGCTGACGGCGTCGACCTGGTCGTCGTGCAGGCCGGTGGGGAAGCTCTCCGCTTCGTCCAGGAACTCGCTGATCCAGGCGCCGCGCAGCAGCAGCACGTTGCCGGCTTCGGCCGCCGCGCTCAGTGGGTTGGCGCGAATCTCCTTGCTGCCCGTGGAGCGATGGCCGCGAAAGCTCCAGCCGGCCAGCATCCGCCGGGCGTAGTCGTCGATCACCTTCACGCCACTGCTGCCCGGCTCCTGCTCCATCCAGATGTCCACCTCGCGCCCGTCCAACTCGGCGGTCTGGCGCACCAGCGCTTCCACCCCTTGCGGCGTCGCCCGGATGCGCCGGATGTCGCAGAGCCAGTAGCGCCCCTCCAGTTCGGCCAGCAGGGCGCCACATGTCCAATCCGGGTCCGCTCCGGCCCGCGCTTCGGTAGCGGCAAGGTCCCAGAAACGCACCCGCCGCGCCGCTGCCGGCACAGCATCTACGACAGCAAACCACTCCCGCCGGAACTTGTGGCCCGGCGGCCGGGCGAACCAGTCGCCGTCCAGCAACTGCTGCCGCGTGTAGGGGTCGAGGTCGTGCAGACTCTTGATGTACTCGTCGCGATCCAGGTACGGGTTGTCGTCCAGTGTCGCCGGGATGAACAGCCGATCCGGCCGCCGCTCCGTGATGAAGCGCTGCAGCACCCAGCCGTGACCCGGACCGCCGGGGTTGCTGGCTGCCCGCATACGCAGCGGCACGTTGCTGCCCTTCAGCCGCCGCAACCGGCTGAACAGGTAGCGATATTGCCCTTCCCCGAACTGGGTCAATTCATCGAAAGCAACGAATTGCAGCTCGCTACCTTGGTATCGGTACTTGTCCTTCTCGTGCTCCAGGTAGCCGAACGACACCGTTGCGCCGCTGGGGAAGGTCCACGTCTTCTCCCGCTCGTTCCAGCGCGCGCCGCCCGCCGCCCCCTTGCCGCTCAACCATTCCTTGGAGCGGTCCATAATCGCCCCCGGCAGCGCCAGGTCGGCGTAGGTGCGCCGGAAGAGGATGGCGGCGTAACCCGGCTCATCCACATACTGCAAGGCGGCCATGAGCAAGCTGTCCGATTTTCCTCCTCCAGCCGCGCCGCCAAACAGCGCCTCACGAACGGGCACTGCCAGGAAGGCTGCCTGCTTCGTCGTCGGCGCGTGGGGCACCCAGGGCGAGTTCAGGATCGTCCGTTCCAACAGGGCTTGCGCTCGCTGCAGCGTATCCTGCGAGACTGAGGAAGAGTTTGGCGAAGGCCGCAAAGTCGAACGACCGTCCTTCCTTCGTCATCGGCAGCCCGGCGCCGGCCGTCGTGGCCGGGGCTTCCTGGCGCGTCACCTTCTCCGGCTGGCGCAGACCGCGCAGCATTGCGGCGCGCGCCTGGCCCAGCAACGCTACCAGCGCCGGTGTCACCGTTCCCTGCCCAATCTGCCAGCGCAGTTGCTCCATCACCAGCGCGTGGACCTCCACGCCGCTCTGCACCAACATCGCCTCCACTTCCGCCACCTGCCGCGCCCGCAGCGCCTCGCCAGTTTCCGGCGCAACCTCAACACTCATCGCCGTTCCCATCTTCCCAACTGGTCATCGGGCCGTGCTGAAAGAGAACTAATGTTCTATTTCTCCAGCGTGAGTAGAGTACCCGCCGCTACCAGGGGGGAATAGGGGTCTGGGGGTATAAAATGGGACAGGTTTGGCAGGGGTGGGCCGCGATTTCAGGGACCTGGCTGCCCGGCGGCGTCAGGTGGTGGCGTTCGGCCCCAGGTCCCGCACCCAGGCGCGGGCGCGCCGGATCCAGGCCATATTGCTCAGCATGATACTGTCGCGGAAGAGCCATGCCAGCGCCGCGGCGCTGGCCAGCGGAAACGCCTGGCTTTTGCTTTGCTCGTTGTAGTGGTCGCCCGTCAAGATCATCACCTGGAAGCGCTCACCGTTGTAGCGCCAGACCTCCGGCACGCCAATCTGCGCATATATAGCGAGCTTGTCCAGCGTGGAGTGCGTAATATCCACCTCGAAGACGAGATCCGGCGGCGGGTCCACGTGCAGGTCAATGCGAGCCTTTCCACGAACCATGGCCTCATTCTGAACATAAAAGCAGGAGTCCGGCTCAAAGCCGCGTTGCAGGTCCTCCCGGCTAAAGGTGGTCGAACCCAGGCTAGACAGGTCGGCGCCTGTGGCCTCAGCAATGATCGGTAGCAACAGCTCGAGCTGACGGTTCAGTCGCTCATGAATCGCCAGCGGGCTCATAATTTCCAGCGTCCCCCGATCATAGGTCAAGCGGGGGGCGCTTGCCCCTTCGTGCGCCTGGAGCAGCCGCTCATACGCCTCCCACGTAACGCCCTGGAGCACGGTAGGCCGCGCTCGGGCAATCCCAACGTCAACCATGTGCGTACCTCCCGTGCCGTCTCCCCGACTGTGGTGTGCTCGCATGATACGACGCGAACAGGGACCTCTCTCCTGATCTTGGCCCCATTTGCAATCCCCCCGGCCGCTCCCTACACTACCCTTGCCGACAGGTTGCCACACAGACAGGGAGCCGCGCGATCGACCACCTCATCACCCCCGCCCTGCCCCTGCCCGATTTCATCGCCCGCTGGCAGAACACCAAACTCTCCGAGCGTAGTGCCGCCCAGCAGCACTTCCTCGACCTCTGCCAGATGCTTGGCCATCCGGCGCCCGCCGCAGCAGACCAGGAAGGTACCTTCTACACCTTCGAGAAAGGCGTCCAGAAGACCGGCGGTGGTCAGGGTTTCGCCGACGTCTGGCTGCGCGGCCACTTCGCCTGGGAGTACAAGAAACGCCAGGCCAACCTCGACGCCGCCTATCGCCAACTGCTCACCTACCGCGAGAACCTGGAGAACCCGCCGCTGCTCGTCGTCTGCGAC
This sequence comes from Chloroflexi bacterium UBA4733, assembly GCA_002404055.1. The sequence continues at coordinate 18,912 of DHIZ01000086.1, forward strand.
CTCAACCACTTCGCCGTTCACACCAACTTCACCAACACCGTCACCCGCGTCTACACCTTTTCGCTGGCCGACCTGGCCAGAGGGGACGCCGTGGACGGCTCCTGGCTCTCGCCCCTCGAGGTGCTGCGTTCGCTCTTCACCAACCCGGAGCAACTGCGTCCCCAGCAGACCACCGCCCAGGTCACCGAAGCCGCTGCCCGCGAGTTCGCCCAACTGGCCGCCAGCCTGAGCATCGCCGGCGCCGACCCCGAGCAGTCCGCCCACTTCCTCATGCGCCTGCTCTTCTGCCTCTTCGCCCAGGACATCCAACTGCTGCCCTCCAAGCTGCTGACCCGCCTGGTGGAGAGTACCAACCAGCGGCCAGCCGACTTTCGCCGCCGCCTGCAGTCGCTGTTCGAGGCCATGGCGAGCGGCGGCTACTTCGGCGCCGACGACATCGCCCACTTCAACGGCGGCCTCTTCGCCGACGATTCGGCCTTGGACCTCACCCGCGCCGACCTTGGCGTGCTGGCCCGCGCCTGCCGCCTCAACTGGGCCAGCGTGGAGCCGGCGATCTTCGGCACCCTCTTCGAGCGCAGCCTCGATCCCGCCAAGCGCGCCCAGCTCGGCGCCCACTACACCAGCCGCGACGACATCCTGCTGATCGTCGAGCCGGTGCTGATGGCCCCGCTGCGCCGGGAATGGGCCGACCTCCAGCAGCAGGCCCTCACCCTCGTCGCCAAACGCGACGCCGCCAGCGGCCCCGCCCGCCTCCGCCAGCAAGACGCCCTGCGCCGCCTGCTCGTCGGCTTCTCCAGCAAACTCTCGACAGTGCGCGTGCTGGACCCCGCCTGCGGCAGCGGCAACTTCCTCTACGTGGCCCTCAAGCAGTTACTGGACCTGGAGAAAGCCGTCATCACCTTTGCCGCCCAGCACGGCCTGACGACCTGGTTCCCCCAGGTGAAGCCGGAGCAACTCTACGGCATCGAAGTCAACCCCTACGCCCACGAGCTGGCCCAAGTCGTGGTCTGGATCGGCTACCTCCAGTGGCTGCACGACAACGGCTTCGCCACCGTCTCCGGCACCATCCTCCGCCGCCTGGACAACATCAAAGCGATGGACGCCATCCTGGGGCACGACGAGCAAGGTCGGCCCATCGAGCCGGAGTGGCCGGAGGCGGACATCATCATCGGCAATCCACCTTTCTTGGGTGACAAGCGGATGCGGGGTGAACTTGGCGATGCCTACGCCGAGCAAGTGCGTGCCCTGTACGGGGGCCGAGTGCCGGGTGGGGCGGACCTGGTCACCTATTGGTTTGAGCTCGCACGGGCACAGATTGTCGCAGGGAAAACACGGCGCGTCGGATTGCTCGCCACCAACTCAATCCGACAGTCTGGCAACCGCCCGGTGCTGGAGCGCATCAAGGCCAGCGGAGGCATCTTCATGGCCTGGGGAGACCGGCCGTGGGTCCTGAACGGCGCATCGGTGCGCGTTTCGATGGTTGGCTTTGACAATGGAACCGAGCGAGGAATAACGCTGGATGGTGTCCCCGTCTCCGATATCCACTCCGACCTGACAGCGACCGCCGACATAACGCGTGCCGTCACGCTGGTGGAGAATCGCGGGTATTGCTTCCTCGGTATGATGAAGGCGGGGCCGTTTGACCTGGATGGTGCAGCGGCACAGGCGATGCTTGCTGCTCCTGTCAATACAAACGGGCGTCCCAACCGCGACGTTGTGAAGCACCGATTGATTGGCCGTGACATAACGGCACGCCCGCGGGATGCCTGGGTGATCGACTTCGGCGTTTCGATGAGTGAACACGACGCATCGCAGTACGAACTTCCCTTTGAGTACGTCCGGCGGCATGTCAAGCCGCTACGTGACGAGAACCGACGCGACCGCATGCGTTTGCGATGGTGGATATATGGGGAGGCCCGCCCCGGCCTTCGGCAAGCAATAAAGGGACTCCGCCGGTGTATCGTGACGCCAGAAGTCGCAAAGCATCGACTTTTTATCTGGATGAGCACCGACGTTATCCCCGATCACACGCTCCACGTCATCGCACGCGACGACGATTATTGCTTTGGTGTTCTCCAATCCAGGGTCCACGAGATATGGTCGCTCAAGCAAGGTGCGCGCATGGGCGTCGGCAATGACCCGCGCTACTCTTCTCAACGGACGTTCGAGACCTTCCCCTTCCCCTGGCCCCCGGGCCAGGAGCCGCCAGACGATCCGCGCGTCCAGGCCATTGCCGGAGCGGCGCAAGAACTCGTGCGAAAGCGCGATGCCTGGCTGAACCCGCCGGACGC
>DHIZ01000086.1:21297-36780 GCA_002404055.1 Chloroflexi bacterium UBA4733
GCTGAACCCGCCGGACGCTTCGGCTGAGGAACTGAGGCGGCGCACGCTCACCAACCTGTACAACCAGCGTCCCACCTGGCTCGATCTGGCGCACCGCACGCTCGATCAGGCGGTGCTCGACGCCTACGGGTGGCCGCACGAGTTGAGCGATGAGGAGATACTGAGTCGGCTGCTGGGGCTGAACCTGGAGCGCGCGGCGGCGCGAGCGAATGCATCAGAGGCTGCCTCTGACGGGAGGTAGAGGACCGTGCCATGGGGCATCAGCGAGTGTCCCAATGGGCCGAGCACATGTACGAGGTTGGCTGAAGTGACTGAGACCATCACCTGGCAAGACTCGCGCCGTGGCGAGCTACACAGCCCATTCCAACGGGGAGAACGGGAGCGGCCGCTTCGGATCACGCTTCACACGTCGTCGTTTGCGGCCTTACCGCCCTCTGAGCATGCCGCCGTGAGCGCTATTCGCGAAATGTGCAACGATCCGGACATCGTTGCCTTGGACACCGAGCCGGGCCCGTTGCCGCGATTGCGGATAGAAACGTTCGATCCGACCGCCGAATATGTGCCGGTGACAGTGACGTATCCAGATGGCAGGATCACCTATACGGGCGTCTGGTTCCCATCGCAGTGGCCCGAGTTGGCGGCGAATCTGGCGGGACAGAACGACCCGAGCCATCCACACGCGCAGGCTGCCCTCGCAGACGTGCTCGTGTCCCAGGCCCACCGTCAGGCTGGTCAGGATGTACTGATCACGGGTTCGCCCTGGCTGCTCCGCCCATCGGCTGGCGGTTTCGTCCGTGAGACAAACCCGCGGAAGCCGTCCGATACCGCCAGACTCATTGGCCTATTCCTGCGTTCAAGGGACACTTACTTGCTGCAACCTCCGGTTCGAACCAACCGGTGGCTCTGGTATTGGGCAGCCAGCCGTGGTTGCCTCCCGAGCATGTGGCGTTACTTCAGTGCTTGCGTACACGCGGCGGATATGCGCGGCGACGATATACTCGATCTCGGCGGCAGCGTGCTGACGCGTTGTGCTCGCGCACTCGAAGCTCGGGACGCGGTAGGCATCCAGTTCTATCGGCCACAGACAACAGATACCCAAGAAGCAACCATGTACCACTTCGACTACTTGACCCTCCTGCTAGTCGGCGCTCTGGATGCCCCGGCTCGCGTTGCCCATCGTGCCTACGGACTTCCTGGAAACGAGCGGTCGGCGACTTTCAACTGGCCCGAGTTCCGCAAGCGACTTCAGGCGAACGGTGCCGAAGCACTGGCTCAATATACAGCCAGCGACGATGCGCTCGACGTGATGAAGTTACTCTTTACACTCCGTCACCTCGTCCACGGTGCGGCGCTCCGTTCCACCGGCTTCGACGACGGTAAACGGAAAGTGTCGTCACTTGTTGCACTTCCCAAGGGTGAGGCTCAGAGTCTTTGGAACGCCGCACAGCGCCACGGTTCAGCGGAATACTGGGGGATGACACAGATGCCCGGTGGACTAATGGTCGCTCCCTACATTTATGCCTGCGCCCTGGTGGCCGAGTGCCACCGGCTGGTTGACGCGATCGCCGCGGCGACGGATATGGCTCGCATATTCCCTCTTGGTCACGCCCTCCCAACGCTAATGGACAAGCCGCCGGACGACAGACTTTGGGATGAGCAGACGCGCCAGTGGCTATCTCTAACGGTGTGACGGATGCCGCAGATGGCTGCTGACTGTGAGATCACCGTAGATGGATACTCTTCTCCGCTATTACGCTGCGGAGTCCCAACAGCATGCGCGTAGGCGGATCCGCGAAGCAACTGGCATTTTATGGGCACTGCCGTTCGCTGGTATGCGGCGAACCCTACATAAATGGTCGCAACGGGAAGCTCAAAGTTGAATCCCCTGCGAGTCCAACTTGCCGAGCAACGCAGCAAGCTCCATCTGTCCACGGACTACGTTCACGATGCTCGCCAAGAGCTGTTCGACCGGTTCCGGGCTGACACTGTATCTCGCGTAACGAATCGCGTGACGCTCACCCGCCGTCACATTACTGAGGGCCTCGAGATCCTCGACAACAGTGAAGCGGTGTTTGAGTTTGTTGTAGGCCTGCACTAAAATGCCGCCCTTTGGGGTAGTGTCTGACCCGTCGATGATTTCCAATATGATATTCGTGTAGTCCAGCCAGTCGGAAGGGAGGCCGTTTTGCAAGATCCCATCCTGGCTCATCACACCGACCTTGCGGTAGCCTTGTGCAACGAGTTGGACCTCTGTGCTCAACATGGCGTAATCATGATCTACCACCATATGGAAATTCGGATCGAGTTGTGCTTGGAGAGAAGGCAGGCTTGGCAGATTCAACAACTCACCGAGGTCAGCGTTTGGATGCAGCAGGGCATAGTCGAAGAAGTTAGCGACATCACTGGACTGGCTGCGGAGATACCGCTTGAAGATTCCACCGGAAGTTCGCCAACGAACCGCGAAGCAGAAAGCACCAAAGTCCTCTAGGGTCGCTGCCAGTTCAGCGTACAGCCTGCCAACGGCTACACGTTGCACGCGTGAGCCATCCCGCAGGCAAGCCACCATTTGCTCTGCATCCTGAGTTTTGATCTGCTCGGCAAGCGATCGCACAGCGGTCGCCGTCGCATCCGCCTCACGGCCACTGTTATAGAAGGCCACAGCACCGACGATGTGGTTCATGAAGCCGAACTGGACGTAGTCGTTGAGGAAGACCTGATCGCGCGTCAACATCACAACGACCTTTTCAGACCGGCCGTTTGGACGCCGCCCCCAACGGCTATCACGACTGGTCGTTCTGTTTACCTACGGTGCGTCCGAACCAAACGACCGCCCCGAGCGCGAGACCGACGAGAACAACATCATTGCCCGCCGTTTTTCGTCCCTTGGGAGATCGAACGGATAGCCGGTGTCCAAATGCAGCGCGGGCATCACGCGCGGACCCGACTCCCTTCTTCAGGTTGCATTCCGCACAGGCTGGCCGCAGATTGTTGCCGTGATTGGTGCCGCCCCTCACCAAGGGCCTACTGTGTTCCACGTGCCAAGGGCCAGCAAAGGTGAGCCGGTGTCCACATAGATGACAACGCCTCTCTCCACGGTCAAAGATATTTCGGCGCTGTTCGGCGGTGTACCCCATTGCCCTATCCCTTCTTCGGCTTCTTGCGTGTGTAGCCGCTCACGCTCGTAACCTTCACGGTCTTACCGGAAGCCGATTTGGTCACCCTGGCATAACCGCTCACTTTCACGTCCTTAGCCATTGTCAAATCCTTACCTAACGATCTCGCCTCTGGTTTCCCTCTGGCGAGCTTTTCACCCTAGGAGCTAGTGTACCACCGTTCGACGTGGCCCTCTTCCACAGCCACCATGGGACGTTCTTACCCGGTCGAATGGGGCTGCTTCGGCTGCTGGCCAGCGGCAGAGGAATGAGGGCACCAGTGGAAGGGAGTGAGAATAAGCGTCGAGTTTGCTTCTGGCATTCGTACTCTGAGCAAGCGGGTTCTCACTCGTTGCCTCCTCGGCGACCAGGCGTTATGCTTCACTGGCAGTCTCCAGGATCACACCGTCTCGACCTGAGGCGGTGGCGGAGGACGATGAAGCGTACTCGGTATCAGGACTCCGACATGGTAGTAAAATATCGAGTAGCATTAGCGGACTACCAGCGCAGTTGGGCTCACGTCGACTCTGCGCTGCGCGGCATCGTGCGAGACCACGCCGGGCCGTCATTGGCGGACATCTACACGAAAGTGGTTCTGATCAACGGGGTATATCAGGTTCAATTATCGCGCACACATGGCCAAGGAGCCCTGGAAAGGGTGGCAAACGTCCTTGCCGCGGCGGAAGTGGAACTAGCGCCCGCAATCGCCAAACTCCGCTCGCATGGGACGCTATCCCTGGCAGCCGTGGCAGATACCATGACCGCACACACGGTAATACTGCTGGCGCTGGAGGCATTGGGCAAGGAGATAGACCCACAGGAACCGGCCAAAATCGCTCGGTCGTTCGCCTCGAAGTACCTTCACTTCCATGCGGATATCGTACCGATCTACGACTCGCTCGCGAGTAACCACGTCGCGCGTTTCCTCAGTTGGTCGGATTATCGCCAATCGCTTCGGCAGATCCAGCAGTCGGCGGCATGTCCTCCCGAGGGTGATCGCGCCTACTTCAACTACTTGCTTCAATTCTCGTTGCTTTACGAGCATCTCTGCTCCCTGATGCCCCCGGGCCTCGTGTCGGTCAAGGGGATCGACCAGATGCTGTGGGTGGGTTGACCCCGCGTCGGGTGGACCAGTTGTCAAATCGACTAATCCTTTGGTATCAGTTGACATTGGGCCTTCGGGATGGGAGGGGAGCGGCGAAGCCCGTCGTTCCGTAAGATAGATCGCCACACGAACTCGGTCGGGAGGGCACGCTAGTCCGAGAGGCCCGTCGTTCTCTCGCTCGTACCACTCGCGGACCTCGGTCGCCGTCCAGACAAGGTCGATGTCCTCAACCTCGGCTACGTCCACCGCAAGGGGTAGACTATCAAAGCAATTCGATAATCTGCATTCCGGTGATGTGCATTGTCCAACGAGGCTCGAAGTGGCAAGCGACCTGAGCGACACCCGTCGCGACCGGCTGCCATACGCGGTTCCCCATTTGCCCGACGCGTCAGTCGTCATCTTGCCGGAGTCGGTGCAAAATGACGTCGGGATCTACGGCAACGCCGCGAGTACCCTGGTAAAGGAGCTTCGCGCCGCCAGCATCACGTCGGAATACCTGCACGATGCGGACCACCGTCAGTGGATGATTCACATGGGTGACGTGCCGACGGAGCTTATCGTTGGCATCGCGACGGGCGTCATCGGCAACGGGATCTGGGCACTTTTTAAGCGTTTTCTCGGTGACAAGTTCGGCTCGCATCCCGTAAACCTCCACATTGTGCGCCAACGTAGAAGTGCGAATGGCGAACTCTCGACAACGATAGTGGACATGAGCGGCACGGGTGTCAAGCTGGCAGAATTGCTTGAAACTGCACTTAACGAGAAAGGTGCAGACGCAGTCGGTGAGTAGCCAAGAGTTGCTTCCTTGGCCGAGCGAGCGCGGTTTGCAACTGAGGTCAGAAGCTCAAGAGCTCTTCGTCAAGGCGTTGGATGACACAGGCGCTCCGGTGGAGGAGCGCCAGGTCTTCGCTCGTAAAGCCCTGGCGCTGGAGACCTCGGCCTTCAACTGGCTCGAGGATTCAGACTGGGAGGATGCGACACATGCTGAACTCCATGCGATGGGGAAGAGGGTCCATGAGCTGTTCCCTGACGGCTGCCACCTGGAGTGGACTGGTGAGCGGTACGAGCACCGTTGTCCAGTGCGCATTGTTCACAAGCGCTTTGGATTCTCCCCGAGCTTCCGAGTCGGAAAGCAGATCTGCAGGATCTGCGGCGAAGATGCCTCCGAGTGTCCTCATCTTCGCGATCGGCTCTATCCGGTCACTGGAGGTCGTGATGATGAGGGCTGCTGCCGCGTCTGCCACGAGCGCACATGCCGTCACGAGGACAGCGTCGAGTACATGACGAGGATGACGGTGAAGATTACCGAGATCGTGGAGGTGGACCATCTGGCCATCGTTTCAAGGCCGAGGCAGCCGGATGCCCGGTTGCTCGGGATCCCGGTGTCGACCGAGAATTTGGCTGAGGCCTTGGGCCCGGACTTCAGCCCAGGCATTGAGGTTCACTGCTCGCTCTGTGAGTTCGCGTGTACTGGCTTCGACCGCATGGAATCGGATCCCCGCCTCCAGGGCAAGGTTCTGCCTCCGCAGCGGGTCTTCGATGAGACCAGGCCGAGTACAACTGACCATTCATAATCGGGTTCGGCCGCCATCGACGGGCTGCTGACTGTCATCGCCGGTGTAAAAAGGGCTCTGGTGCGTAAAGTGGGGAGCACCAAGGATAGGGTATGCTGTACCAGAGGGCCGAAGCAAGCGCCGCGCCGCGACAACATGGGCTCGGACCACCTCCCCACTTTATGCACCAGAGCCAATTGTAGTCCGGCCTTGACATGACACAGCGAAGCGACCGGTAATCAGCAGGCGGGGAGACTTTCGAGGCAGGCACTGCCTCGTTTCGGATTCATTAGAGACCGGTGGAGATGAACCGCCGAAACTACCGGACTGCCTCGGTGTGGCGAATACGGGACGGGCCAGCTCTCGAAGGGGCAGTGGTATGTACCATGTACGCCATTGCGGAATTGATCGATCACGTGTCCTGGTTGTTCGTCGCCATTATGCAGTACTCACCGGTAGTCAGAGGAAAGACTCTAATCCTGGTGTGGGGAAGGTACGTCTGCGTGCCCGTGGCGTCCGACTGTGCGCCGGCAGTTGTGGCGGAGTCGCCCGCTCTCGAACCGATGTGAATCGGACGGCTTGCAAGGGCCGAGCGAAGCTATTACGAATGACGGCTCAGATCGATCATCGTGACGGCATCAGGATTGCTTGTGACAACAAACAGTCGGTCCGCCGCAGTGGTTAGCGCTACCGGATGGCCGGCGAGAGGGCCCAATTGCGATAGGTGCGGTGTAGCGGTGCTATTCATCGCACTTGTGTCGATCACAGTGATGGTGTTGCTGTCTCGGTATGTGACGTATACCCGGAACCCCGAGGCGTCGGGATACAGGGCCGCAGGCGAGTGGTCGAGATGAAGCGTGGAAACGATATTAAAGTGTTGCGTGTCAATGACGGTGAGAGAGTTACTGCCTGAATTCGCCACGTAAGCAAGACCGTGTTGCGGCGTCTCAGCGATGGCGACCGGCGCGTGGCCCACGGGTAGAGTGATCTCAACCGCCAGAGCAGGACGAGTCCGCGCAAGGGTTGGGTCGATGACCGACACCGAATCGCTGTCGCGGTTAACCACCAGAAGATAGCTACCATACGAATCGGAGGACGTAGCAATCGGGCTCTTTCCGACCGGCACCGTCGCTAGCACCCGCCCCAGCGCCTGTGACAGAATGGAAACGGTGTCGCTGCCAGTATTCGCAACATAGAGGTACTGGTCCTCGTCACCGTCTATGCTGGATGGATTGGACCCGAGCGGTATCGTGGCAAGGGTCTGCCGTGTGATCTCATCAATATTTGAGATATTACTGCTCCCCTGGTTGACGACAATCAGCTTTGGTCCAAAGACCTCCCGCATGGCCACTGGCAAATGCCCGACCTTAAGCAGCCCGATCGGCTTCCACGTGTTCTGGTCAAGAATCGAGACTGTGTCGCTCCCGTGATTCAGCACGTAGATATTTTGATCACGGAGAACAGCGGACGGTTGATGTCCAACGGGGATCGTGGCAATCACGCGTCCTTGCGACCAGTTCACCACCGATACGCTATCGCTGCCCTCATTGACGACATAGGCTAACCCACCGCCTCTGCCTCCCGCGTACGACGGGTTCCAGTCGACCGCCAGAGCAACCGGCGAACTGCCAACCGGTACGCTCACCATTTGTAACGCCAGTGGAGTGGGCGACGGTGTCGCCGTCGGTGGCGAGGGAGATGCCGTTGGCGTGGCTGTCAACGGGATCGTCGTGGGCGAGGGTGTTGCCGTGGCAGGTCGTCCTGTCGCGGATGGGGAGGCTGGGATTGCGGCTGAGGCTGCCGCTGCAGCCGTCCGCGCCGCCAGGAATTGCGTTGTTCCCATAGCCGAGCACGCGGTCCCCGAGGTAAGGGTCACGCGTGCCAGGACTTCTCCTGACATACTTCCCACATCAAACACTGCGTACGTGGTGCCGTCCGCGCCTGTCGGACGTAAAGCAATATCCTTGTGCCCGCCCCCGAAGTCCACCTGAACCGTGCCCTCTGCACCGGCGACGGGAACCCCATTATTCGTGAGCGCTTGCACCAAAAGGTATTGCCTGCCGCCGGAAATTTGAGCGAAGGCGGGCTGCACGTTCACTCGTTCGACGCAGGTTGCCACTGCAGCCGACGTGGGGGATCGAACAACAGTTGTAGCTGGCAAAGGAGTAGATGTTGGCGGTTGGGGCGAAGGCGAGGGATACCGGGTTGCCGGAGTGGGAGCTGAGGTTGGAACGACACTAGCTGGCGGTGAAGGAGAGGCTGGTGGCGGAGGAGACGACAGAACGGGATATGAGTACAGGTCGCTTGGCCAGATCAGGGGGGACTCGTCGCGAATTCCTTGTAACGTCCCTACCGCGCTGATCGTTCGAGTCACGTCGATGTCTTGCCAGAATTTGGCGCGATCCTTGATGGTCCGCAAGTCCAGCAGCACCGCCTGATTCACCTGGCTCTCTGTCGGCACAACGTTTACTAGGATGAGATGCACGAAAGGTTGCGTACGATCCTCAGGCCGCACGCGGCCGCTAATGAAAACACAGCGGCCCCGGTAGGTAAACGGGAAGGCGGTGACGAGAGTCCAGGATGGCGTCTGTGGACAGATCTGTGCCGCGGTCGCCGCGTCGAGAGTGCTGTTTTCATAGGGGAGCAACTCACCAGCCACCACGGGGTGGGACGGCTTTCCGCCTTGCCAATACTGCCACGCCAACGAGGTAGCCGACGACAAGCATGCAACCAGACCCAAGACGGCGGGAATGAGGCCCGCAAGCCAGAGAAACCGACGCATCTTCTGCTGTTACGTTCCGCCACGTCGCAATTGATCATATGCCAGGTTGATTTCCTTCATCCGGCGCTCGGCTAGCTCTCGGAACTCCGGCCCCAGGGCAGCGACTCTATCGGGATGATATTGCTGTGCCATTTGACGGTACGCGGCATGTATCTCCGCCGCGGTCGCACTCGGCGATACACCGAGGACGTCGTAAGCAGTTGGCTTAGCGTCACCCCAACCCTCGCGTTCCGGTTCGGGTCCCCTCGAGGCCCGCGCCCGTTCGTCATTACCTGGAGGGGCCTGTTTTCGCCTAGGCCCATCGGATCGTGGTCCTGCTGCGCCATGATCTGCGCGCCTGCGCGGCGAAAAAGCCAGAGAGAATCGTTCTGCCGCCGCGGCCGAAGAGACTTGCAAATGCATAGCCAATCCAGACTCTGAAGTCAGTGTGACGTATCCGTAGCGAACACGCGGGATCTGCCGGTTGTACTTGAACCGTAAATCTGCTCCACCATCAACGCGCACGTACTGCCATGTGTAATCTATTACTTCCGCATCTCCCGGTACGGTACTTGACTCGATAAAGGATCCGTCCGTGTAGACTACTCGAAGGTTGTCGTAGGAGACGACGCCGTAGCTTTTCATTGGGTCTTGTTGGTAGACATAGAGGTAATCAGGGAGGAAGAAGAGTCTAAGGCTGCTGTTGGCTGTCCCCCAGACATCGATATCCGTTGAAATAAAAGGTGGCCGCACTTTGGCGATGCGGATGACGTGACGCCGCACATGGGAGGTGGCGCCAGCATTTCGTTTCCAATCATGGACAGCAGTATCGGAGTCAATCTGCCAGAGCACCTGCGCCGTTGCCAAAGCTCCACACGCAGCCGTGATATCCTCGAATCGCTTTGCCGCCTCCTGTTCAAGGTTGAAGGAGAGTGGGAAGCTCAAGAGGTGCTCTTCACGACGATGTACCTCTCTGCTTCCAACCAAGCCGACTATCAGAATTATCACTGGCAATAAGCCGAGAAATGGTGTAAGGGCGATGAACAGAAGACTTGCGAAGGCAGCGAGGACGGTCACTATTTGGAGGATTGGCGCCAACGGCGTGTGCGCCGCGCAGCGATTGAGTTGCGCCAGCATGTCGGCGGAAGACATGTCCACCATTTGCCCAACATCAGCGGGCTCGCTGGCGCTCGCCTCCGGCGCAACTCCGGCCCGGCCGGCCCTCGGCTCTGTGTTGGCCCCGTGGTCGGAAGATCCCGTCCACCGCGAATGGGCGCGAGTCGTTGGGCCACCGACGCGCTGCCGGTAATACACACCGCCCCGCCCTATGGTAACAAACGTCCCAGCTGGTCCGGTAGATGCGCGAGCACCTCGAACCCCCGCAGAAGCACCAACGCCGGACTTCGAGAAGTTAAGGCGAACGGGACCAAATCGAACGCTCTTCCGAAAATATAATGGAATTCCCGCTCTCCAGTCGCCTCTGGGTAACGCAATGGTACTACTTATACTATGTTACCATTCCTGCCGATGCTGCTAGCACCTTTGGTGGCTATTCGTTTCCCCAAGGGAATTTCCACCTACCATCCGGCGGGGCGACTTTATCGCCAGTGAGACATACAAGGAACCAATCCGTATTGTTGGCCCGACTCGTGCCGGTCGGATGCTCGCCATCATTCTTAAGTCAAACGGCGATGGCGTCTACTATTGTGTCACCGCCCACGACGCGAACGCCGGCGAAATGAGACGCTACTTTGAGCAGAGGGAGACGATGGCATGAGCGACCCTATCACCGATATGCACCCGAGCCGTATCCCGGAGTTCGCCAGCCTGGAAGAGGAAGCGACATTTTGGGACACCCACGACACCACCGCCTTCGAGGACGAGTTTCATCCGGTCAACGTGATCTTCGAGGAGCACTTGTCGGATGCCCTACCGTCAAAAAAGATAGCGATTCGCCTGGATGCGGAGACGGATCGCCAGTTGACGGTTCTCGCCCAACAACAGGGGCTGCGGAAGCCGTCACTCGTCCGGTCGGTCGTGCAAAACTACCTGCGTGACCGTCACCGCAGCACTGAATGACCGCTGGACACACGATCTGAGTGATGAGGACATCCTGCGCTGGCTGCTGGTGCTAAACCTGGGCCGGGTCTGCCGCTCGCTTCCCGGCAAGGCGCTGAAGAATGGCCATGTGTTCATCCTTCGATGGTGGCGCAGGTTGACATACCGCAGAGTCGACCAGTTCCCAACGTACTACCTTACCTAGGGACGCTGCATATCGTGCGACCGTTGACTGACGGGGATCAGAGTGGCCAGCTTCCATGTGTACCACCACTGAAGCCGACGTCCCCATCGTCTTTGCTAATTGCCGCTGGGAAACGCCAGCGGCCTCGCGCGCATCAATCAACGCCTGCATCAACCCCTCGTTGCTCTCGAAAGCAGCAATGAACACGGCGGAGTCCGGGTCGTCCTCTGACAACCGCGCAATGTATTCATCGACAGCATCAACGCTCCGAGCCACAATGTTCCCTTTCATCGTCTGGTAGCTTATTCGATAGCACCATTCCTTGAATGATACCGCCTACGTCAAGTCCGACGAATCAGGGAGTGGCACGATCTGCTTCTCGCGTTCCCACTCGCGCAATCTTCGCCCCAGCAAAGCTTTGAGCGGTGCTGGGATCTTTCCCTTACCGACCTTCTCGGTCGTGGCTTCCAATGCCACGAGGTACGTGCCCTCTGCGGTGCTGGGCCTGTAGATCGCGAAATATACCCGCAGTTGTACACGAACAAACTCGGTCCGAAACTCGAAAACATCGTCGACATCGGTGACCGGCTCGAACTTCCGCATTCTTGACGCCGGCTCCCAGCCGAGTTTGGCGGCGGCACGCATTTTGGTCAGGAGAAATTCGAGACGCCTCTGTTGCTTTCGCTGCGCATCAAGGAAATCATACATCGGCACCGCGCCGCCGGGCATCACGGCAAAGGTCCAGATCAGCTTTTGCGACCAACCCTCGGGCACCGCCTACGTCCCGCCTCCCATGTCATCCAACCTAAGCCGCCAGTAGACTCCGTACTTCTTCCACGACTCCTGTGAGATCGAGCACCCAGGAGAAGGCGGCCTGGCCCGGACGCCGGAGTACCGATAAAACCTCGTCCCCCCGTTTCTCGAATACATCGCGACCATCGGAGACGAGGTATGTTTCAGCAAGCGGGGTCTCAAAGCCCTCGCGTTCCTGAAGATATCGGAGCACCTTGCGAAGCGCCTGTAGGCTAACCCCTGCCTCCCGCAACTTACCGGCGACCCGAATCGCCACAATGTCCTGGAAAGAGTAAATCCGATCGCTCCCTTTGCCTGACGATTGGACAATGCTCGGCTCAATAAAGCCCGACCGCGCCCAGAAGTCGAGGGTCCGGTAGGAGACGCCAGCGATGCGCGCCGCCTGACCTGATGGGAAGCCGATGCTCATTGGCGTGCCTTTCTCGCCCGGAAAGCAACATGCTAACTCATGTATAGTCGTCAGAACGCAATTCGCTGCATTATGGCAATAGAAGTAGGCCGATCGTGGCGTCCGAGCCGACAATGGGGTTCGATGTGGCGCGGACAGCCTGCGGACAGCGCCGTTACGCGCCACGCTGCCCGTCTGTCGCATCAAAGGCCAAGTCCCGTACAATCGAGGCGCGAACGAGGTACGGGTCCGGCGCCTCCGCTGGGATGATTGGAACGTGGCGCACATCGCCCGCCACAATGTGATGCGACGAGAGGTGCAGCAAGTCTGCCCGGGCGACTTCATCGCCAGTGAGGCATACAAGTAACGAATCCGTATTGGTGGCCCGACTCGCGTCGGTTGAATGCTCGCCATCATTCTGAAGCCAAACAGCGATGACCTCTACTACTGCGTCACCGCCCACAACGCGAATGCCGGCGAAACGAGACGCTACCACGAGCAGAGAGAGACGATGTCATGAGCGATGCCACCACCGGTATGCAGCCGAGCCGTATCCCCGAGTTCGCCAATCTGGAAGAGGAAGCGGCATTTTGGGATACCCACGACACCACCGACTTCAAGGACGAGTTCCATCCGGTCACTGTCCTCTTCGAGGTGCGCCTGTGCGATGACCAACGGTCACGCCATCCCGCCGAAGAGGCCGACACAGACTAGCGGTTAGGCCGTCCGTACTGCTTCATTAGGTCGGCGCCTGGATATCCTGCCAGTGCTGCGCCGGAGCAAAGCGCGAAAGATGGCCGACATTGGTGGTTGCAATCACCACGGTGTCACGTTCCTGCTGCGCCAGCAGCACCGCTTGCGCAGCCAGGATTACGTCCCCGTCAAGCGCCAGGTCAGGTGCGGTCGGCTGTCCTTGCCGCCGCGCTTGCGCCCAAAATTCTGCCGCCTGCAACATCGCCTCTGTCGTCAGAGGCACGTAGCCAGTGGTCGCTTTGAGCTGATCCAGATGAGCCAGGCCACGCGTACGACCCGCCCGGAGCAGTTCACGCCGGACTTCGTAATCGGTGATCTCAGGAACGAGCGTCCGTATCCCCTGTCCAAGGAGATCGACGAGCCACTGCTTGCAACGCAGGCTCTCCGCCGTTCCACTCGGGTTAGTGACCAACCCCAGCGGCCCTGAATCAAGCAATACAATCACCGGAGTGTCGACACCCTCACGGGAAGATCCTCCGACTCGATGTCCGGTCCACATCCAGGGTGCGCATCAGGAGTTCGATGGTCTCTCGCTGTTCGTTCGGGTCCTCGTGCTCCCAGGCATTCAGCAACGCAATGACGGCCTGGTTGCGACGAACCTGCTCCTGGCGCTGCTCATCCTGACCAATATTAATCTCTGCGACGGCGCTTTGCATGGATGTCCTCCCATTGTTCTGCTCTAGCATAGCACCGGCAACGCGGCGTGAAAGGTCCGGGGCGGGCGCACGCTCACCAACCTGTACAACCAGCGCCCCACCTGGCTCGACCTGGCACACCGCACACTCGACCACGCCGTCCTCGACGCCTACGGCTGGCCACACGACCTGACCGACGAAGACATCTTACGGCGGCTGCTTCAGCTCAACCTTGAACGGTCGGGAGTAGCGCAAGCCTCTGGTGAAGCGGCGCCGCCCTCCGGCGACCGACTCCCTATCGTCGCAGACGTCGTGGCGGCCGGGTAGCACGGTCTGCCGTCACCGGCTGCGCCATAAGGCGAGCCATTCGACCATGCCTCCTATGCCGCCTGGTTCCACGAGATGGAAACCTTGCCAGCGGACGAACTGGTCGACAGCTGTGCCGAACTGCTGGCACGGCCGCCCTGCGGGCGTCGGCGCGACTGGCCGGAGCAGATCCCCGACCGGGAGTTCGACAATGCGGCGTTCACGGACGGGTACTACTCAGTGATTGCCGGCAACCCTGCCAACTGGCGCGAGCTGGTAGAGGAGGCACGACAGAGACGATCATTCGACGAGGTGCCGGGAACGGCAAGAAGGCTATCGAAGGCTAGGTGTCGCGCTCTCCGTTGATTCCGGATAGACCGAGCGGGCCGCAGTTGGACCCAAACGGTGATGCGAATCCGCAAGTCGGCGTGCCGGAAATGTTACCCATCCTTCATCGCAGAGGAAATGCGCTCCGGTACTCTATACTATGGGGGAAATCCCCACAAGAGAGGAACGGGGAAGACATGGTGACGGTACAGGTGGACCATCGCTTCCGCATTACGATTCCCAAGGAAGAGCGTGGCGAGATCGCACCGGGGGATACGTTGTGTATGGAGACGGTCGAGGAAGAAGGCGTGCGGGTGTATCGCTATGCGAAGGCGCTCAACCCCTTCGATGTGCTTGCGTCGCACGCGCTGAACGAATATCGGGACGGCAAGACGCTGACGCTCGATGAGGTGTTTGCCGGGGATGACGATACCGAGGATGCCCGGTAGCCCATACCGGCTGCAATTCACGCGCGAAGCGGCAAAGGACATTCGGCGACTTCGCGCTTGGGAAACGCGCGTTCGGGACGCGTTAGCTGTCCTGACAACGAATCCTTACCAGGGGCATATACTCCAGGGCAGCCTCAAAGGGGCGCGTTCCCTGGAGTTTTCCTTGCCCAGCGGGGAACATCGGGCGGTCTATTTCGTCCTTTCTGATGATGGCGCCTGCCTCGTGTTTCTGGTCGCCCACCACGAAGGCGTCTACGACGAGGCGACCCGCCGGTGTAACGCGCTGAGGAAGTCCGGCAAGGTCTGAGGCGTTTGGCGTGGCCCCGGCGAGATCGACTGGCCGGAGCCGCCTACCCACCGACCGGTATAAAGGGCGCAAGACGGTCGTTCGCATCATTGATCCGGCGCGTGAGGTCGTTTATCGCCTGAACTGCAACTTTCAGCTTGCTAGTATCCTGTTGATCGACGCCCTCCGCAAAGTTCTGAGCAATGGTTACGAGGTCCGACCCAGTGAGCGTGAGGTCAGCATCAATGCCGGCCATATCCGGCGGCGCGTCACGCGGTTGCTGCAATAGATTGCCCGACGCCTCACCGGTGCGTTGAGAAAACTGTGCCACTTCTTGCTGAACAAGCCGCATCGTGGGAAGTTCAGTGGTCAGGTAGGCACGATCTGCCGCGCTGACGTTCGGCATAAGGTTCAGGGATAGCGGGGTCGGCACGGCTGGCACCGGCGTCATGTACGGTGCGGACGCTGAAGCCGGAAGTGACGCTTTCTGAGCAGCAATGAGCGTCGGGTTATAGGTCCGCACGTCGTATACGGCGAAGATACCCAACAAGATCACGATAATCAGCAGCCACCAGCGCGGACGCATCGCACCCTCCCCTTTCGGAACATGCCTGAGATGATGTCAGGATGGCCCCAGAACGCCCGTTCGGCTACCGGCGGGTGGTGTTTTTCCGCCGCCATACCGGTTCGCTAAAACCACTCCCACTTGCGAA
>DHIZ01000403.1:0-10979 GCA_002404055.1 Chloroflexi bacterium UBA4733
CGTGGTGAACTCACCGTGCGGCTCAATGGCCACGGAGACGCCGTAGCGTTCAGCGACCGGCAGGACCCGCGCCAGGGTGTAGCGCATGAGCTGAAAGGCCCAGTCCACGTCCATCCAGGCCGGACGCCACATCTCGTCGGTGTTGACCACCGGCGCGCCCAGGTCGGAGGCCCAGCGGATGCCCTGGATGAGATAATCGACTGCGACCTCCGGGCGCATCAAGGGCGAGTGCGCCGAGAGGGCGGAGACCCGCAGGCCCACATCCTCAATGAGCTGGCGATACTCGCGCGGATCGTCCTGCATGCTGCGGAAGTGATAGTAGTTCGCCTCCGACAACAGGTCTCGCCCGTTGAGTACGCAGGGCTCGACGTAGCGGTAGCCGATCGCCGCCGCTGTGCGCACGCCGTACTCGAAGCTGCGATCCTCATGCCGTACGTATTCCATGTTGACCCCGACGTGGATGTTTGTCATTTCGTGGTTCCCTTTCTACTGCGCTCTTTCGCCTTGGATCGCGGAGCATATGCGGCCCCCACCGAGGAGGTCCACAGCCTATCAAGCGCTGGCTGTCATCCAAGCTCGATGGTGAGCGTCGAGCTGTTCGGAGCGGGCGAGGCCGTGCTGCACGAGTAGACCGTAGCGAAGCACGAGACGTTCCCCGGCCGGGATGACATAGGGAGTCGCGTAACTCAAGGCCGGGGCGATGAAGCCGAACGGCTGATTCATCGTGAACCAGGGCGTTGGATGGCGCGGATTCTCTGGGTGGTCGAACATCGTGACGCTGGCCCATCCGTCACCAGACACCGCCAGATCCGCCCGCTCGATGCCGTCGAGCCGGCCGCTGTAACTGCACCAGGCGGCGCCGACGCCTTTGGTTGCGTCGGGACCTTCGTCACCGTTCGCATTCAGAATGCGGCCACGGTCCATACTTCGCGCACAGCGGTATCCCAGGCCGTGGTATTGCGGCGGCGTGCCGAGTTCCACGGGACCCGCCACCGGGCGCAATGCCACCTGGATGTCCAGTAGGCGTTCACCTCCCTGGACTGAAGATACGGTCAACGCGAAGCGCCCGTCTAGGAGGCATTGCCCACTCCTGGTCACCCATTCCTGACGCGACGTGAACCGCGCGCCGGTCGCGTCGGCCGCGCAGACCTCAAACGAGCGATGACGGATGTCACCGGTCTGTTCTGGCGCGAAGTGCTCCTCCCAGAAGTTGATGCCGTTGACCTTGGGCCAGGTCAGCCACAGGCCACGGTGATGTAGATGATCGTGCGGCAAGGCATTAGTCACAACACCGCCGCCCGGCAGGTGCAGCGGATGAATGTACGGCTTGGGAACGCCCGTGTAGTGAAACGCCAGGACAGGCTCTCCGTCCTCAGCGACGTCCAGTACCGCACCGCTGTCATGGATGGTCAACACTGTTTCATTCCTCTCATCCTCTTCAGGCATACCGCTGACACGGTCGCCATGAGGACGGCTATCAACGCCAGAGAAACGATGGCGCGAGGTGGGCGCATGCGCTAGCGCACTGCGCCCACTGGCACTCGACCCGCCTGCTGGGCCAGCACCTCCTTCAGATGCGCAATCGAACGCTCCGCCTGCTCGACGGTCCCGCACTCCACCGAGAGGACACCCTGGTAGCCCGCATCCTTCAGTACCTGGACCACCTGGCGCCAGTCTACAGCGCCGTCACCGCAAGCGCAGCCTACCGGCGTCCCCGTCACGTGCCCCCGCTCCCGCTCGGCGTGCTCGAACGCGATGTCCTTGGCGTGGACGTGGATCACCTTCTCTGCCACCTGCTTGAGATCATGGACCGGATCGGAGCCGGCGAGGTAGCTGTTGCCGGTGTCGAAGTTGATGCCGATCCAGGGTGACGGCACCAGTTCCACCAGCCGTAGCAAGCCGTCTACCTTCGTCGTCACCTGATCGTGCGGCTCAATGCCGACTTTGATGCCGTAGCGCTCTGCCGTCTGATTGATGACGGTGAGCGAGTAGCGGAACATCTGCCAGGCCAGCTTATCGTCCATCCACTTGGGCCAGAGCCCGGCGTCGGTGTTGACGATGGGCGCGCCCAGGTCGGAGGCGTAGCGGATAGCGCGGCGGATGTAGGGCACGCCGACATCCGGTCGAGTGAGGGGTGCATGGGCAGAGACGGCCGAAGCCTTCAGTCCGGCGGCGGCGAGTTGATCTCGAACTTCGATCGGATCCTCGTCCATGCTACGGAAGTGGTAGTACCCGGCCTCGGCCAGCAAGTCGCGACCGTTGAGCAGGCAAGGCTCGAAGTACTCGTAGCCAAGGCGGCTGGCCTGTTCCACGGCGTACTCGAATGGGTGGTCACCTGACCGGACGAACTCGGCGTTGACGCCGAGGCCAAGCTGCGCGTGAGACATGGTTGGATTACCTTCCCCTGTCATCCCTTGATACCGGTGAGCACGATGCCCTGGATGAACTGGCGTTGAGCGAAGAAGAAGATCACCAACACGGGAACCACCATGAGCCCCCCCCCGCCAGCTATCGCCGGATGCCGGCTACGTGTCTATTGAACGTTCTGTTGACGTTCAGGCGACGACGCCACCAAACTAACATACAGACGAATGGTTGTCAATAGCCGGCGGCGTGAAAGAAAATAGTTGAGGGCCCGGTTCTGTTGATCGTACGAGCGCAGGGAACCCGGTAGCATATTGAGTGCGTGCCGCGAGGCGATGGGAGTGGTAAAAACATGGCAATTGGCATTCGTGACGTTGCGGCGGCAACAGGCGTGTCCATCCAGACGGTGTCCAATGTATTGAACAATCGTCCCGGTGCTTCCGAACAGACCCGGGCACGTGTACTGGAGACGGTCCGCACGTTGGGATATAGTCGGAACAGCCAGGCAGTAAGTCTACGCACAGGGCGCGCCACGGATCTCGCCTTGCTGGTCGTCACGAGCGAGCCGTTGTTTCCTGCGGATACGCATCAGGCGCACCTCCTCGCCGGGATCACTGAGCAGCTCCTCCTCTCTCAGCGCGAGGAGGCCATCGAGATCGGCTCTGGTCCCCAACTGCTCCTCACGCAAAACGAGGCCCCAGGCCCGGCGGAACTCGCTTTGCTTGACAAGGGCGGCTTCGGTGTCGTCATTGCCTTGCTCTTTGTGGCTCGTATCGCACGCCGTGCCTGGATTGATGCCCTCGAGCAAGCGGCATGGCCGTGCGTTCTGGTGGAACATCTGGCGGACGGGGAGCGCGTGGCATGTGTCATCTCGGATCAGCAACAAGGCGCCTTAGAAGCAACCCAGCATCTGCTCCGGCAGGGCCACCGCCGGGTCGCGTTATTGACTGGGACTGCCGGCACCGGCGAGTTTGAGCAACGGCAACTCGGCTATAACCGGGCGATGGCGCTCTGGGGCATCACGGCCACGAATCGCCAGGTGGTAGAGACGGACGGCACGATTGGTGGCGGCTACGCTGCCATGGCGACCGTGCTGACAGCGCCCTCACAGCCTACGGCGGTCGTCGCAGCGAGCGACCTTCTTGCGTTGGGAGCTATCGAAGCGGCGCGAACGGCCGGCCTGCGTATCCCTGCCGACCTCGCGCTCACCGGCTTCGAAGACATGGAGTTCGCAGCACACCTCGACCCGGCGTTGACGAGCGTGCGGCTGCCGGACCGCGCGTTGGGCGCGGCCGCCGCGCGTCTCGCCCTGGCCCATATCCGCAGCGGGGCATTCCCACAGCGGAGGCTTGTGTTGCCTACCAGCCTCCACGTCCGAGCGTCGAGCCTGGCCGATGGTAACGGCACAAAGCCATCAACGAATCACGCCGCCGCTGTTCCAGTTCGACCGGCAAGGACCGGACCGTTCCGCCTCGGCGTCTCGTTGATCAGCCTGGATAATCCCTGGCGGCAGAGTATGCACGAACAACTCCTGGTCGCGGGCGAGCGTGAGCCGGATCTTGCCGACCTCGCCGTTCGCGATGCCGGCGCAAATCCCGCGCAACAGGTACAGGACGTGCGTGCGCTCGTAGCCGAGGGCGTGGATGCGCTCATCCTCGATCCAGGCGCGGGGGAGTCCCTGGTCGAACCAGTGGAGCAGGCATTCGCCAGGGGCATTCCCGTAATTATGCTCGATAGCGCGGTACCCACCGACCAATACAGCACCAAAGTCGGTCCCGACGAAGTGATGGTTGGCAAGATAACCGCGGAAGATCTGATCGAGCGGATGGGGTTCGGCAATATTGTCATCTTGGAGGGGCCGGCCGGCTGGCCGGTGGTCGAAGAGCGCAGTCGCGGCATGATGCTGGCGCTGCGTCAGCACCGTGAAGTCCGGGTGCTCGCTTCCGCGTCCGTACCGAACTGGTCACGGCAGCGTGCGAAGGAGATCATGCGCGACTGGCTGCTGCTCTTCCCGACCATCAACGGCATCCTCGCCCAGGATGGACTTATGGCCATGGGGGCGCTGGAAGCAGCGCTGGAAGCAGGCCGCGCTGAGAGCCTGCGGATCGGTATGATCGGCACCTATAATCGGGCCCTCCGCTATCTTACGGAAGTTGGCGAAGGAAAGAGCGTCCTCATCCCGACGTGGATTGGCGCCGAGTGCGTTCGCGTCGCCCTACGTATCCTACGAGGCGAGCAGGCGCCGAAGTGGATTGACATGGGGGTGATCGAGATCACGAAAGAGAACGTCGCAGACTGGTACGAACCGTCCCAGCAGCGCGAAGCGTTCGACAGCCTGTTGCATGAATAGCCTCCGGCGCCAGTACACGTTCGTCCAGCGAGTCGTGATCAGTGCTCGTAGCGATTGTTGCCCAGGTCTTTCCCGCGGGCCAGCCAGAGCTTGTGCCCCACGTTTTTCTCGGGGTAGAAGTGCATCGCCGTGCTGAAGTAGCGCATTGTGTAGCCGCAGCGCCGCGTGTCGCTCGTGTTCGGTCGCGCGCTGTGCATCAGGCGGGCCTCGTGCAGGGAACACTCGCCGCGCTCCAGTGCAAAGGCGACCGCCTTTGTCTCGTCGATCTGCTCCGGCTTGATCTGGCTGCCAAAGAGATTGGTCGCCCGGTCAACTCGCTCGTATTCGGAAAAGCCGCCGGCCAGGTGGCTGCCCGGAATGACGCGCATGCAGCCGTTCTCCTCAGTGGCTTTGTCCAGCGCCAACCAGACGGTGATGATGCCCTCCATCGTGTCGGCCCGCCCGTTCCAATAGGAGGAATCCTCGTGCCAGGGCGTGGCGCGACCGACGCGCGGCTCCTTGGAGATGAAGTGACTGGACCAGAGGCCGATATTGGCGCCGATAAACGGTTGGACGAGGTCGAGCACTTCGTCCGCAAGCAGGAACTCCAGCAAGCGGGGATCAGAAAAATGCGGTGTGTCCAGTTCGTCGGTGCGCCTCCCCTCCTTGAGGGCTGCCGCGTGCTCCTCAAACAGGGCAGTCAGGCGCGCCAACCTGGCAGGTGCGAACACCGGCGCGTGGTAAAGGAAATAGCCGTCACGTCGATAGGTAGCGACGTCATCCGCGCTGATGGGACGTGCCAGTGCCATACCCGCTTGACTCATCGAAAGACTCCTCTGCCTCCTATTCAGTGGAATTGACTGCGGCGTTCCGCTGCACGGCAGACGCCCTCAACATTGCACCTACCATACACAGCCGTTGCCTGGTGGGCAACTCCGGCCGCCCGGAGCCGCCCACCAGGCAACGTATCATCAGCAGCCACTCTGGCTCCGAACCGGCGCTACCTGGACACGGGCCAGGAGGTCGCGCCACTCGGCGGCGCCGTCGTCACCAAGCACGTCCAACCGCGTGCCCTGTTCATAGGGCGGCAGGTTCCCCATCGCCGAGTCTTCCCAATAGCCGCCCGGCACGTCCGCGCTCTCGAGGCGCTCGCCCGCGAAATAGGTCACTTCGCCGTTCCAGCGCCGCAGGGCATAGATGCCAGGTAGCGCAGGACGCAGGCTGGTCGCCGTGGCGAGCGCCGCCAGCGCATCCTCGTCAACCTCAACGCCAAGGCCCGGCGCTTCCGGCACCCGCACATACCCGCCCTGCACCGTCAACGGCGCTTTGAGCAACTGGTGTCGGTACATATTCAGGCAGGTGACGGCCGGCCACTGGGCGTGGCTACACACCGCCCCTTGATGCATGGCAAAGGCGGTGGTGATGCCCGTGCCGACCAGTTGCAGCCAGAACGGCAGGTTCGCTTCCTGCGCCACCGCCGCCTGCCGTCGCACGGCGGCAGCGCCGCCGCCGACCACGAAGCCGTCGCACACCTGTTCGCGCAGCGCCGTCATGATCGGCGGGGAGCCATAGTGCATGGCGATGGCGCAGCGCGTCTGCGACCGGATGCGCTGATTACCCGCCACGTCACCCTGCGGGATCGGTGACTCGTAGATCTTCACGTTGGCAAAGGCGTCGAGCTCTTTGAGCACCGACACGGCGGCGGCGGCCGTAACCAGGTGTCCATTGAAGTCCAGATCAAGCGAGAATGTGGGCGGCACTACCGCCGATGTTCGTTTGGTCTGTTCCACCACGTCAAACCAGGGTCGCGCCTTCTGCTTGTGGGCGGTGTAGCCGGCCGCTGCCGCCTGCTGCGCCTCGGCCGCCATGTCCTCCGGCGGCATATCGACCGACCACCAGGAGAGTGGGCACCAGTCGCGCACTTTGTCGCCGAGCAACCGATAGGCCGGCACGCCCTGCGCCTTGCCGACCAGATCGAACAGGGCCATCTGCAAGCCGGCACCCAGGCGATCGTCCCACATGCACTCGGCGGGCGCTTTGCCCTGCACCCGCGCCACCGCCGCGTCGGTCACGCGACCCCAGGTGTAATTGGGCAACGTCTCACCGTAGCCTACGAGGCCAGCATCAGTGCGTACTCGGCACACTTCGCTGATATGCCAGCCAGCCACCTGCCGGGCCATGTTGCGTTCGGGGATCTCGTAAAAGGGGATATCGACCAATAACCGCTCCACTGCCGTGATACGCACGTTTTCGCTCCTCTGCTCGTTGACGCTACCGACGCTTACGCCAGACCCAACCGTACCCGCACCAGTTCCCGCGAGTCAGTCGTGATGTGGACACCCAGCGTGCCCAGCACCGTTGGCGACGCCGCCCCCAGCGCCGCCACCTCAGCGGTGTCCAACGGCCCAAACCGACTCTCCAGAATCGTTTGCACCAAGATCCGTTGGCCCTTGACCTCACCCTCGGCCAGACCCCTGGCCTCACCCTTCGCTTCGGCCTCCTCACGTAGGATCTCGGCAACACTTGACTCTTGCAGCAACTCACGTAGCATCGGGTTCCTCCTCAACACCTGTTCTACTACCGGACGCGGCAAGCGCAGCCCCGCCAACACCGCCAACATGCCCGTCAACTCCTCGCGCTCGCTGTACGGCAGCGGCGCCTGGGCAAGCCGCTGCGCCACCGTCTCCAGCGTCGTGAGCGCCTCGCCCCGCATCAGCGTCGCCAAGGGCCACGCCCCCGGCTCCGCCATCGCCAGCACCCGCTCCGCCGGTTCCTCCCAGAGCCGGATCACCGTGTACTCGTAGCGCAGCCCTTCCTCCCCACCGCCGCGTTCGAACACGAAGGGACTCGCCGGGATGCCGCCGCTCGCCCGCAGGTAGATGACGACCGAGTAGACGGGGAGACGCAGATGCCGCCAGAGCCGCAGGCCGTACTCGGCCACGCGCTCCCCGATCATGGTGTCCGGGTTGGTCTGCAGTTCGATGTGCAACAGCAGGTGTTCTCCGCTGCCGAGCGCCACGTCCCAGACCAGGTCGGCCAGGCGCTTCTCCGCCGTCAACTCCGGGGAGCATTCACCCAGCCAGTGTGCGCCGGGTAAGAGCAACGCCAGCGTGCCCGCGTGCGCCCGCGCGAACAGCCGCTTCAGCGTCTGGTCGTAGTCCGGTCGGTTGCTGGTCGGCGCCATCGTGTCCTGTCCTCCAAGCGCCTCAGTGTAGGACATGACGGGGCTGATTCACCAGCCGTGGAATCGGCTTTGACGTGATTGGTAAGCTCAGCTCACCCAGATAACTCTGATAACCGCCAGGAGCCCAGCCAACGCACAACATGCCGCCAGCATGATCTCTCCATTTATGGTCCCACCTGTGCTGGAAAGGTCCTGCGGTAGTCCGTGCCCACGTTGGCGCGTTCGACCTGCCAGGCTGGCGGGTTCTGCGGGTCGTCGGTCAGGATAGTGCGCTGGAAGGCTTGCACCATAATCGTGCGTTGCACGGGACCGCCGGGCAGGTCCTTGGTGACCTGGATCGTCATCGCGTCGCTGATTGGCAGACCGACATCGTGCAGCCAGCCGCCGGGGAAGAGGTCGCTACGCTGGATGTAGCTCCAGAACGGCGCCGCCACCAGATGGCCGGCGGCGCCGCTGAGGTCGGCGGTGAACGGTACGAAGACGGAGCCATCGCTCTGCACCATCACGCTGCTGCCGGCATAGCCCGCCGGAGCGGGCAGGCGCTTCGCCGGGTCGGCCAGGTCGTGCAGACCGGCATAGCTGAGCAAGGAGGCGTCACCACCGATGGGCAGCGGTGCCTGTGCCTGCTGCAGCTCGTCCACCAGCAGCCCATCCATATAGCGCCAGGCCGACGGCACGTTGTCAGCGCTGTGATCCTCCAGCCGCGCCTTCTCGAAGTACTGCGCCGGGTAGCCGTTGGCAGTCACTTGCGGGCTGATGGCGCTGCCCAGCAGGCGCAGGCCATCCGTTTGCTGGTAATAGCCTGTGAAGGGCGCTGCCGTGGGCCAGGTGATGGTGAAACGGTAGACGCCCGCCGACGTGACGGCAAAGAGCATGTGGGACGGGACGGCGAGAACCAGTTGCCCCACCGGTTGCGCCAGTGCCGGCAACGGCAGCCAGGTCTGCCCACCATCGGGGCTGGCAAACACACCGCGACCCTGACGCGGAGTTGAAGAGGTCGTGGTGGCAGTGATCGCTGCGTAGAGCCAGCGCGGTTGCTGACGATTGACGGCAATGGCGTCCACCTCGGCGAAGTCATATTGGCCGGGCCCCCGAAAAGGCAGTTCGCCGCCCAGTGACACGGCGCGGCTGTCGTCGTCAATGCGGCCCAATTCGCTTGATCCCATCAGCGTCCAGACGCTGTAGAGCGAGTGGTGCGCAGCATCCCCAGCCATGGCCAGCAGCGACGGGCCGGTGAGCGTGACGGAAGGCGCCCCCATTTCGGACCAGACTGGCGTGGCCACTGCATAGGCGTCGGATGTCTGCATGATGCTTCCACCGTGGTAACTGATAATGCCGACATCGAGGAGACCGGGCACGCCTGGAAGCACGCTCAGACTGCTGGCCAGCGTGGTGTTGTAGCTCATCTCGCCAATGTTCAGCGGCAGAATCAAGGCCCAACTCTTGCCGCCATCAAGGCTGCTGGCCACCTGCGCACAGCAGGGATCATTACCGGCCAGAGCGAGGAACACCGCCCCTTGTCGATTCGGGTCGAGAAGCACATCTTTAATCACCGACTGTTGCCCCGCCGGTGGCCCGGTCACCTGATACACGACGTTCCAGGTAGCGCCGCCATCGCCGCTCTTTAGGAGCCGGTCCTCGCTGGTATACGTCTCCGTGCCGTTGCCGTAGGC
Organism: Chloroflexi bacterium UBA4733; assembly: GCA_002404055.1. The sequence goes on from DHIZ01000403.1 coordinate 9,551, forward strand.
ATGCGAGGTCAGCCCGCCGGCATACAGCACGTTCGGCGCGAATGGGTCGATCGCCAGGAAGTGCCCAAGCGCGGTCGCGCCGACCTGTTGCCAGGTACCACCGCCATCGGCCGACTTCCAGAGTCCGCTTGACCCACCAGCGTAGACCAGCGAACTGTTGCCAGGATCGACAGCGACCACCTGAACCCCGGTCGATGGCCCGGTCGCACTCCAGCCGCCACTATCCGCGACAACTGGCAGCGCAGGGCCGAACGCCGGCAACACCGTGACCAGAACCAGCAGCCAAAGCAACCGGAGGAATGACCAGCGCACCTTTTTGACCTCTCGTGCGTACAACGAAGTGGATTGTCCGCGGCTACGTCAGGCCGTCCAGCGGAGCGATAATACTGCTGTCGGCGAGTTCGACGGCCGTACGATCTGCGCTACTTTACGTGTTCGCAAGGGAAGGTGTTTCGTGGCGTCAGCGTCAGCGTCAAGAGGCCGCGGCCGGCGGGCGCACGCAGATCGCCCAACTGGTGACCGCTATGCGATCACCCACCAGGTCGGAAGCGAGCACCTGTTCGATACGGTGCAGGCAGCAGTCCAAGCCTACCAGGCGCAGGCAGGTATGCCACCTGGTGCAAAAGGGCAGTAATTGCCATCGGGAAGGGGGGCAGGCGCCGGTTTCGCCCATCCTACAGCCGAATGGTTCGCCGATCGGGAATACTGGTGCCCATGCTGATCGTCAAACCGAGCCGCAGGTATTACGGCTGGACGCTGCTTGCCTCCCTCGGCGTCATCACCATCATCGCCTATGGCACCAGCCAGTACTTCTTCGGGGTGTTGATCGTTCCGGTTGGTCAGGAACTGGGCTGGAGCCGGGCGGACCTGTCGCTCAGCTATTCGATCTCGCTGGTCGTGGCCGGACTGCTCGGCTATCCGGTTGGCCGCTGGATCGACCGGTACGGCGCACGGGCGGTTATGGCCGCCGGCTCCATTGTAGGCGGTCTGGCGTTGATTCGGTTGTCGAGCGTCCAACAACTCTGGCAGTGGGACCTGCTGTGGGGCGGCGGGCTGGATGTGGCCGGGGCCATGACGCTCTATCCAGTCAGCTTTGCTGTCGTCGCCAACTGGTTCCACCGACGCCGCGGCACGGCTATGGCGCTGCTCAACGTGCTGGGCGGCCTGGCCTCGCCTATCTTCATCCCTCTTGCCGGCTGGCTGGTACCGCACGTTGGCTGGCGGCAGACGCTGGTCATCTTCGGTCTGATTCAACTCTGTGTCGCCTTGCCGCTGGAGTTAGTGACCGTGCGGCGCCACCCGGAGGATATGGGCCTTTTCCCCGATGGCGCCGACAGCGCTGAGGAAGCAGCAAGCACCCCGCGCTCCGGCGCCACGCTGCAGAGGGCCGTGCATCGTTTACCGTTCTGGACCCTCACGCTCTCCAACG
>DHIZ01000403.1:11122-29914 GCA_002404055.1 Chloroflexi bacterium UBA4733
CTGTTTGTGCATCAGGTGGCCTACATGATCGGCAGGGGCCAGAACCCGGCTGCGGCGGCAACGCTGGCCGGGCTGGTCGGTGTAGCCAGCCTGCCGGGGCGCTATGTCTTCAACGTGATGAGTGACCGCTTCCACTCGCAATCGGTCCTGGCCGTCTGCCAGGCCACGCTGGCGCTGGGTGTGGTCGTGCTGGCGCTGGCCACCTCCCGGAGCGGGCTGATCGTCTACGTCATCATCTGTGGCGCCGCTTTCGGCACGTCCGGCCCCTTGATCGCCTCGGTCCGTGCCGAGCACTTCGGCCGCCGGGCCTATGCCACCATCAGCGCTGTCCAGGGCCTCCCCTCCCTCGGCGCTGCCGCCCTCGGTCCCCTCGCCGCCGGCTGGCTCTACGACCGCTCCGGTAGCTATCAGTTCGCCTTCGCCATCGTGGCGGCGCTCTACCTGGTGAGCGCCGGCGCGATGCTGGTGACGCCAAAACCGGAGCGCTTTACCTGGCTGGCTCATCAGGAATGACACTGCCCGCAGTTGATGCATGATCGAAAGACATAGTTGAGGTATGCCGTCCTGTCGGGGCGATGCCGCGGTCGTCGGCGTCGGGTATCGGTCGGTGCCCGCTTCCGGTCGTCGCTCGGACGCAGGCTCTCGGGGCGGTGGGGAGAGCCGTCCCCGTCCGGTCCTGCTTATGCACCGTACCGTTTCGCTCGGTGTCTCGTTACAGAGAGCGACAGGCCTTGGCGTTGGCGCACCGGGCCAATGAACGGACGCTCACCGTCCGTCCTGCATCACCAGAGGAGGCTCCATCATGTATCGCAAGTTCGGCTGGCTCGGACTCCTAGTAGTGTTCAGTCTCATTCCCTTCCTGACGCCCGCCCTGCCGGCGCGGGCTGCGGCCAACTCCTTCAGCACAGCGCTGGCTGATCACACCTTCAGCCGTATCGCCGTCGACCTCTCCGGCGATAACGCCGTGTACGCGGCCGGCAACGATAGTCAGAACAACCCGTATGTCTACAAGAGCGTCAACCAGGGTGGCTCCTGGACCCTGATGAATAGCGGACTGCCTTCGCCGTTCAGTGTCTTTGTGCTAGCGGTCTCCGCCTCCAGCCCGCAGACGCTCTACCTCGGCGGCTACAACTTCTCCAACAACACGCCTTTGCTCTACCGCAGCACCAACGGCGGCGGCGCCTGGTCGGCCGTTGGCAGCGGCCTCGGCGCCAACGTCAGCGTGCAGGCGCTGGCCATCGATCCAACGAATGCCAACAACGTGTATCTCGGCACCAACGCCGGCGTGTATAAGGCCGGCGACGGCGCCACCTTCGCGGCGCTTTCCGGCATGGGCACGCGCAACATCCAGGCGCTGACGCTCGACCCGACCAACCCGGCGGTCATCTACGCTGGAACGAACCCGGCCACCGATGGCGGCATCTGGAAGAGTAGCGACAGTGGGGCAACCTGGACGCAGCAAAACAGTGGCCTGCCGGGCGGTAGCGGCGTGTACCATCTGGCCGCCACACCCGGCTCCAGCACCACGTTCTACGCCGCCGTGGGCAGCAGCCCCACGACCACGAGCCTCTACAAAACAGCCAACGTCGGCGCCAACTGGTCGGCCTTGAATGTGGGCAGTTCCGTCGCCAGCGTTGCCGTCAGCCCCACCAACGCCAACCTGATCCTGGTCAGCGGCAGCGGCGGCCTCTACCGCAGTACCGATGGCGGCAACACCTTCGCCCAGATTGGCAACTACGTCAACGCGCCGGTCCGCCTGGATAACAACCAGCCGCAGACGCTCTATGTCGGTGGCCAGGGCATCACCAGCTACACCGGCGACATCACCGCCATCGGGACCACGACCTCAACCTCGTCATCTTCAACGACGTCGACGTCATCGAGCGTCATCGGCACGACCAACGTCGCCGGTTCCCTCTGGTACGACACTAACGGCAACTACGTCCGTGACAGCAACGAGGCAGCCGCGGCCGGCGCCAGCGTCAGCATCGTGTGCAGCAGTTGCTCCGGCACGCCGACCGTCGGGACGACCACGGCCGATGCCAGCGGCACCTACATGCTGAGCAATGTCAACGTCACCAGCGGCCAGCTCTACACTGTTATTGCCACGGCCTCCCGCAGTGGCGGCCCCGCCGTCAGCAGCGGTCCCAACGAGTCCGGCGAAAGTGCACTCGATCTGGCGCCCGGCCAGAACCCGACCGTCAATATCGGTCTGGTGCGCCTGGGTGGCCGCTACTTCCCGCAGACGGGCTACCGCATCGACAACGCTGTGATCTGGAACTACTTCCAGCGGCGCGGCGGCGTCACCACCTTCGGCTACCCGACCAGCCGCACCTTCACCCTCCAGGGCTTCACCGTCCAGTTCTTCCAGCGCCGCATCGTCCAACTAGACCAGAACGGCCAGGCCCGACTCCTCAACCTGCTCGATCCCGGCCTGCTCAACTACACCCAGTTCAATGGCAGCACCTTCCCCGGCGTCGACAGCGCGCTGGTCTCCACCGCACCTGACCCCACCAACCAGCCCGCCGTCCTCGCCTGGGTGCAACAGCACGCCCCCGACACGGTGGGCAGTAATGCCACTAACTTCTTCCACACCTTCAGCACCACCGTCTCGGCGCAGACCGCCTTCCCCAACGGCGGCGATGCCAGCCTCTTACCCGGCATTGAGTTGGAACTGTGGGGCATCCCCACCAGCGGCGCCTTCACCGACCCCAACAATCACAACTTCATCTATCTGCGCTGGCAACGCGGCATCATGATGTACGATGCCAGCACCGGCCTGACGCAGGGCATCCTGCTGGCCGACTATCTGAAGGCGATCATCACCGGCCAAAATCTGCCGGCCGACGTCAGTCAGGAGGCACAGGGCAGCCCCTTCTTCGGCCAGTACGACCCCAGCCAGCCCAACTGGGTCCACAACCAGAGCTTGCTGCCCGACACCAACTTCACCAACGCCTTTACCCAGGAGTGAAGCGGACGGAGCAGGATCGTGTACCCCGGACCTGCTCCGACTCCTGCCGCGCCTCGGTTCACTGCCCCGCCAGTATCCTAACGTCGTGCAGGAAGTCCTGGGCGGTGAAGTCCGCGTCCAGCGCTTCGCGCAGGTTGCCGTGGGGGTCGATCAGGTAGATGATGGCCGTGTGGTTGACGAGTTGCGGCGTTGGCGCGCTGACCTTCGTCGCCGGTGATCCCGGTACCTGGGCCGCGTCGGCGCCGACGAAGTAGGACTTCCAGACTGGCGTGAGTTGCGCAACGTTGCCGATCAGGTAGTGCCAGTTGGACTGCTGCAAATGGTGCTCCCCATCGAACCGCTGCACCGCCGCTATGGTGTCGTTCGTGGGATCCACCGTCACCGCCAGCAGGGTAACTTTTGCACGGTCCGCGCCGAGTTGCTGGTCGGCCTGGCCCAGTTTGGTGGCGATCAGCGGGCAGACATCGGGGCAGTTGACATACAGGAAGGTGAGGGCAACGACCTGCCCCCGCAAAGCGGCCAGGTGAACTGGTCGACCGTTCTGGTCATTGAGCGTGAAGTCCGGCGCGAGCGAGTTGCCGCTGATGGTCGGGCCGTTCAGTTGCTGGCTCCGCGCGTGGAGCGACAGCAGCAGTCCGGTGAGTCCAGTGGCAAAGATCAGGACACCGGCGGCCAGCCAGACATACACGGCAACAGGAATACGGTGCCGAGGGGCGCCCGTTTTGGCGGGATGCACCCCTTCGCTGCCGGTCGCCGGCCTCCGGCTCCGGTTGGCTACTTTGGCCACCCCAATCCCCTCTCACTCGTCGCGCGCCGCTCCCGCGCTGCCACATGTTCGCACAGAGGCGGCAACGCCGGCGCCATAGAGAGCATGCCATGGCAAATGCGGAATGCCTGGCCTAGTACTGCCACTCAGCGTATATGATGCTCCTGGTAGAGAGCAAGAGGAGAGCACAGGTGACGGACACCCCGAACATTCTCGTCGTCATGGCCGATGACCATGGCCAATGGGCCTCCGGTCCCTACGGCAACCGTGACCTGCACACCCCGGCGATGGATTACCTGGCCCGGCGCGGTGTGCGCATGGCCAACGCATTCACACCCACCCCCGTCTGCTCGCCGGCGCGCGCCAGCTTTTTCACGGGCCGCCTGCCCTCGCAGCACGGCATCCAGGACTACCTGATGGAAGTCGACACGCCGGAGATGGACTGGCTGGCCGGCGAGACCACGTTGCCCCAACTGTTGCAGGGGGCGGGCTACCAGACGGCACTCGTCGGCAAATGGCACTGTGGGCGGAGCTGGCTGACGCCGCCCGGCTTCGACTACTGGATCAGCTACCAGGCCAACCAGCGTCCCCACCGCGGCACGCAGCGCTTCGTGGAGAACGGCACGCCGGTCGTCCACGAGGGCTACCAGACACCGTTTCTCACCGGCAAGGCGCTGCGCTTCCTGCGCGAACGCGAGCGCAGCAAGCCGTTCTTCCTGTTCGTCGGCTACGTCGACACCCATTCACCCTTTGCCGACCATCTGGACCGCCTTGTCTCCGCCTATCGCCAGGCCGGCATCACCGACATGCCGCTGGAAGACCCTGACACGAGCCGCGGCTGGGCCCGTATGCTCGCGCCGCGGGAGCCGGAGGAGCGGTTGGAGCGCCTGGCGCAGTATTACGCCGCTGTCACAATGATCGACGAGCAGATCGGCGCGCTGCTGGACGATTTGGAAGGGCGCGGCGAACTGGCCAACACGCTCGTCGTCTACACCGCTGACCACGGTCACATGAACGGTCAGCACGGCCTCTACACCAAGGGCAACGCCACGGTGCCGCAGAATTTCTACGAAGAGTCGATCCGCATCCCCGCGCTGCTGAGTTGGCCGGGCCACTTCCCAGCCGGTCAGGTCCGCGAGGAACCGGTCGATCACCTCGACCGCTTCCAGACGCTGCTGGACGCCGCGCAATGCCGGCTCGACCCAGCCTTCGCCGTCGAACGCCGGTACGCCGGCCACAGCTACCTACCGCTGTTAGAAGGGCAGCAAACGGAATGGCGTAACGAGCAGTTCTGCGAGTACGGCAACGCCCGCATGCTACGCACGGAGCGCTACAAGCTGGTCCGCCACTACGCCCCACATGCCGGTGTCTATCCCGACGAGCTATACGACCTGATCGAAGATCCCCGCGAGCGCCGGAACCGCATCGGCGACCCATCGCTGGTCGCCATCGTCAGGAGCCTGGATGCCTGGCTGGAGGACCACTTCGCTCGCTACGAACAGCCGGAACGCTCAGCCAAGAACATCCTCAGCCAGCCGGCGTGCAACCGCGTCGAACCCTGGCGGATCGAACGGCCGGCGTGAGGGGGTACACAAGGCGGCGACTGCGGTCTGCCGCCCCACGTCGCTAACTAAACCGTATTAGGCGGGACGCCGACACTCCAGCACCCTACTATACCGGCAGAAAGTCAAGCCACAGGCTGCTTCTCCTGGGAGCGTAGTTCACTGACCTTTTTCGCGGTCTCCTCGGTCAACCGGTCGAAGGCATCCTTGAACTGCTTGATGCCCTCTTCTTCCAGTTGATCGGTCAGGTCGTTCAGGCTGATGCCCACTTCCTGCAGCGTCTGGACGATGTGACGGGCGGCATCCAGGTCCTCCGTAGCGGTGGCGCCGCGCACCAGGCCGTGGTCGCGGAAAGCGTCTATCGTCGCTGGCGGTACTGTGTTGACGGTGTGGGGAGCGATCAACTCCTCCACGTAGAGCGTGTCGCGCCGCTTGGGGTCCTTCATGCTGGTGCTGGCCCACAAGGGCCGCTGCACCTGCGCTCCGGCAGCAGCCAGGCGGGCAAAGCGCGCGTTGCCGGCGCCGAACAGCTCTTCAAAGCGGGCGTAGGCGAGCTTGGCGTTAGCAACTGCGACCTGGCCGACGAGCCCCTCCAGCTTCCTCCTGGTTGCCGCGTCGGTCGTGTTTTGCAGTTTGGCGGCGATCGCTTTGTCGGCGATGGTGTCAACCCGGCTGACGAAGAAGCTGGCCACCGCCGCCAGGTCCGCCACCGGCTGACCGGCGGCAACACGCGCTTCGACTGCTTCGATGAAGGCCTGGGCGACCGCCTCGTAGTGCGCGATAGAGAAGAGCAGGGTGATGTTGATGTTGATGCCTTCACTCAGGCACTGCTTGACCGCGGGAACCCCTTCGGCGGTGCCGGGAATCTTCACCATCAGGTTGGGGCGCCCGACGAGCTTCCAGAGCCGCCGCGCTTCGGAAAGGGTGTTCTGGGTATCGCGGGCCAGGTTGGCAGCCACTTCGATGCTGACGAAGCCGTCGCGGTGCCCGCTGCGCTCCCAGACCGGGCGCAACACATCGGCAGTCGCGCGGACGTCGTCGGCCATCACCGTGTCCAGGATCGTGGCAGTATCTTTGCCGGCGCGCACCATCTGACGGATGGCGTCGTCGTACTCCGCCGAACCGCCGATAGCCTTCTCGAAGATGGAGGGGTTGGAAGTGACGCCACTCACCCCGTCCGCCTCTACGAGCGCCTTCAGGCTGCCGGTTTGCAGTTGGCCGCGCGTAATGTTGTCCTGCCAAACGCTCTGTCCCTGCGCTTCCAGCAGGCGCAAAGGGTTGCCCGACGCCGTGTTCGACATAATGATGTCCTCCTCTGATGGGCGTAGCGCTCGGCCTGCCCGATCCAGACGCCGCCATCATGCCTATAGTGTAACGGAGAATTGGGGGACCTCAGCGAGCGGGTGAGGTCCCTCGGCGTACACCTTGCACGATAGCCTGTGCTCCTGATGTGAGGATGCCGGCGTCGGTGCCGATGGCGACGAAGCGGAACCCTTGCTGGAGGCGTTTCAGACCGGTGGCGAGCGTGCCGACGAGGATACCGGCGGCCTTGCCCTGCGTGTTGGCGGCGCGCACCACCTTGGCCAGCGCCTCCTCGAAGGCCGGCTCGTCCGGCTCCAACAATGGTGGCAAGCCCATGGAGGCGCAGAGATCGTTGGGGCCGACGAAAACGCTGTCGACGCCTTCGACCGCCGCAATCGCCTCGACATGTGCCACGGCATCGATGTGCTCGATTTGCACCGCCAGCATGATCTCCCGATTGGCCTCCGCCAGGTATTCGACCCGGCTGACACCGAAGCTGAAAGGCGGCCGCGCGCCGCCGACGCTGCGTACCCCCTGAGGCGGGTAGCGGCAGGCGGCGACGGCCTGGCGCGCCTCTTCCACGGTGTTGACCATCGGCACCACTACGCCGTGCGCGCCGCTATCCAGGGCGCGCTTGATCAGCCCGCCATCGTTCCAGACCACGCGCACGATCGGCGAGACCGGCTGCCCATTCATCGCCTGGAGCATCTGCACCACCGTCTCGGTATCGGTCGGCGAGTGTTCAGTGTCCACGACAAGAAAGTCGAACCCGCTGTGGGCCAGCATCTCGCCGGCCAGCGGGCTGGCCAGGGTCATCCAGGTGCCGATAGCCGGCTGCCCGGCCCGTAACAGCGCCAACGTGCTATTGCGCATCGTCATTCCCTTTCTCGTCGCTCAGACTGGGTAACCGGCCGCAACCCGACGCAGCCGAAACGCCGTGCGCCCCCCGACCACCTCAGGACTCTTCCGGTCGGCCATGTCCACGCTTGGTACGTTGCGCTTGCAGGTGGACTTTGAAGACGTGTTGCTGCATCTCGAACATGATGCGCGCGTCGCGCACCTCGGGGTGCTCCGGGCTGAAGCCCCAACTCAGCAGGTGGCCGACGCGGCGGTGGGCGGCCTGCACGACGATGTGCAGCACATGATCGAGATCGGTCGTTCCGCGCAGTTGTTGAATCATGGCATCACGCAATCGGCTACCCTACCAGTCATACTATACCGCTGGAAGCCCGCTCGCGTGGGTTCGGGGACAACGGGCGGAGCGGTGATGGGAACGACGCTGTACCGGCGGTTTGCCCTGCCGGCGCTCAAGCGCCTGGATGCCGAGGCCGTGCATCACCACACCCTGGCGCTCCTACGCGCTGTGCAGGCACAACCGCTGCTCTTGGCGCTGCTGCGACGCCACTACCAGGTGGACGATCCACGCCTGCGTGTCACCTGCTTCGGCCGGGAGTTCGCCAACCCGTTGGGCCTGGCGGCCGGCTTCGACAAGAACGGCACTGCACCAACCGCGTTGGCGGCGCTCGGCTTTGGCCATATCGAGGTCGGCACCGCTACGCCGCGTCCCCAGCCCGGCAGGCCGCGCCCGCGCATCTTCCGCCTGCCGGAGGACGCGGCGCTGATCAACCGCCTGGGTTTTCCCAGTGAGGGCATGACGGACGTCGCGACGCGCCTCCGTGCATACGCAAATCGGCGCTACGTGCTCGGCGTCAACGTCGGCCCCAATGTGGCCAGCGTGGAAGCTGGTGCAGCAACCGCCGACTATCTGGCGGCCCTGGCGCACCTGGCGCCACACGCCGACTACCTGACCATCAACGTCTCCTCGCCCAACACCCAGGGCCTGCGCGCCTTGCAAGCCGCTCCGGCGCTGGAAGAGCTGCTGCAAGCCGTTTTTGCAATGCAAGCGCGCACGCTGCCGGCAACGCCGGTACTACTCAAGATTGCCCCGGACCTCAGCGATGACCAACTCGATGCCGTCTTGCAGGTGGCGCTGGCTCACCCGGTCGCCGGGATCATCGCTGCCAATACGACCCTCGCCCGCCCGGCATCCCTGGTTGGTGCAGCCAAGCAGGAGGCGGGCGGGCTGAGCGGGCAACCGCTGCGCGACCGCTCGACGCAGGTCATCCGCGCGATCTACCAGCGCAGCGAAGGACGCCTGCCGATCATCGGCGTCGGCGGCATCGCCTCTGCGGCGGATGCGATAGAGAAGCTGCGCGCCGGCGCCTCCCTGCTGCAACTGTACACCGGCATGATCTACCAGGGGCCAGCAGTTGTGCGGTCGATCAACCGTGGCCTGCTGGCATACATGCATGCCAATGGTGTGGCGTCGGTGGGAGACCTCGTGGGGCAAGCGTGACGGGCAGCTTGCTCTAGCTTGGCCGGGTCAGCCGCCCACCTGCACCGTACCCAGTAGCACCCGGTTGCTGCCATCCGGCAGGGCCAGCCGGTTGCCCCCCACCTGGTAGATGCCGGCATGCAGCAGATAGCTGCCCGGCGGGAGGTCAGCAGGGACGATGAGGCCGTGGCGATCATCGATCACCTCGCCGGGCTGCCAGTGCTCGGTCGGGCGCAGGCCGGCTGCCGGGACGCCGTCGTGCTGCGCCAGCAGGCGGCCGTCGGCGGCGTCGAGGTGGACGAAGACGCTGTAGGGTCCTGCCATTGGCCGGTCATCGCGCCAGTTCAGACGGACACTCAGGCCACCGGACGGGCTCAGTCGCGCGGTGAACTCGGCGGACAGCAGTGTCACGGCGCCGCCGAACGGCGCATTCAGGGTACGGCGCGTGTCCGGTTGACCGGTGAGGAAGAGCGGGAGGTCGCTATCGCCTGCCCGCGCCTGGGACACGACGAAGGCACGGGCCGCCAGCGCTTCCTGCCCCAGCCGAGGCCGGCCGGGACGCTCCGCCGTGTTCATATACCAGATGCGACGCGCCTGCGGCAGCAGCGTCGCCACCTGCTGCGCCGCCTGCGCCGCCGTGTCGCCAAGGTAGGCGTCACCGCTGGTCTGGACTATGGCCGTTGGATAGACGCCGCCAAAGCGGCGATTCAGCAGAAACTGGCCGCGCTGGCCATGGTCGGCAAAGAGCAGGCCGTCGCCCGGTTGCAGGTGCGCCAGCAGGAAGTTCGATTCGCTGTCGTGCTCGTAATCGTGTGGCGGGATCGCCAGCAAGTTGCCGAACCACACGAGCTGACCACAGAGCGACAGACCGATCCCCAGCGTTGCGATGACGCGGAGGCTCCGAGAACGCGCCGTGAGGGCCAGCGCCTGCAAGGCGACGGCGAAGGGCAGGACGCCCAGCAGGTAACGACCGGCCGCATCGGGGTGCTGCCAGCGCGCCAGGATCGTGGCGACTTCCAGTGTGCCCAGAAACAGGCCGGGCAGCAGCACCCGCCGCTGCAACAGACGATCGCGTTGCCCCTGCTCGCCGTTACCGTTGCCAAAGGCACAGCACCACACGCCAAGGAGGAGCGCCACCCCGCCGCCAAGCAAAGCGACCGTCGGTAGCCAGCCCGCCGGGCTGTCCCATCAGGGCCTGCGCCAGCCCCGCCAGCACTGTCGCGGCAGACGGCAGCACCGGCGTGCCTTCCGTCACGGTGATGCCCTGCCGCATCTTGGCCAGCAGACCGGGCAGCACAAAGGCATACAACGGCGCTGCCAGCAGGACTCCACCGGCCAGAGCCACCAGACCACGCGACCCAATGCCAGCCGACGTAGCCGCCGGATGGTCTCCAGACCGTTGCCGCCCTCGCCAGCACAGCAGCGCCTCCAGTACCAGCACGAACAGTTGAAGGTACCAACTGAGCAAGGCCGCCGCCGTCACCAGCGCCAGGACGACTTGCCGCCGGCGGACGTGGCGTTCGGGTGTCGCTCGCCAGCGCACGACCAGCAGCAAACTGAGCAGCGAGCAGCACAACCCCAGCGCCGACGGCTACAAGTTGATGGGCAAGAACTTCCTGCGGGAGGTGGCGGAGGTATTGTTTCGGTAGAAGGCAGGGCCGATTGACAGACCCCCTCACATGGACAAAGATATGGTCCTGGCGCTGAAGAGGCATCAACGACTTCGGAGGATGGCATGGCAAAGATCACATTGATAGGCGCGGGCAGCGGAACCTTCGCGCGGCGGCTGCTCACGGACATCCTGAGCTGGCCGGAACTGCAGGAGAGCGAGTTCGCGCTCATGGACATCGATCCAGAGCGGCTGGAACTGATCCACGCCCTCACCAGGAAGATGATCGCCGACAAAGGCGTAGGCGCGCGCGTGCAGGCGACGACGGATCGCGCCACGGCGCTGGAAGGCGCCGACTACGTCATCACCACCATCGCCGTCGGTTTCCAGTACGGCGCCGATCGTCCGGAGGTGACCATTCCGGAGCGCTACGGGCTGCACCAGACGGTGGCCGACACGCTGGGCGTGGGCGGCGTCTTCCGCTACCTGCGCACGATGCCGGCCATGCTGGAGATCGGCCAGGATATGCAACGGCTCTGCCCGCAGGCGCTCTGGCTGAACTACGTCAACCCGATGAACATGATCATGCGCACGATCAACCGGGCCCTGCCCGGCCTGCGCAACGTCGGCCTCTGCCACAGCATCCAGCACACCTCGGAGCAACTGGCCGGCTACATCGGCGTCCCATACGAGGAACTGGCCTACTGGGTCGCCGGCATCAACCACCAGGCCTGGTTCCTGCAACTCCGCCACCACAGCTATCGCGGCGAAGATCTCTACCCGCGCTTGCGCGCCGCCATGGAGCAGCCGGCGATCTACGAGCAGGATCGCGTGCGCTTCGCCATGCTGCGCCACTTCGGCTACTTCGTCACCGAATCCTCGCGGCACATGAGCGAATACGTGCCCTGGTTCCGGCGCACCGAGGCCGACCGCCAACGCTACACGCCGGGACCTGCGACCGGCAGCGCGGCGCCATCCGCCCAGGCGCGCCGCGCCGCCATGTGGGACCAGGCGCGCCAGCAGATCGCCGGGCAGACGCCGATCGACTTCAGCCGTAGTCGGGAATACTGCTCCTACATCATCCACGCCATCGAGGCCAACGCGCCCTTCCGTTTCAACGGCAATGTGCCGAACAGCGGCCTGATCACCAACCTGCCGCCCGACTGCAGCGTCGAAGTGCCGATCCTGGTGGACAACATGGGGCTGCATCCCTGCGCCGTCGGTGATCTGCCGCCGCAGTTAGCCGCCGTCAACCGCACCAACGTCAACGTCCACGAGTTGGCAGCCGAGGGCTTCCTGCAGCGCGACCGCGCCGCCGTGTTCCAGGCCTGCGCCGTGGACCCGTTGACCTCGGCCAGCGTCGCCATCGACGACATCCAGCAGATGGTGGACGAACTGTTCACGGCCAACGCCCGCTGGCTGGATGGCTACGAGGCGGCGGCGGCACGCGCGGCCGGGTAGGCGACAGCAGCTCGCCCAACTCGGCCACGCGCCCTTCACCTGTTACACGGTGCTCAGTCGCCTCGGAATGGCCATAGGTTCATTTCCTGCGTCCAGGCGTGCGGACCCTGGCGCAGGAGGATGAGCACCGCTTCGGCAACGTCCGTGGGCAGCAGGTATTTGCCGGACGGCCGGTGCGGCTGGCCGGTGGACAGACCCAACTCGCTGGCGATGCTGCCCGGATTGAGGACTGCCACCTTGATGTTGTCCTCCCCCACCTCCAGCGCCAGGGACTGCGAGAAGCCAAGCAGCGCGAACTTGGAGGCGCAGTAGGCCGGCATTCCCGCGTAGCCCTGCTTCCCGGCGCCGGAGCCGATGCTGATGATGTTGCCGCCGCCCCGCTTGCGCATGCTGGGCACGACATGTTTGGCCAGCAAGAACGGCCCGCGCACGTTCGTCGCCATCACCAGGTCCCAGCGCGCCGGGTCACATTCCTCGGTCCGTCCGCCGCCGCCTGCCGCGGCGTTGTTGATCAGGACGTCGACGCCGCCGAACTCCTGTTCCGTTGCCGCGACCAGGCGGCGAACATCCGCTTCGTCGCCAACGTCGGCGCGCACGGCGAGCACCGACCCGAGCCGGCCCAGTTCCTCCGCAGCCTCCGCCAATCGCGCCTCATCGCGAGCGCAGATGGCCACGCGCAGTCCGGCGGTGAGCAGCGCGCGAGCGATGGCGCGCCCGGTCGAGCGGCTGCCGCCCGTGACGATCGCCACCTTGCCAGGTAATTTATCCATATCGTTGTTCTCCTCGCCAACGGCTAATCGTGCCGAAGTAATGATAATATGGCCCGGCGGCGCCATGGGCGTCCCAACCGCTTAACCTCGAGGAGCAGCACGGTGAGCACAGCGCAGCCAGGGCCGAACATCCTCTTGATTATGGCCGATCAGCTTATTCCGATGCTTTGTGGGGCCTATGGGCATCCCGTCGTGCAGACGCCGGCCCTCACTGCTCTGGCGGAGCACGGCGTGCGCTTCGATGCTGCCTACTCGCCGTGCCCGGTGTGCGCGCCGGCCCGCGCCTGCTTGCTGACCGGGACCTATAGCTCAACCAACCGGGTCTACGACAACGCCGCGCTCTTCGCTGCCGACCTCCCCACGGTCGCCCACTACCTGACCAACGCCGGCTACGACACCGTGCTCTCCGGCAAGATGCACTTCGTCGGCCCGGACCAGTTGCACGGGTTCCGCCGCCGCTTGACCACCGACATCTATCCGGAGGAATTCACCTGGGTGGACAACCGAGCCCCATGGGCGCTCGAGCGCGATCCCGCGGCCTTCGACCCGAGCAAGGGGAAGGGCAACCACGCGCGCAGCTACACCGGCTCGGGCGTGCACGTCGACCGCTGGCATCATCACCTGGCCTACGACGAAGAGGCGCACTTTCGCGGCCTGGCCTATCTGCGCGCTGTCGCGGCGCAGCGCCGGGAGCGGCTGCAGCGCGGGGCAGACGTCGCGCCGCCCTTCTTCCTGTGCGTCTCCTATCACCACCCGCATGACCCGTTCTGGCCACCACAGGACCTGTGGGACCTGTACGCCGGGGCAGAAATCGAGGTTCCGTCGTTTCCAGACAACCTGGAGGCGACCTACAGCGCCATGGACCGCTGGCTCAACGCCAACCACGGCGTGCAGCGCTACCCGGAGCTGCGCGACCCGGACAGCCTTCGGCGCGTCCGCCGTGCCTACTACGCTCTGATCACCTACATCGATCGCAAAGTCGGCGAGCTCGTCGCCACACTGCAAGCGAACGACCTCTGGGAGAACACGGTGGTCGTGTTCGCCAGCGATCACGGCGACATGCTCGGGGAGAAGGGCATGGTGCAGAAGCGCAGCTTCTACGAATATTCGGCCCGCGTGCCCTTGATCCTGCGCTGGCCCGGCGACGTGTACGCCCGCACCGTCTGCCGCGAACCGGTGTCGCTGGTCGATCTGTTGCCGACGTTACTGGACGTGGCCGGCGTGGGGCAGGGCCAACGGCTGCCCATCGATGGGACGAGCCTCCTGGGCTTGATCGACGGCAGTGACACTGCGCCGCGCACGGTCTTCGCGGAGATGCACGTGGAGGACGTGGCCGCCCTGTGCTTCATGGTGCGGCGAGGACCGCACAAATACGTGTCCCCAACCGGGCAGGCGGCGCAGTTGTTCGACCTGGAATCCGATCCCGGCGAGTGGCACAATCTGGCCGGCGAGCCGAGCCACCGGCAGGTGGAGGAGTCGTTGCGCCGGGCGATACTTGCCCGGTTTTCCCTGGAAGAGATCGAGGCGGACGTTCGCCAAAGCTTGCGCCGGCGCAAGCTGATCAAGGACGCCATGGCGCGCAATGGGACGCTCTGGGACTATGTCCCCGCCTTCGATCCGGCGCGGGATGCCCTGACCCAGTACCTGCTGCCCTGACCGGGTCTTTCCCGTGCGTGGCGGACCGGATCGCCTTTACTCCCCGAACTGCTGCTTGTACTGCGCGAGCAGCGCGTCGATCTTGGGTACCGCCGTGGCGATGGCCGTTTGCAGGTTCTGTTTGCCGCTGAGCGTGGTGTTGAGCAGGTCGGTCTGCACGACGGTCTGGATGTCCATGTAGGCAGGGATATAGGGCGGCGGATCGCCGGCCGTCACTTCGTTGAGCAGCACCTCTTTGTGGGAAGGCTCCGCCGGAGACGTGTAGACCGGGTCGCCGGCCATGCTGGTGAGCATGGGCTGGCTGATCCCCTCTTTCAGCAGCAGTTGCTGCCCCGCTTGGCCGGCCAGGTAGGCCAGGAACTGCCAGCCCTGGTCGGCATTTTTGCTCTGCTTGGGGATCATCAGGCCAGAGGCCCAGCCCATGCCGACCGGCGGCTTCCCCTGCACCTGGGGCATGGGCGCAATGTCCCAGGCGCTTTTTACCTGTTCCAGGTAGAGGCCGCGCTGCCAGCCGCCGTTGAGGGCCATCGTCAGGTTGTCGCTCTGGAAGTTGATGGCCGGGCCTTTCGTCGTGCCGGCCGTCGGCACGACGTGATACTTGGCGCTGAGGTCCACCAGCGTTTGCAAGCCGTCGACGGCTCCCGGTTGGTCGAGCGTCGTCTTGCTGAGATCGCTGTTGAACACGTCGATGCCGTGCTCGCGGGGCAGATGCCACCACATGCGAGGGCTGAAGGAGTCCAGCCCGTATTGCACCACCTGGCTGGGATCAACGGCCGAACCGCGGTTGCCTTTGTTGTCTACGGTGAGTTGCTGGGCCAGCGTCAGCAGTTGATCCCAGGTCAGCGCCGTCTTGGCGTCGGGGTAGGCGAGGCCAGCCTTGTCGAAGAGCGTCTTATTGTAGTAGAGCACGACCATATCCGGGTCGTAGGGCAAAGCGACCAGCTTGCCCTGCCACTGCATGGTCTTCAGCCAGTAGGGGTAGTAGTCGGAGGCTTTGAAATCGACGCCCCTGGCCGCGTAACTATCCAGCGCGATGGTGGCGCCTTTTGTCGGGTAGACCAGAAATGTGGCGGCCGCGCCGAAGAAGACGTCCGGCGCAACGCTGCCGGCCAGCAGCGACTCCAGCTTCTGGTCGAAGTTGGCGCTCGCTGCTACCGGCTGGTTCTCCACGGTAATGTCGGGATGCTGCTGCTGGAAGTTGGCGATGCTCTGTTTGAACACCGCCTGGTATTGGAGACTGCCACGCGAGAGGAAGGTAATTTTTGTTCCCGTACCCGTTGGGGCGGCGGCTGCAGCGGAGCTGGCGGCGCTGGTCGTGGCAGCGCTCCGGGCTGTCGCGCTTGTCGTCGCGGCCCCGACCGCGCTGCTGGCGCTACTGGTAGCACTGCTGGCGACGCCGGTGGTGACGGCAGTACCGGCACTGGTCGCGCTGCCACTTGCCCCAGCGCAGGCAGCCAGCGGCACGGCCGCCATCAGGCTCGCGAGCAGGTGCAAGAGGCCGCGGCGGGCCAGAGTTTGCTTACGGGATTGAATCAGACGGTTCACTTGTTGCATCAGATGCTCCTCTACGCCACCCGCCCGTAAACGAGCGGGTGACATGACGCCGACTGTTCCCGATGATCACACGCTATTTTCACGTCGAACCACAAACCTCGCAACCTCTCCCTCGCCAATCGTCTGCGGTACGGCTGTTTCGACAGCGCCAAACCCATCCAGCGTCAGCCGGCGGATCGTCAAGGAGCCGTGCAACACCGTGAGATCTACATTGATATCTCCGCCTCCCGGCTGCTGCTGGCAGGTTCCCCAGGCATAGCCGTTCGACCAGAAGACCTGCGCGGGCTGACTGGCGGCACCGAAGCAGAGCAGGTACACGTCGGCCGAATAGTGGAAGCCGCTCAGCGCCAACACCGCTCCCCAGCTTGCCATCGCCCGGGCATAGTGGTGGCCGCATTCCGCTTCGTCGAAGGGGCTGCGCTTCTCCCCGTCGTAGCGATCACGAATCGCCTGGATGAGTCGCAGCCCTTCGGCCGTGCGGCCCTCGTAGAGCAGGTGGACGGCCACTGAATACTCGAAGCCCGTCATGGCTTCGGCAAAGTAGGGGAAGGGTCGGCGGGGGCGACGACCCCGCGGATAGGTCGCCATCAGCATGGCGGCTTCGGTACCCAGGGCGTAGCTGCGCATGGGATTGAACTGCCCGAGTAGCGTCGTCTTGAAGTTGTACTTCAGCAAGCTGGAGAGCGTCGCGTCAATATGTGTCGGATCGAGCAAGTCGCCGAGCCCGCAGACGCAGGCCATATATTGGCCGACAAGCTGATCGACCAGGCAGCCTGCGCCGAGTTGCAGGTCGGGGTCACGCGGGTCACGCGCCCCCATGGCCTCGTGCCGTAAGCCAGGCAGGATCGTCGCTGGGTCCGCCACCGGGCGGATCTCGTGCTCGTAGTACTCGCCGTTGAAGAGGTGGGCATCGAGCCAGGCGCTGCCGCTGAGAAAGAGCCGCCGGCACTCGGCGGCGAACTCCGTGTCGCCCAGGCGCTGCGCCAGTGTTTCCATGCTGCGCAGCGCGCCGAGGTACCAGGCGCCCATCTGCGGGTTGGGACCGTAGTACTCGACGTCCATCGTGTTGTGCTGGCAACCTTCCATGACGCCGTCGCGGTCGGCATCCCAGCCGCCGGGCAGCCAGCAGAACTCCAGCGCGCGGCGGGCCTGCGGCCAGAGGCGGCGCAGCCAGGCCTCATCGCCCGATAACTGCCACTCCCGGTAGAGCTTCATCAGGCAGCCGAGCTGCCCGTCGGCGGCCGCCAGTCCCCAGCTCTGAGCGCGAGTGAGCGGCAGGTTGACGCGGAAGCTCATATGGCCGTCGTCCCGCGTGGTGTGCAGAAACTCGACCTCACGCATGCTGCGCGCCAGGTCGCCGAACAGGAAGGCGGTCGCCTGCTCGTAGTTCCAGACGTGCGTGCAGGAGCCGTGGCAGCAGCCGCTACGGTCGTCGCAGCCTTCCCAGCCATAGAGGCGGCCATCGGCCGTGCGGAAGCAGGTCTGCGTGCGCAGGGTGCTGAGGTTGAAGAGGGCAGCCTCTTTGACGACCTCCGGCAGATCGCTGGCACAGAAGGCCCCCACGAAGGCGAGCGTTTTTGCCTCCAGGGCCGGCAGATCGGCGGCCGTGCGCGCTGCCACGTCCCAGGCGTCGGCGTACTGCGTCGCGTAGTAGTTGCCAAGGCGATCGTCCGGCGTGGACGGGGAACTCGGCGTCCAGGTCAGCCGGTTCGGAAAGTGCCAGGCGAGCAGGAAGGTGAGCGACCGCGTCTCTCCCGGCGGCACGCTGACCTGCGCGGCCAGCGAGCCGATGGGTGCATCGCCGCCACCGCTGCGGTCGTCGAGGGCGCCGTCCGCACTGAAGTCGTCCCAGAAGTCGAGCAGCCCGGCCCCCCAGTTGCCCTCCGGCCAGGCGGTGCGGTAGGTCACAGCTTCGCCGCCCAGCATCACCAGCGCCAGCGTTCCCCACTGTTCCGCCTCTGCCGCGACGCCGTCCGAGGACATGAAGAGTCCGCGCAGGTCCGGCATCGCGCGAAAGGTGTTCCGATTCGCCTTCGGCGCGCCGGAACTGCCATCGGTCCCGATAAAGTTCTGCAAGCTGCCGCAGACGCTGGCCTCGACGGTGGCGTCCCCGCGGTTCGCCAGCACAAAACGCAGGACAGCAACGGGGATGCCGCTGCGGTCGGCGTCGGCCGGGATTAGCGGGTTGAAGGCTTGCAACCGGACGTCCAGCGGCACGCCGGGGTCGGTAAGGAGGACCTGACCGAGCGGGTAGGCGGCTTCAAACGTGCAACCCTGAAAGCGAGGCAGGCTATGGTTGGGCGCGCTAGAGCCGCGTGCCCCTTCGTAGAGGCTGCTGTCCAGCGGGCCTTCCAACAGCCGGGTCACGGCCTCACCACCGGCCCGCCGGACGTGCAGCGCAAAGAACGCCTGCCGCGGAACAAAGCCCTTCGCCGGGCGGTTGACGACCTCCCAATCGCGCAGGTCGCCCCGTCCGCCGAGCGAGACCGTGCCGGTGCCGATACCGCCCAGCGGCATGGCGATGCGGCGCAACTGAGCGCCGGAATAGCGCCGGAGGACCGGCCAGGCGGCAACCGATGCTGCGTTCATAGTGTTTTTGCTCCCGAAGGGAGACTGTAGCACGCGAGCGGGCACGACAATGAGGGTAATATCTACGGAGCTACCTCGTAAACGGTGTCCAGCCTGCTTCAGCAGGCTTGGTGTTGTTAGCCCTACGCTTCAGCGTAGGGTGAGCCGGCAGACCAGAGGAGGTTCACCAGCAGTCCCCGACAGGCTTGGGCGAAACCTGGCGAGCGGTGCGAGCCGG
>DHIZ01000288.1:0-4159 GCA_002404055.1 Chloroflexi bacterium UBA4733
AGATGTGTATAAGAGACAGGCCCGGTACGAGGTCATGGTGAGATACGCCTTACCCGCCCGGAGATCGCGCATGAACCGCGCAACGGCTTCGCCAACGGGGATATCCTCCTGCCGCTCACCGGACGCCACGGCAGCCCGCTCCTGGTTTTCGGCGTAGGCCTTCGCTCCCTCGTAGGCCATCTGGCGAACCAGCGCCGCCAGGTCGGCAGGCAGGTCGATCAGGGGCGCCGGAACGAGTGTTATCTGGTGTTCCATCGAGTTCCCTTTCAATCCTCTGTCCTATGAATCCTGCGCACTGGGCGCCGTCTTGCTGACGCGCACCGCTGGCCTCGGCGTGTCGGTCGGTCGCGGGTCGCCCCAGTCGTTGGGCCACGTGGCGTACCCCGTCACGATCTCTCGCCACAGGTCGTCCGGGCGGAAGCGTTGCGCCACCTCCACGCTGACTTGCGCGGCCAGGTCAGAGACTTCATTGGCGAACGCGTTGACGCAAGCTTCGACCTCCATGGACAGCTTCTCGCCGCCCGGCAAGGCAGCCACCCGAAGCAGCAGCGCTTCCAGCGCATCGCGCCAGGCGCCGCACTGGCGCGAATTACTCCAGGCTTGCCGTGCGAAGTCCTGCGCCAGGAGATGCACGGCGGTGTCCGCGCGCTCTCGCCACATTGGTGTATCCGGCAGTTTGACGCTCTGCGGGTCGCCAAGTCGAATGGTCATGGTCTCTCCTCTGCGCTTACGCCTCCCCGCGCCACACGACGCGGTTTCCGGCTCCTTGCCGGCGGCTCCGACCGGTTGCCCGGTCGAGGCCCGCACGCCTTACGCTTCGCTTAGCCGGTGTTCAGGCACGGCGTCACTGCCGAAGAGGGCGTCCAGCGCCGTCAGGATGGCAAAGCCGGCGGCATAGTCAATCCGGGCGCTCTCCTGCAGTTCGTAGGCGCGGTACAGCGCCTGGCCGTCATCGTCCAGGTGGCCAATGTAGGCACAGTGCAACGCGCCACTCTCCCGCGCCGCTTGCCGCCACTGCTGGAGAGCGTCGTCTTCCAGGGCCAGCTCCAGGCCGCTGTAGGCTAGGCCGTCTTCGTCCAGCTTCGGTAGGATCATCGTTTGCACGAGGTCTGCGATAACGTCTTTTGGCTTACCGGTCATCTGCTCTCTCCCTTGCTGTCTCTCACGCCAGCCACCGGTACACCCGGTCGCTCCGGCTCTTTGCCGGTAGAGCGGCTTCCCGCTCCCGCACGCCTCGCGCCACCTCAGCCGGTACCAGCCACTCCGGCCAGTAGCGGGTAGCTGCCGGCGTCGGCGCCCACCGCTGGTAGTCGGCCTCGGCCAGCTCTGCATCCAACTCCGTGGACTGGTTCCACGGGGCGCAGCTCGCCGACTCGTAGAGCACCGGCTCCGGCGGCTCCGGCGTCTCGTGCCAGGTGAGCCGCACGCACTCGCTGTCACGGCGGAAGCCCAGCACGATACCGGTGAAGTCGGCGAAGGCCTCCACGTGCTCCACGATGCACGTGCCGTTGATCATCTCTGCCACGATGGTTGTTTGCTTCATCCTTGCCTCTCCTCTTGCTCCGTCACGCCCAGGTGTTGCAGTTGCAACACCTGCCGGTGTCTGGCCGGTGCCGACCGGGTGGTGTTCCCGGCCAGCCGCACGCCTGTGGGCTAGCCCAGCAGCGGGATGTCGATCAGCTCTGCCCGGCGCTCCCTGGCGGTCCAGTAGCGGCGCTGCAAGGCGCTGAAGGCTGCGACCGGCATCACGTGGCCGTACTCGCTGATCCGCTCGCCCATCGCGTCAATCTGCGCGTTGAGGGTCTCCAGCTCGCCAGCGTTGCGGCGCTCGGCCTCGGCGCGGAGGAGCTTCACGTGCCAGCAGGGCTTGTTGAAGGACCCTGCAACGCACGTGCAGGTAGCGCTGCCGTCGTCATTCAGGCAGACCGTGTACTGCTGGCTGCTGGTGCGGCTGGGAAGTGTGGCGGTGGTCATTGCGGGTGCTCCCTATCTATTACTCTACTACGGTAATAGTAGCACACTGCGGTAATAGAGTCAAGGGGTTTCGGTACAATCATTGACGAAGTGCGAAAATAGCCTATACTGCCTGCATGGAATTACTGACGACTGATGAGGCGGCTGAACGGCTAGGGATGACTCCTGGCCGAGTGCGGCAGTTGATTCGTGCCGGCAAACTGACGCCGGTTCGCCGAATCGACAAGGCGTATATGCTTCGAACTGAAGATGTCGACACCTATGCGCAGCAGGCGCCGCCATCGGTCGGGTGGCCGAAGGGGAAACCACGCAAGACGCCGGCGACTCCGGCAGTACCTGACCAGGATGGGGTCGGAATCTGAGGCGCTGTTCAGCGCTGCCGGCGTCCGGGAAGCATCCTGGTGTCTTGCTGAGCATAGGCTGTGATGGGAGTACCCGATGTCCCGTAGACTCTTTGCACTCGTCGTGTTGTGTCCCTGGTTACTGGTGGCCTGTGGGACGACCGCTACATCAACGAATCCTCAGTCTTCGACGGCGAAGGAAGCGACAGCAACGCCGTGGGTTATTGTGGTGACTGCGACACCCGCAGTTGCTGCGTCGTCGCCTACTGCACCGGCAGGAGGGCTGGTAGCCCCAATTGAAACCGCAACTCCCACACCGAGCGCAAAGGTAGCTTCGTTGATCGTGGCTACTCAAGCGCCAATAACTCCGACTCCGGACTCAACAGCCATACCGGCACCAACGAGCGCAGTACCGTCTGAGCCTCCAAGGTTAGCTATTACGAATTCCGATGGGAAAAACTTCGTGATCCACGCTACCGGGTTTCGTCCAAACGAACGGCTCACCGTCAAGATGACTACCTACGACGGCGGCGTCTGTGTATCAAATGAGCCGGACCCGTCCTGTTTCTGGGAACGTCAGGCTGATTCGAATGGCAATTATGACCGCACGACGCCCTTGGACGTCGTTACCACACCCGGCAAACACTGGTATTGGGTTGAAGGCGCGCAGAGCGGCGCCACGAACCGAGTCGTCATTGATCTAACAAAGAACGCCCCGAACCCAGTTGACGTGGCCCCGACCGCCGCGCCGCGTACCGCATCCGCGCCGATTCCCACTGTCGAAGCATTCGCCGATCTGGTACCGGCAGACCGACGGTGGCCGGCGGCTGAGGAGGCAGCCTTTCTTAAGGGCATCAACAGCCCGACTGCTCCATGCATTCTGGCAGAATCTGAGATCCAATTTACGCTCGCGCAGATGCTGAAAATAAACGCGGAGGACGCTGCACAACAGAAGGCCGCGATGTACCCCATCGCCTTTTTCTGTGCGAATACCTCCGGCGTGTTCAGTACCGCACCACTGCCAACTATATCAACCGCTGCACCGGCTGGAACGATACTCGACGTGACGGGCAGCGGCATCAAGACCACCAGGTCCTTCACCATCGGAAATGCCTGGGACCTCATATGGTCCTATGATTGCAGCGACTTCGGCACCAAAGGCAACTTTCAGGTGTATGTGTTCAAAGCCGATGGGAGTCTCAGTCGAAATGCCGGCGTCAATGAGCTCGACAACAGCGGTAATGGCGTCGAACACTTTCATCAGGGCGGCACGCTTTACCTGGAGATGAACTCAGAGTGCACCTGGCACGTCGTCGTCCAGGGCTGAACCAAGCCCGTGTCGGCCCGCGATACTGCGTCCACTGCGCAAGTCACTTCGGTGACACTTACCATCCGAGTCGTCGCCAGTGGCCGACTTCGTGGTCTTCCAGGCTCATGTACCGCACGTTCGGTTGGGCTGGCGGTTCCAATGTCGCCAGCCCAAGCGCGGTCACCAGGTCGTCGTGGGCACCGGTCGAGAACGCTCCGTACTGCTCGTTCGCATTTGGGTCGATGCGGATTTCGTAGTCCTGCAACTCGCGCACCATCGCCGCCGCCTCCGGCTTGCTCTGCGGAAGTTCAACCCGATCAGTCTGGAAGAGCACTTGCAGCCGACTGACGAGGAACGCCTTACCGAGGCTCGCGGTGCCCTGGCTGAGCACGTAGCGGTCACCGTAGGTGAAGGTGACGGCGGTCAGGCTGCATTGGATGTCACGGAGCACGACGCGCAGGGCATCCACTGCCGGCACGGCGCCCGTTGCATCCACGTAGAGGTGTGGCCGTTCGCAGCCGCGCGCTCGCACGCC
>DHIZ01000288.1:4218-32941 GCA_002404055.1 Chloroflexi bacterium UBA4733
ACGACGAACCGCGTTTCCGCTCCCCACGTGTCGGAGGCGAACACTTCGGCCACAACCAGGGCGGTCGGGTCGTGGCGCTGGCCCAGGTCTACGCCGATGCCGACAACAGGTCCCATGTTTCAATCTCCTTGCCGAACGCGCGGTCGATGTCCGCTCGGCTGAATGCTGACGACTGTGCATCCTTGAACTGGCACAGGTATTCCTGTTCGTACCACCAGCGACCCATCGTGCGTTCCTCCTCGGCCAGGAATGCCGGGCTGATGCGCGGGCAAGCGGTTGCCGGCACCTCGATGCGCTCCCATGGTTCCTTGCTTCGCCAGGCTTCATACCACCAGCCCCGCGTGCCGTGGGGCGTGCTCATAGCGATCAAGCGCCCCTGTGACACGGCCAGCATGGGGCGCAAGGCGGTGTAGAGGTCGTTGGGCACCCAGGCGGCTTCGTCAATCGCCAGGAGTCGAACGCCGCTGTAACCGCGTATGGTGCCTTCCTTGCCGGGCAGGCTCACGATGCGGCTGCCGTTCTCCAAGGCGAGCTGCAGCGCCGATTCCGATTCGGCCTCGACTGGCTTGCCCAGCGCCCGGTACACCCGCAAGGCTTTGTCCTTGAACAACTCCTGCGACTGGCGCAGTGTCGGCGAGAGCAACAGCACCAGGCTGTCGGGCAGGTAGAGCGCGGTATGCACGGCCAGCGTGGCCACGGTCAGGCTCTTGCCACTCTGCCGACTGCAATTGAGCAAGAGCCGCGACGAGTCGGACCGGAGCACCTGTGCTTGCCAGTGGTCGGGGGTGATGCTGGCGGCTCGGGCAAGTGCCACCGGATCGAGCGCCATCTGTAAATCGGCGGCGAGGCTAGCCGGCATCGAGCGCCTCGGACAGCGCCAGACGTGCCTCTGGATACGGTAGCAGCGCAGCCAAGAGGCGCGTCCGCAGCGTGAGCCACTCCGGCATCACCAGCACGTTGACCTGGGGCCGCTCGTCGAGCTCGCCCAGCAGCTTGGCGAGCAACTCCGTCTGCCCCTTGAGTTGCGCCGCCGTCCGGAGCACCAGTTCACGCGGGTCAGCGTGCTTGATCTCCACGATCTCGGCTTTCAGCGGCCGGCCGTCTGGCGTCAGCGCGCTGTCCAGTCGCGCGAGCAACTGCGACAGCGGCGCCTTCCGGGGCCGCAGGGAGCCATCCGCGTAGCGGTCCAGGTAGGTCACCACCACGTCGCTCGCCCGTGGCCCGAGGTCGTAGCGTGTTGGGTCGTCGGCATCACGCAGCCAGCGGTCACAGGCATCGAACAGGAGGTTGACGCGATGGAAGCAACGCTCCAGTTCCTCCATGACGTCGACGGCGTGTGCTCGCTCTGTCGTTTCCTGGCGTTCCGCTTGCCCCTGCAACTCCTCAGCCCGCCATGCCGCGTTATCCCGCGATTCACGCGCTTGGGCAAGCAGTTTGGGGACGTGATTCGCCTGATGCCGCACCATCGAATCGCTTGAAACGCGGTGAATCGCGGCAACGCTGGCGCAGCTCTCCCCCGCGACGAGGGCCTTGTCGATGGCGTGGCGATCGGGATGGACACAGACACTGCACGCCCTGGCCACCGCTAGACCTTGCCCCACTCGCGGAAGTCCGGCAGGTCACCAGTACCCAGTGCGAGGCCGGCGGAGTCGGTAGCGAGCGTGGGGAGGCCAGCCGCGAGGCAGGCGGCCTCGTGACGGTCGAGTGCCTGTTGCAGTTGCTCCCGTTGCGCCCACAGGGCAATGCCAGCGGCCCGGTATGCCGTATAGGCGGCCTTGGCTGCCTTCCCGGTTGCGGCGTGCTCGGCTAGCGCAGCCGCTCGGCGTTCCGCCTCTTTGCGCCGCTCCTGGTCTGCCGTGGCGTCGCTGGCCCGATGGAGCACCCGTTCCCGTGCGGCGATCTGATCCAGTAGCCGCCGCTGTTCCGCGTCGAGGCCGGCAAGTCCTGCATCTGCTGCCGCGAGTTGCTGGCGCAGTGCGGCCAGTTCCTCATCGTGCGGTGTCGCTATCGGCCGGGTCAAGAGGTCACGTAGTGCCATTCGTTGTCTCCTTTTCTCAGTTCCGATCGAGCGTGCCGCGTACCAGCAGCCCGAGCCGATTGGAAAGCGCCTTCTGGTCTGTCGGCGAGAGCTGCGCCGCGCAACGGTTGCATGGCAGGAACCAGGCCTCCGCCGGGTCCGCCGGCAGGTTCAACAACAGGTCCATCCCGCGATCGAGGACGGCCTGACGCAGCACGGGGTCGGGGAGATAGACGCCCAGATACCCGCGAGGGCGGTCGGCATCGCCGCAAATGGGGCAGGTCGGTTTCTCGTCTACCTGGCGGTAGAAAAGGCGCAATACCTCCAGGTCGGTGACCTTTGCCCAGCGCAGCATGCGCCTCACCACTGGCGGCCAGTGGTCGTCCGGTGTCTCGACTCGCCACACATCGCTCCCGTGGTTCTGCCCCGTCATCACAGGCCGCCGATGCCGTTACGATCCCTGTAGCCGGCCAAACCCAATGACGGATTGCTACGG
The DNA here is from genome assembly GCA_002404055.1 of Chloroflexi bacterium UBA4733. Next base: position 6,732 of record DHIZ01000288.1, read on the forward strand.
AGCTTCTTGAGCAAGCCGGTGTGCACGGTGTCCACGAGCTGCTGGTCGGTCAGCACGTGCCCTTGAATGACGATGCTGCCGGCGCCCATATGCACGTGGAAGTCTCCGCCGCCACTCCAGCCGCTGCCTCCTCCTCCGCTGCTCGGCACGTTCGGCATGATGAAGCCGTTCGTCTGTGGCACGAAAAGTTCTGGCCTTTGCTCGCCGACGATGTAGGGCATTCCGGCAGTCACCGGGCCACCAGCCGCACGGGCGCCCACCGCACCGGCCACAGCGGTACTCACACTGTTGATGATGTTGTGGACCTCGTTGGTCACGACAGTCACCGGCGGTGGGCTATCGACGCTGAAGCCGGCGGCGCTCAGATGGAAGGGTCCGATGTCGATGTGGATGCTGTCGATGGCGCTCCGCAAGGCGCTGTCCAGCTGCTGCCCGAGTGGCGCCAGTCCATCCATAATGCCGGTGACAATCGCCGTGCCGACATGGAACAGTGCCTCTACCATCGCCGGGACCGCTGTCGTAATCGCCCAGTCGGTGAGGGACAGCAGCAGCTTCCCGAGCTCCAGCAGTACCTCGGGGATGCGCGGCGCCACCCACGCCACGAAGGAAACGCCCCACTCCAGGAGCTTCTCAACAATGGTCGGCAGGGCGACAAAGGTTATCCACAGGCTGAGTTCGGCCAGCAGCTTGACCAACTCCACGATGAGCACCGGGATCTCTGGCGCCACCCAGGTAATGAACGCCTGCCCCCACTGCGCCAGCTTCTCCTGGATCGCCGGCAGCGCCGAATTGGCGAGCCAGCCGCCCAGGCTGTCGAGCATTGGGCCCAGGTTGTCACGCATGGCCATCGTCGCGGGCACGATCCAGGTGATGAACGCCTGCCCCCACTGGAGGAGATAGCCCGCCAGCGCGGGGAGCGCGTCACCGAGCCATGCGTCCACGCGCTGGGAGAACTCGCCCAGCCGCTCTTTGAGCATCGGCCAGGCATCATTCACCCATTGCGCCAGGGCCACGCTCCAGGAGGCCAGTTGCGCGCGGATCGCGGGTAGCGCCGTGCCGCCGGCCCAGTCGTCGAACGCGCCCAGCAGCGTCCCGAGATTCGTCAGCATCGGCGGCAGGGAGTACGTCACCCACAGCCCGAACTCCGCCGCCCATACCTGGAGCTGGCTGTGAATCGCCGGCAGCGCCGTCCCACTCACCCAAGCACCAAGTTGGCTCAGCAGCCCCCCCAGCGCGGTCAAGAGCGGCGGAATGGCGGGAGCGATCCACCCGATCAGCGCCGCTCCCCATTCGGCCAGTTTGCCGAGCCATGCCGCTTCCGCCCCGACCAGCACGCCAATTACTGCGCCCACCCCAGACTGCACGGCGGCGCCGATCTTGCCGAACGTATCCAGCAGTTGCCCCCAGGCTGGCAGTACCGTCCCTTGGATGAAGGCCCCGATCTGCTGCAAGGCTGGTAGCACGAAGCCCACCAGGGCGGTCAGAGCTGGCGTCAACTGCTGTGCTGTGACGATGATCCAGGCGCTGAAGCGTGGCAGCACGTCGTTCTGCAGGGTGTCGGCCAGGGATTTCAGTCCGCTTGCCATCCCGGCGCCGCTCACGCCGCCGAAGGCCGTGCTGAGGGCATCGCCCACCGCCCGCAGCGCCGGTAGGAAGGTCTGCCCTATGACCGTGCCGAAGCTGGCGATGCCGGACAGACCGCTGCCAGTAATAAAGCCCACCGCTGCCGTGAGCGCCGGCAAGAAGCGCTCGCCCAGTTCAATGCTGGACGTCTGAATGTGATCCTTGAGAATGTTCCACTGTCCGGCAAGTGTCGCTTGCGTGCGCGCCAGGGCGTCACTCGTCACGTTCGCAATCTTGCTCTTATCCGATACGTCGCCCAGGATGCTGGCATAGTCGCTGGCAGCGGTGCCCAACAACGCGGCCATGCCGAGGCCGCCACGCTGGGCGTTGACCAACTTCATGGTCTCGCCTTCGGCCTCGGCTTCCGATAATCCCATCTTGAGGTAGGCTGCGTGGAGATCAGCTATGACGCCGGTGAAGCCCTTCGCGTGCAGGCCGGCCGCGCTGAAGTCCGCGACGAGGTTGACGCCGGTGAGCGTGGAAACACGCTCCAGTTCCTTCCGTGCCGCCGCCGTTGGATTAATCATGTGCGTCATGATGTCGGTCACTTGCACACCAGCGCCGGCCGCATCAAAACCATGTTTGGTCAGGGCAGTAAACGCCGCTGCTACCTGCTCGACAGGAATACCCAGGTTCGCCGCCACGCCGATAGCCCGGCCGCTGGACTCGGAAAACTGTTCGAGGGTCATATTGCCCTCGGCGGCAGCCAGGTGGAACACACCCATATAGCTGGTCGCTGCATCCAACACCGACGTGAATTTGCCGGTCGCTTCGGCCCCGGCCAGCGTGTCAACGCCGTATTCGTGCATGGCGTTGGCGAGCACATTGGCGGTGTCGGAGGCATTGCCGCCCGTGCTCACGGCGGAGTCAGTCGCAACGCGCAAGATGTCTAAAGAGGTAGCCGTGCTGCCGGTGATGTTCATGACGTGCTGGAAGCCGCTCGTCAGCTGGTCGAGCGGGGCTCCGGTCTCATTGGCGAGGGTCAGCACCGCGTCATGCATGGCAGCAACGTCAGTCGTGGTCATCGTTGTGTTGTTCTGGACATTTTGCAGAGACTGCTGGAAGTTGCCGGCGCTGGTCACGACATTCTCGATTGACCCGGCCAGGTCGTTGAACACAGCGAACCCGGCGCCGATCAGCAAGCCCTGTGCAAGGGAGGACGCCATCTCACCCAACATGCCGCCGGCGTGGTGCGCCGTATCGCCCAGGCTGGTCAGGGCGCCACTGACGTTGCGGAGCGGGCCGCTCGCCTCGTCGGTAGCCCGGATGAGGACGTTCACGTCAGCCATTGCTCACCTGCCTGCCTTCCTTGGGGTGACACTCCGCCTCGATCGCCGTGAGCTTCAGTTCCAGCGCGACCTCCCGTGCCGGCACCTCGTCCACCTCCCAGGGCGGGATTCCCCAACGCTGCCCCAGCCAGCGCCGGACGTAGGCCCATGGCGGCGAATAGGCTTTTCCGTCCGTTTTCAGCCATAGCTTTAGCGCCCGTTCCTCGGGCGCCCCAAGTTTGGGGGTGTGGACGCCGCCTGATTCACCAGGCCGAGCACGGTGACGGCCAGGTGCGTGGGCAGGCCAGGATGTTCCCAGAACCCCTCATCCGTCGCCGGCGGCAACGGCTCACCGTCTTCGTCACACCAGCCGTTGTGCTCCAGCACAATCGAACGCAGCGCAGTCACAGCCCGCACTGCATCGCCGCTAGCGATCTCGTTGGCGAGACGCTGCGGAAAGTTGCTCCGAATCCGCACGCGGAAGCCCGGGTAACTGTCCGCTGGAAGGTCCACCCACTCGGCGATAGCGGTGATTCGCGGGCCGGTCGGGAGCGGCTGCACTTCATTGCTCGTCATCGTTGGCTTCCTCTTCGTCTTCATTCGTTGGCGTGAGTGCGTCCAGGGCATCGGCGATACGGCGGAGTGCCGTAGCAAGCTGGCCGGGGTCTGCGCGGGTGAGCAGTCGCGCCAGTTGGGCGGCGGCCTGGTCCGGGTCGCTGGGAATATCTGCCGGGTGGCGGTCTCCGTACCTCTCGGGTAAGGAGTACAATTCGGGAGGCGTGAACGAAGGACTCTCCTCCACAGCACGCTTTATCGCGTCCATGGGATCACCTAAGGCCGCACTGAACACGGCGTTTTCTTGTCCGGCAAACATCTCCCGAATGAAGGCGGCCTTCGCCGCTGCTGTCGGATTGCCGGTGCTCTCGTTGACTGGCTTATCGGGCATGCGTGTCCTCCTGACGATGCGCCGGCTCGTGTTGCTCAACCCACTTCCCCAACCAGGCAGCAGGCACCCGCACACAGCGCGGGCCGAGCCGGACGCTCGGCAGCGTACCGTCCGCGATCAAGTCGTAACACTTGCTACGCGACAGCCCGAGCTGGTCAGCAGCGTCTTCCACACGGAGTAAAAGTGCGGCCATCGTTCCTCCTTCCGGGCAACAAAAAACGCCGGCATTCCTGCGCGGCGTTGCTGGGACGTTCAGCCGTCTATCAGGAGGTCGATACGTCCACACTGTCACTATAGAACGCCTGCTCCTCTGGTGCTAGGGGAGCAATGGGGAGGTTTGGGGAATCTTGGTGGATAGGACGTGTCCCCAGGAATCGGCGCGAGACGTTCACCAACGCCCGTTCACCAACGCCCATGGTATTCCCCACGCCTCTGTGGTATAGTGGAGCGACTCAGCCATGAGTTGAAATCGTGTTCGATGAGAAAGGAGTGCTCCGTGTACACCGTGATCGAACGTCGGAAGATCAATCGCGAGCGTATCCAAGAGACCGTCCAGCGCGCGCAGAGCGAATTCTTCCCCAAGCTGCAGCGTGCCCCCGGATTTGTGAGCTTCTACCTCGTCACCGATGAGGAGAACGGCATCAACACGGCAATTGTCGTCTGGGAAGACAAAGCACAAGCCGAGGCCTTCCAGGCAGCGGGGCAGCCATGGCTCCAGACGCTCGAAGCACTTGGGCACACGCTGCAAAGCACCAATAGCGGCGAAACGATGATCCAACTCCAGCCTCAGAAGTAAGGCTTCGAGGGGGACGCCCTAGGACGCCCGGCGCTCGACGAAGGCGTACAGTCCGTCGAGCAGGTGATCCAACGCCTCCCGCCGCATGAACTTCACCGCGTCCAGACTCGTGACGCCATACGCTCGCCGTTGCTCGTCCATCGTCAGCGTCGCCAGGTCTTGGACGATCTGCCGATCGCGCGCCGAGAGGCCATCCAGCAGCGCCAGGACGGTCACACGCTCAAGCTTGAGCAGGAGCGGGCGCCCGGGGAGTTGCGTCGCCAGGAAACGCCGGCGACCGTCAGCCCGGGTGGCACGCTCGCCGGTCGGGTCGGCGTAGTCGAGTTTGGCCGCGTCGCCGACCTTGTCTCGCCAGCGGGACACGCGCCTATCCTCAGCGCCCACGCCGGCCGTGTAGATGTCGAGATCGCTGAGGATGGCCGGACGGAGCACCGGCAGGCAAAGCGGCAGTGGGTCCACGCCGCTCGGCAGGCTTCGGAAGAGCGTCGAACGCACGTAGCCGGCGAGTTCGCGGCGGCGCTCCATCTGGCCGGTAGTAACCGGTGATGGTATCCGTGCTGGCTCAGCGATCATCGCCGCCTCTTTATCGGCTCGGCCGTCGTAAGCGGCTGGTACGAGACCCAGCCCGGCAGGCGGTGCTGGTTCGTGTAGGGGAACTGGTCCTCCACGCGCCGCTCCGGCCCGGTACCAGTGCGCCCCACTTCGTTTTCTTGGCGATGCACGTGACAAAGGTACGGGCAACTTGGGTCCTGGATCGCAATGGTCTCCCCGAAGGTATCGCGGTCCACCAGCGCCACAGCCACGGCAGCAGGCGCGGTGCAGCTTTTGACGCTACAGAGTTGGCCAGAGAAGTAGGGCACCGTGATTTTCTTCAACCTCATGCCGATCGCCGCCTCCCCGCCATGGCCGCCTCGAGCGGCAGATACTCAGACCACCCGGCTGCACACAGGATGTTCGTCCACGGATATTCGGACGCCTGCCGAGGACCACACTGCCGACCTCGATACATATTGTCGCTCAGGTGGCTTTCGCACAAGTACGGACAATACTGATCTTGTTCGAAAAACCAGCACGCTTGGCGGCCATACGTGCCAGGGGCGTAGAAGTCGACCAGTGCCACGGTGCAGACAGCCGGCGCAATACAGCCGGGCACGCTGCACCGCTGGTCACCCGTTGGCCGGTGATAGACGCGCGACAGCGCATGCGGTTTGCGGAGTGATCGGAGAGCGCTCACGCTGCTGAATCCTTTCGCCATTGCACGTGACCGGCCACGCACCGGCGGCGCTGCCAGCCAGGTCGGACACACGACGATTGCCAGGAGCGCAGTACCCGGCCACAGATGGGGCAGCGGTCGTTCATGCCGACCTCCGCGTCTGCGCCGTCCACAGCGCTTTTGCGTAGGCCACGACGATACGGTAGTCGGTCCCATTCCGGTAGCCGCTCAGGGTCTTTGTCCGCTGGGCGACTCCCAGATAGACGATGATGGCCCAATCGTTGTCCTCTAGCGCCTCGCTGGGTATCAGGAACGTGCCTCGTGCCGGGCTGCCGTTGACCGCCAGGATGATGCCAGCCGGACCGTAGCAACCGTCGTAGATCGTTGCCTCGATGGTGCGTGCGTCGAGATCAACGCGTCCCCGTGGCGAGTCCAAGCCGGCGTAGCGGGCGGCTACGTCACGGAAAGCGGTTTCCAGGTCAGCCAAAGTCTGGACTGGCGCAAAGTCGAGGTACTCAATCGTCCTAGTCACTCCACAGTTCCTTTCTGTACCGCTCGCTGGCTGCAATGCATTCACGATGGCTCTCCTTCCGGACGCGGTGTGCAGTTGCCACAGCGCCACTTGCCGGCATCATCGACGTACCAATCGAATCGATTGCAGCGATGGCAAGGTGCATTGGGGCGCCACGGCGCTCTCTCACGCACCGCAGGTGGATGGTCGCGCCACCATTTGACTTCGGCCTCGTAGGCTGCGTGGGATTGGGCGATGGCAGCGGTGATTTCGTCAGCGGTGAGGTTGGACGGCGGCGGTATGGTTGGGAGGACGCTGTGGACGGCATCGAAGAGCCACAAGGGCACAGCGCCGGCGGCGAGGTGCTCGGGTGTTGCGTTGTTGGCCAGCTCGGCAAGGAGTTCGGGCTTCTGTTCGGCGATCTGCTGGCGGAGCGCCGGCGTCATTGCGCCAGCCGGTGCGGCGTACCGGAGCGTATCGCCGTTGACGGTCAAGGTGATACCGGCGGCGGTGAGGGTATCCAACAATGCGCTCATAGCTCCCCCACATCCACGGCAACCGGTATGCGCGCTTCCCGCGTCCCGGCATTGGCATTGAGTCGATAGTCCAGGCCTGGCGGACAAGCGTAGGTCACGTCTGGTGTGTCTGCCGGTATCCTCTCCCATCCGTCGCCCGTTGGCTGCCAGTCCACGATACGCGCGCGATCAGCGCCATTCGTGCGGTCACCGACCGGCGACGCGTGCCCGTTTTGGTGAACCTCGTGAACCTGGGTGAACCTCCCCAGTCCGGTGCCAGAAATACATGGAGGGGCATCCCCTAACGCGCGCGCGCGCATGTTAGGGGCATCATGATCCCGCGTGCGTAGGTTGGATTCAGGAGGTTCACCCAGGTTCACGAGGTTCACACCCACCGCCGCCTGTTGCCCGTTTTGCCGCGCGTCAGTCGGGAGGAGACGCCACACCGCCGCCCGGCGATGGGTTCCAGCGCTGACAATGCGGTAGTCACCCAGAACTCGATCACGGTATCTGATGAGTTGCTTTCCCAGCGCGGTCTGCTGTGAACGGAGAAGGTCGCTCTTGCCGAGGTACATCCCTTCCGTCGCTTCGGCAATCGACCGCAACTCCGCGACGCCGACCGGCTTGTCTTGGTATGTTTCCCACCAGGTAGATACGAAGGCGCGCCAGATCGTTCCTTCCGCGTCGGCTGCCTCATAGAAGCTTTGGCGATTCTCCAGGAAGCCGCCGATTCCGGCGACGTTAAGGATGCCGCCCATGACGGCAGCCCAGTATTCGTAGCTCCCGAGCGTGATATCGGCGACCGGCTTCCCGGCGGCGATCCACGCCTGCCCAAGCAGCAGACACGCATGCAGGAGCGCTGACCGCTGCTCCATGACCCAAGCTCCCAGGTGCGGGTGCCGGAACTCGGTCCCGTCCCGTTCCCACGGCCGATCAACCGGTGGCTGGAGGCGGATACGCACGATGCGCCGCGCAAGGTCCGTGCTGACGGTCGGATTGTTGCCAGTGGCAATCCACGTGCAACGGACCGGCACGCGCAACTGGTCGTTGGTGCCGAGGAGGCGGTCCTCCCAGGTCGTCGCAGTCAATGCGCCAGCCAGGGCGTCCGAGTCCAATGGCTTGCTGATATTGTCGATCAGCAGGCAACTCGGCGCGTTGCGGAGGTGGCTGGTGATCTTCTTGCGCCATTCGGCATCGTCAGGCGCCGGCGTCATGATGCCCGGAGCGCGGCCGGTGGCGATGCGAGTGAGCGCGTCGACCAGCAAGCCCTTGCCACTGCCGGGAGACGGCGCCTCCACCAGGTGCAACGGCGTCGGACCGTCGATCAGGTCCCGAGTGAATGGCAAGAGCAGCAACGCCACGGCGTTCGCCCGGTCGGCCCGCTCTGCAAAGGGGAAGTCGCCCAGCAGTTCACCGACGATCAGCGTGCGGGCGGCTGCGACTTCCGCCGCCGTTGGGCGTTCCGGCACCGCAGGGAGCGCGAAGCCGCCTGGCGCGTCGAAGTAGGTCCGGCTTGCCGCGTCATAGCCCGGCGTGACGCTGAGTGACCCATTTGGAGCGAACACCGGCGACTGAACGATGCGAACAATGACAGGCAGCGGCGGATTGGGATCGGCTCGCAGGTCGCGGGCGACGATCTCCGGCGGGTGCTGCGGGATCTCGACTTCGCCCTCCTTGGTCTGCACGATCTTCACCCACAGCGCCGCGTTGCTCATCTCGTGCACCATGCACGGCACATCGAGGGAGCCGAGGACTGGCGTCCCGTGATCGTCCCGAGTCAGGCGCGCAATGAGGCCGCCGTGTCGGAAGAGGTGGGGGATCGGGCGGTTGGCCGCTGTCAAGGCCTCCCAGGCCGAGGCGCGGATAACGGGCAGGTCTTTCTCATCCACGTCGATACTCGGACGGAGATCGCCACTTCCTGCCGTATTCGTCTGCGCAGTGACCGGTGCTTTCGCGCGCGACTGCTGTCGTTTGCTCCGCTGCGCCTTCGGTTCAAAGAGTTCCCGGAGATCGTGCCAGTTGCGACCGTTGCAGCCGTTGTGCAGGCAACGGAAGCCGAGCCGCCCGTCTCTGGCCTCGAAGACGGCGCTGTCCTGACCGTGGGCTGGATCGAATGGGCAGGCTTCCAGCACCCACTTGTAGCCACCCTCGTAGTAGGCTTTGTGCTTGACGGCGATGTCGTATTTGGTTAGCCACTGACTGATATCGAAGCCGTGGGAGTCGGCAGTACGCCGGAAGGGTGGCTCTTGTACTACCTTTGGTGCGGTGGCGGCAAGGGCTGCAAGTTGCTTGGGGGTGACGGGGATCATGCGCCGACCTCCAGGATGTGACTCTGGCGGTGCGGACGTTCCGGCGTGCTATCACCTTTCCTAGCCGTCGTGCCGTAGAGCTTCCAAATGCGCGCGGCATTGAACACCGAGGTATCGAACACGACGCCCGGCGAGACTAGCCAGGCTGCTACGGCCTGGAGGCACTGCTGGACTAGATCCTTGCCGGCGGTGTCGTTCGGCAGATCGACGCCATAGAGCAGGTGGGCACCATTGCCACTGTCGGCGAGGATCGGGTCGGGCCAGCCCTGGCCGCGCAACCACTCTCGCACGTCACGGGCTGCTTGCAGGGCTGCTTCGTGCTCAGCGTCGGTACTGCTGATACCGGCGAGTCTCGATGGGTCGAAGTCCATCGGCAGGAAGCGCCGGCAGAGGACGTCTGGATCGCTTGTCGTCTGCTTGGCGTAGGCGGTCATATGGTTCGCCGATCGCGCCAGGAGCTCCGGTTTGACCGGGTTGACGGTCACATAGACTTTGGATGTGAGGTACGGGCCAACCGCGACCGCCTCTGCCAGCGTATCGAGCGAGTCGAAATAGCCGCTATCGGTGCGGTTGTTGCGATCCGCTGCCCCGAGGATGCGGACCTCGCGCACATCGCCGTTCTGCCAGAGTGGTGTGCAGTGTTCAATGATGGCGTTCTTGAGGTCCAGCCGGTCACTCACGCGACACCTGCCAGTTTTCGCGCGGCCTGGTCGAGCGCAATGAGTTGTGGTGAGAGGTGTTCAGCGAGGGCGTGTGATGCCGTTCCTTCACGTTCGGTGAGACCGGCAGCGTGGATAATCGCACCGTCAGCGGTGACGGTAATCAAGAGCCGACCCACCGGCGATTCCGGCTGAGGGGCGTAATAGCCGGCGGGTTGGAGGACGCGTTGCCCGTTCATCGTGCCTGCCCTCCCACAACCCGGAGTGCGTCTGCGGCGGGGTCAGTGTTCGCCGCGTCTTCGCCTGCCAGCCATTCCTCCAGCACACGGCGCCGCACCAGGAGGCGATGGCCAGGGATCACTATCAGGCCTGGAAGGCGGCCTTCGCGAGCGAGTTGGTAAGCAATTGACGGAGACAGGCCGGCCAGGGCGGCAGCCTGCCGGACCGAAAGCAACGGCTTCTCTCTCTGAGTAGCGCCGGTCGGTTGTGTGGGGAGCGTGCTATGCTGCCTGTCCATAGCGCCTCGCCCTTCGGGTAAAAGACTCGGTGGGACGGGCGACGTGGGGTCGCGCGGCCGGCGCAGCAGTGGGCGTCCAAACCTCACTGCGCCGGCCGTTGATTTCCTTGCGGCTACCTCCACCGCGCGGGATCGCATTGGAACTCACGGATTACCTCCATGCGAGCGCGAGATGTCGAGGGCACGCCCGCTTCTACGACAGCATCCGGCATCTCGCGAATCCGCGTTTTTGGGGTGTGGAGCGACCGCGAGGAAGGGGCGTGTAGATGGCTTGACGAGGGGTGTTGAGATATTCTCGCTTGCCCGTCCGCCTTTAGGAGGGAAATGCAGCTTTTCCCCGCAAATTTTCACCGCTATAACGGTTGCACGATGGTACAATCTCCATGCCGTCCACTTCATAAAGGGAGACAATGTATGGCCGATCAAATGCCGGGACAGTATGCGCGAGATTGGGTGGGCCAATTGGCGCAGACGCATGGTAGCTATCACAACTTAGCTCGCGCAGGCGGTTTGACCAAAGGATGGGCGAGCGGCGCTAAGGGAGGCGCCATTCCGCGCCCGCAGACCATTCGACAACTCGGACAGATGGCCGGTACTCCGGAGGCAGTTCTTGCTGAGTTGACCCGAGACGTAGCGGCCTACTGGGACGGCATTCATGCCGGCTATCACCACGGCTTTGTCACGCTTTTTTGCGATGACTGTCGGAAGGAGCGGCAAATTAGGCGCGCTCAGCTTGGTAAATTCCAACCAACCCAGGGCAAAGACGAGCGTCTACACCTTCGCTGTGACGCCTGCGCCGACGTTCGGAGGGCACAGCAAGCAAAAAACGGTCGACAAATCAAGCTAGTCACGGATGCGGCCGACGACATTCTCCGGCGTCGTGGCAAGGTGGTGACAGCGGGAGAAGGCAAGTTGGTCGAGTGGTTGCGCGATAAGAAGTTGCGCCTGTCAAAGGACGACATGCTGGGCATCGTCGGTGCGGCTCAAGCTGGCGATGTCGCTGCCAAGGCGGTCATCGACACACTTTGGGAGGAATATCTTCTGTGCAAGCTTGGGAACGGCGACATCGCGGTCGGGAGGCAGGTTCGCGTCGCACTGCTTCGAGATGGGTCGAAACGAGCCGCGCAGCGGCCGAGGCCGGGACGGACCTACCAGAGCGTTCGTATGGCGGATCTCGCTGGTACCTTCTCGCTTTGCCCGCTGTGCGGCCTGCTCGTCTATCGGAAGCCTTCCGAAGTGCGAAGCCAGATCGGTTGGCATGGTGTCTGCAACCGAGGTTGGCGGCGGTCGCCAACGGTCCGTGACTGGTCTATATCGGTGCTGCAAATGGGCAAGCGCGGTATCCAGAAGGACATGTTGCCCCTCCAGCCAACACCGCCTAGCCAGGCTCGGTTTGTACCTTTGGATCTCCTTATGGCTGGGTACAGAGCATTTATTGGTGCGGCGATACCTGGTGAGTCCCACACTGAACTCGCCGTGCGACTCGGTTGTACCGTGGAGGCTCTCCGTGGCCGCATCCGTGCCACTGGCGCGCGTTTGCCCGCCCGCTGGTCATTGCTCTTCGACTCCGACGAGAAGGGCAATGCACTCCGGCAGAAATACCATCCCCTTCCGGACCGGCTCGAAGAATTTCGCCCCGAACGCCAGGAGCGCGCCGCCCGCCTGGCCGTCCTCGGCATCCCCGCCGACGTAATCACCGAGGTAACGGGCTACCAGTTGTCGGCAGAGTGACACAAGCGGGGCGAGTGCGAAACCTAACCGAACCTGAACGCTAACGGTCCTACCCCACGCTGGCCGGCACCGCGCGGCAGCTATGCTTTCCTATCCGATATTTGATGGGGGAGCGATGATCCGACGACTTCTCGCGCTCCTGGCACTGCTGCTACCGCTTGCGATGGCGACGCCCGCCTTCGCCCAATCCGCTGGTTCCTGTCAGTACATCCTTGGATTTGCCACACTTCACAGCCTTGACCCTGCCGACGTCGGGGACTGTACAGATAACCAGACGTTCACGGCAAACGGCGACGCGCAACAGCACACCACTAAAGGCTTGCTGGTGTGGCGCAAGCGCGACAATTTCACTGCCTTCACTGACGGCGCTCGTTCGTGGGTCAACGGGCCAAACGGGTTGCTGGAGCGCCTCAACACGCAACGTTTCAGTTGGGAGGCGAATCCTGATGGCCTGCCCCTCGCTGACGCAATCATCCAGGCGCAGTTCGCGCCGATCGCGGTCCGGCAGCCGCAGCCCGACGATCTGGTGGACGACCCGGTCGAAGTCGCGGGGGTGGGCACCGGCTTCGAGGGGATGATCACCGCCCGCATCCGTGATGCCACCGGCAGGGAGTTGGCCCGCGTCGCGGTGCACGTTGGGGGCACGGGGATCTGGGGCAACTTCCAGGCCGGCATCCCGCTCGGGGCCGTCCCTGTCACGCCGCAGGGTACCCTCGAGGTGTTCGAGCTGTCGCCTAAAGGCGATGGCGCGGAGATTCACAAGGTCGTCGTCCCGATCACCTTCGGCCGGGCGCTCCTGGACCCCTACCACGGATTCGCCGAGTACACGGTGGCGCCAGGTGACACACTGCGGGGCATCGCCCAGCGTTTCTACGGCGACTCGGGCCGTTGGCCAACCATACTGGAGGCAAACCGTGACCGGCTCGCCGATCCCGACCACCTCGCCACAGGCCATGCGCTCCGCATCCCCCAATAGGCACCGAATAAGCGCAACCGAATGCGGTACGAAGCGCTTGCGCCTCAAGGCAGTAGAGGTACGGGATCGACTGTCCTTCCGTCAACAGCTCTATCCCCGACCGGAAAGACTCACCGAGACTCATCCACGCCCACCTGATCGCGGAGGTGATGGGGTACCATCCTCTTAGTCGTGCTGAAGGCCAGTCGAGCGAAATGGTAGCAATGGGAAGAGGGCGGACGTGACTGAACGCGATCCGGTCGAACGGGATCAAGACGGTTGGTATCTGCGCTGCGGAGATGAGCGCCGGGGGCCATTCAAGCAGCGCCCGCAACGGACAAGTTCTCAGCAGGCGAGTGCAACCACGCGATCGGGGGACGGACCGGCAATGCAGGAATCCCACAAAGTCGAGCGGTGGCAAGTCGATGGAGCGCATTTCCGCATGGAGCGGAAGCAAACGAGCCTATCCAATGGCGACGTAGAAGTTAGCGAGCGCTTTCTAGAGGCCGACTGACGTGAAGACCGCCAGCGATAGACGGGCCAAAGAGCGTCGGTAGCTTTTGGAGCGGAAAAGGAGCAGGTCATGTGTGGCCGCTTCGGCATCACTGACGTCCAACACATCGGCGAGCGCTTCCAACTCTACCTTGACCTCGACCTGTCCGACATACCGCCACGATACAACGCGGCGCCGACGCAGATGCTGCCGGTAATCACCGAGCGAGACGGCCAGCGGCACCTGCAGCAGATGAAGTGGGGGCTGGTACCGTCCTGGGCCAAGGACCGGACACGGCCGATGATCAACGCGCGCGCCGAGGGCATTCAGGATAAGCCGACGTTCCGCACACCGTTCAAGCGGCAGCGCTGCCTGGTGCCGGCGACGCACTTCTTTGAGTGGCAGACAATCGGCAAGAAGAAACAGCCCTACCTGATCCGGCCTACTGATCAGTCGCTCTTTGCCTTCGCTGGCCTCTACGATGTTCACTACGACCCGGCCCTGGGTGATCTCTATAGCTTCTCCATCATCACTACGGAGGCGAACGAAGTGACGGCGCCAATTCACGACCGCATGCCAGTGATCTTGCAACCGCAACTGGAGTCGGTGTGGCTGGCGCCGAAGACGAGTGCGCTGGAACTGCAACTGCTGCTGGGGCAGTACCCGGCGGCAGCGATGGAGGCGTTCCCGGTCGATGCGGCGATGGGCTGGGCCAACGGGTAGACCACGTTTCTACCGCCTACCGCCCTATCGCTTCTGCCGGCGCGCTACCACAATGGCATGCCTCGGCATACCCGCCAGGGTGATCGCGGAGGTGACAGGGTACCGGCTGCCGAAATAGCAGACCGGAGCAGAACAACTGAAGCAAGGGGCTAATGCAGCCCAAGGGTGTGCGATGGCCCGATTGGTGTCAGGTGAGGCAATACCTTCGGTAGTTACCACAACTGTAACCATCCTCCTATGGTCTTTCGTCATCCGTTGGCGTATGATGCTGGTACGTCGCGTTGTAGGATGAATTGGCTATCTGGATCAGATAGGAAGGGGACGCGCTATGGCGGCAGTGCGCGTAGTCGATGGCGTGCCCAGGCGTACGCGGCCTCCAGCGCTTTTTGCTGACGTATTTTTCACGGTCGGGAGACTTCTCCGGAAGCGTGGCAGGTCGCTGAAGTCGGGCTTACGAACGGACCGCTTCGGTCGTGGTAGCAGGACGCATAACGCTTCGCGTAGCGCATCGAAATCGCGTGTCACCGTCCAGGCAACCGTTCGTGGACGTGGACAAGCACACGCCGTTCGGTATCCCAAGTCGATGCTGGTTGACTGATCACCCCTGGTATGACATCGCGGCAGACGACTCCCTGGAGCAGGGTGATTTCCTGACCGATGTTCCGGTCGTCGTCCCACCCGACGATGCGACGCTCATTGACGTCGCCGAGGGAGAGCACAAGCACCTTGAGTTGCCGGTCGATCGTTATGACTTGGTTGTCCTGACACAGACCTGCGACTTGATCACAAAGGGCTACGGTAATGTGCTCTGTTGCCAGCGTATCGGGCTCGCTAACTTCCTCAGCGAGCAGCCGGAATTGAACCGTAAAGAGTTGGTCCGCTTTCTCGAGCAACTCCGGTTGAACCGAAGGATCGGTTTCTACTTACTCCCCCCGTGGCCGGATCGAGAACTTGACGACTATCAGGTGATAGACTTCCGCAACACGATCTCCTTGCCAATTGGATATGCCCGATACATCAGTCAACGCTCGCTGCTACGTCTCCGTCTCAAGCCGCCGTATCGGGAACATATGGCGCAGGCTTTCGCCTACACCTATATGCGGGTCGCGCTCGAGGCGGACGTCAGGAAAGAGGATCTCGAAGAGAATCGAGACTACCTCCCAAAGCTGGAAGATCAGACTGCCACCCTCCGTGGATCCCGGGCTGAGCAATCTTAGAATCGTTTTGCCGGCTTCTCGGCTTTCCCCCTAACGCACCCCCTAATCACAACGCAACACCGGCAGACACAGCCACACGCTGCTGCACAATTCACGCACGAATCCAGAGGGAAACAGACACCGCCGGACGCTGCAACACGCCTGCCTGAGAACTTCAAAACCGTCTGCGGGGCGCGCGCGCCGTGTCCCGGGTGGGTTCGACTCCCATATGCCTCCGCTCCTTCCATCCGGTAACTGCACGTCACCGATACAGAGCCCACGTGCGGTATCATCAGCGGGATATGGCAAAGCGAAAACAACCAGCACGGCGACATCATCAGCGCGAGTCCGCCGCCACTGCCGACCCCCGGCGGGCGGGCCTGCTGGCATTTCATTCTGGGCGTATGGACGATGCTATTGCCGCCTGGTCACAGGTGGCGCAGCAAGATCCGTCAGCCGCCGCAGCCCTCGCCGAAGCGCTATTCCGGCGTGCCACCCGCGCCGAGGCGCCGGCGACCGGGTTGGCCGACCTGCAACGGTCGGTCAAATTGGCCCCGCAGGACCTGCGCTATCGCTATCATCTGGGGCTGGCCAACCATCGGACCGGCAACCTGAGCACCGCTGTGGACTGTTACCGGGCGGTGCTGGCGCGCGATCCTTCCTGGTCCGGCGCCGGATACGTTTTGGCCCTGGCGACGCTGGAGCAGAACCCTACCGCCAACCTTGCCGCGCTCCCCGGCGCCACGCCGATCGTGGCACGGCTGCTGGCGCCGGCGCAGGCGCTGCTCCTCGGCCACGCAGCTCCGTCCCTCGGCGACACGCCCCCGGAGCGGCTCTGGCAGGGGATCGCTGCGCTGCAAGGCGATGCGCATGATGCCAGGGAAGCGCTGGCTGATGAGCAGTCGATGGTCCACGCTGCGGCAGGGATCCGTGCCTACTATCATGGGGTAGCGGCGGCGGCCGATGGCGACATCGCTGCGGCCCTCACCGCCTGGCAGGCTGCCCAGCAGGCAGGTTTCGCCGGCTCCTGGCTCAGTACGAACCTGGCCGCCGCGCTGGTGCGCCGTCTGCTCGCCCTGGCGGAGGCAGGCGACCTCGCAGGCGCAGTGCCTATCGCCCAGATGGCACAGCCGCTGGCCGGTGAGCACAACGCCCTGGCGTCTGTCGCCGTGGCGGTGCTGGATAAGGCGGCGCAAGCTTCCGCGGCGGCGGGTGACTGGCCCCGCGCTGCCACGCTGTGGGAGACTGCGCGTTCCGCCGTCGGCGGCGCGCCGGCGCTTGGTTCGCCGCGCTCGCTCTGGCACAACCTGGCGCTGGCCTACGAAGCGCAGGAACACTGGCTGGAGGCGGCCGACACCTGGCGCGGCCTCCTCCGTACCCGCCCTCGCGGTCGCGCTGTGGCCGGCGACGAGCAGGACATTGCCGCCGAACGGGCCGATCCCGGTGGTGGGCAGACCGAGGCCGGTGGCTTGAGCGAGGCGCACTGGTTGTGGGTGCGCCAACGGGTGATCGAATGCTACAAACGCGCCCGCCAACCGGGCGCTGCTGTCGACATGTACCGGCAAGCGATCAAGGCTGATCCGCACGACGTGAATCTGCGCATTGAGTTTGCCAGCGCTCTCCTGGCAAACGAGCAGGAGCAGGCGGCCGAGCATGAGCTGCACCGCGTCCTGGAGCGTGATCGCAGCAACGTCGACGCCCGCCTCCGGCTGGCCGAACTCGAGTCCGAGCGTGAGCACTGGCCGGCCGCCGCCACCTGGCTACGTGCGGTCCTGAAGGGGCACCCGGAGCGTGACGACGCGCGGCGGCAACTCGCCCAGGTCCTCAAAGAGGAGGGTGACGAGTGGCACGACCTGGGCAAGCTGAAAGAGGCCGGAAACTGCTACGCGGAAGGCCAGCAGTTGGCGCCGGACGACCCGAATTTCTCTTTGTGCCTGGCCCGCGTCGCTATCGACGGCCGGCAACGCCAGGCCGCCGCCGCCTTACTCGCGCGCGCCCTGGAGATCGGCGCCGATCGCCCAGAGGTCTATATAACAGCGATGGAGTGCTGGGGAGTCCTGGGCGATCTCGACGAGGCCCGTCGCATCCTGGCGCGGGCCGAAGCAGCCCTGCCGTTGACCAGTGAGTTCTTTGTCGAAGCTGCGCGCGTCTTGCTCACCGACCGCCGGGTTGGCGCGCCCGTCCTGGGAGCCCTGCCGCCGCCGGGACCGCCGACCGCCAGCCGTTGGGTGGCGTTCGCCCAGGAGCTGCTGGACCGTGCAGTCCACCTGAGCCCGGACGATCCGGGTGTCTTTATCGAGATCGCGACCGCGCTACTGGCAGCGCGGCCCGATCTGGCGCTGCGCTACGCCCAGGAAGCGGCCCGGCTGGACGCTGAGGAGCCGCGGACGTTGCAGTTGCTCGCCGTGACGCAAGCGGCCAACCGGCAGCGGCGCGAGGCAAAAGAGACGATGCGCCGCGCCGCCCGCCTGGCTCGCCAGCAGGGCGACGGTGAACTGGGGCACGAAATTGAAGACCTGGCCTCAATGGTGGATAGCCCGCTCTTTGACCTGATGCTGAAGAGCATCTTCGCGGGAGGTTTGGAGGCACTCGATGAGCTCTTCTCCTCACTCTGATCGCCCTGATCGACCCTCCCGGCGGCCGGCGGAACGCCTGGCCGCCGGAATGGTCGCAGATCCCTATGCGGTGCTCGGCCTGGCGCGCACCGCCGGCGCGGAGGAGGTCCGGCGCGCGTACTTCGCGCAGGTGCGGGACCATCCGCCGGAACGGGAGCCGGAAACTTTCAAGCGCATCCGCGCAGCCTACGAGAGCCTGCGTGACCCGGAGCGACGCCTGGAGACAGACATGCTGCTACCGTGGCCGTGGGCTGACCCGTCACCACGGCGCCGCCTGCCGCCTTTTGATCTGGCGGTCCATCCTGAGGACGTACTTGCCGCCGCCCGCGCTTTCTCCGACCTGGGTCGCAGCGACTGGCATCACCAGTTTGGGAAGATCCCCCTGGCATGACGCGGCGGGATACCGCGACGACGCGCCCGACACTGCTGCGCCGCCTAATCCAGCGGCGGCAGACCTCGCTCCCGCCGCCGGGGGCCCCTTGGGCGCTGCCGTGGCTGCTGACCGAGCGCCTTGATGACCTCGATCGTGGGCTGATCGTCCTCAGCGGACGCTTGCCGCCGGGCGGGCTTGATCTGGCTGCGCTGCAGCAAGCGGTTGCCGGTCTGACCACGCAGGTCAGCCGCGCCGGTCGCGAGCAGTTCAAGGCCAATGCCCTGGCGGAGGCGCAGCGCGACCAGATCGCTGAGGTGCTCGCGCAGTCGCGGCTGGCGCAAACTCGCTGGGAGGCCGAGCTGGCGACCTGGCCCGCCCGTTGTAAGGAGGCGGAAGTCGCAGCACGCCTGGATGTGGTGCAGCGCCTGCTGCCGGCCCTCGACGGCCTGGACGAAGCGCTGCGCGCCGGTAGCGCTGTGCTTGTTCGGGGGCCTGTCCCCGCCGCTGATCCGCGCCGCCGGCCCTTCCTGGCCAGGCTGCTCGGCAAGCGGGGAACGACTGACCCGCCGCCGGAGGCGGAGCAGGCGTCCGCACTACGCGAGGCCATGCGCGCCTGGCTGGTTGGGCTGGAGTTCGTGCGTCAACGGTTACTGGACATGCTGGCGGCAGAGGAAGTTCGCCCGATTGAGACCCAGGGCAAGCCCTTTGACCCGCATTTTCATGTGGCACTGGAGGCTGTGTCGGCCGGTGACGGCCATCCCGCCGGCACGGTTGTCGCCGACATGCGCCGGGGCTACCGTGTCGGTGAGCGAGTGTTACGCTACGCGGAAGTGGCGGTCGCAACTGATGAACCGCCGGTCCAGCGCAAGGAGGATAAGCCGTGACTCAGAGTGTCGGCATTGACCTTGGCACCACCTATTCGGCGGTCGCGCAGGTGCAGGGCGGCACGCCGCGCATCCTGGCGCAGGGTGACGAGCGCATCATGCCCTCTGTTGTCGGCGTCACGCCCCAGGGCGGCATCCTGGTGGGCACGCCGGCGCGTAACCAGTACGTCCTCTATCCAGAGCGCACCGCCCGCTCCATCAAGCGGCGTATGGGCCAGACGACGCAGGTCACGCTCGGTGAGCAGGCGTTCACCCCGCCGGAGGTGTCGGCGCTGATCCTCAAAGAATTGAAGCGCCGCGCCGAGGCGCAGCTTGGGCAGCCGGTGGAGCGCGCTGTCATCACGGTGCCCGCCTACTTTTCCGATGCTGCTCGCCAGGCGACACGCGAGGCCGGTGAGCTGGCCGGCTTCAGCGTAGAGCGCATCATCAACGAGCCGACAGCGGCCGCCCTGGCCTATGGGCTGGACCGTGGCAACGAGCGCCAGATCATCGCGGTCTACGACCTGGGCGGCGGCACCTTCGATGTCTCCATCATCGAGCTGGACAGCGGGGTCGTGGAGGTGCGGGCGAGCCACGGCAACACCGCTCTGGGCGGCGACGACTTCGACCAGCGGCTGGTCGATGTGCTGGCCAGGCGCTTTGAGGAGGTGCATGGGGTCGACCCGCGCACCGACCGCCGCGCCCTCGCCCGCCTGGTCCGCGCGGCGGAGGCCGCCAAGATAGCGCTCTCCACGCACCCGTTTGCTCGCGTCCGCGAGGAGTACCTGCTCACGAAGGATGGCCATCCGCTGCACCTGGACGTCGAACTGACGCGCGGGGAGTTCGAGGACTTGATTCTCGACCTGCTGGAAGGCACCATCACGTCGTTCGACACAGCCCTGAAGGACGCCGGCATCACGGCGAACGACCTGAGCCGCATCCTGCTTGTGGGCGGCAGCACGCGCATCCCGCTGGTTTCGCGTCTGGTGGCGGAGCGCGCCGGCCTTGCCCCCGAAATCGCCGTCGACCCGGACGAAGCGGTCGCCCTGGGCGCGGCGGTGCAGGCCGCCATCATCGCCGGAGAGCCGCTGGATGCCATCCTTGTCGACCTGACGCCGCACTCCCTCGGCATCGAGGTCGCCGAGTGGCAGTTCGGTGAGTTTGTCCCAGGCCGCTACAGCGTGATCATCCCGCGTAATACCACCATCCCGACCTCGCGCTCGGAAGTGTACACCGCCATCACGCCGCAGCAAGAGGCGATCGAGATCAAGATCTACCAGGGGGAGTCATCCCTGGCTGCTCGCAATACGCTGCTGGGCGAGTTCCTCTTCGATCACCTGCGCCCGGAGGCGCCGGGCCTGGCGCCGCGCATCACCGTGCAGTTCGACTTTGACCTGGACGGCATCGTCCAGGTGTCCGCTGTCGATCGCGGCAGCGGCAAGCAGGCCCGTAGCCAGGTCACGTCCGCGCATGCCCATATGAGCCCGGCCGAGATCGAGCGCGTGCGGGCTGACCTCGACGCGCTGGAGTGGGGCGACGTGGATGAGGAAGACGAGGAGGACGGCGGTGCTGCGGCGCTGGAGACCGGGGAGGCCGCAGCCACCGGCAACGGTACGAACGCCGCAGCGAACGCCCTCCTGACACGAGCGCGAGCCGCATCGGAGCGTGGCGTCGAAGAGGCCGGGGCGCTACGATCTGCCATGCTGGCGCTGCAAGGAGCTTTGTTTTCCGGGGACCTGACGGCGATTGAGCAACGCTCCGAGGAGCTGCTCAATCTTCTCTATGAGCTGGACGACGCCTGAGCCTGGGGAACGCGGTCAGGTGCATGGTACGACCTTTGGCGATTGCCTATATCTAACACGCCTCGGACGATCAGGACTTCACCGACGCGGCATCGATGCGAGACGATAAATGCAGCGTGGCAAAATTCAGTCAGCCCCAGTCAAACTGCCGCGCCAGGAAATCCGTCGTCACCTCCAGGATCAGCGGGCTGCCGTGGGGGCAGACGGTGGGCGCCTCCAGCACTGCCAGGCTGTGTAAGAGTTCACGCATCACTGGCGATGGCAACACCTGGCCACGCCGCAAGGCGGTGCGGCAGGCGACGGAGGTGCGTAGGCGGTCGAGCCAATGGTCGCCGGGCAAGGTTGCTTCGCGCCAGATGTCGTCGTCGCTCCCTGGCGGCGCGAGTACCGATGCGGCGCCCTCCACTGTCGGCACTGAGTGGACGAGGTAGGTCAGGCCCTGGAGGTGCTCGACGCGGAAGCCGAGTGTTGCCAGTTCTGCCAGACGCCCGGCGAAGCGGTCGGTTTGCTCCTTGCGCAGTTCCAGTACCAGCGGCTCGACCAACGCCTGGGCGGGTTGCGGCGTTCCTCCGGCGTTCAATCGTTCGTATAACAGGCGCTCGTGTGCCCGGTGCTGGTCGACCAGGTAGAGGCCGCTGCTGCCTTCGACGAGGATCAGGCTCTGGTGCAACTGACCCAGGAGCCGCATCTGGGGCAACTCGGCGATGATGCGGCGGCCCTCGGCCAGGCGATCCTCAGGCGTGCGGTAGGGCCGGCGGCTTTCCCGCAACCGGCTACCGGCGAGCGTGCTGGGTAACTCCGGCAAGCTGCCCTGGCGCAGACCCGGCGTCCAGGCGACCGCGTCGGGTTGCGCCGGCACCGCCGACAGAGCGCCGCGCACCGCACGGGTCAAGGCGGCGGCGATCTCCTCGCGGCGGCGTAGCAACACCTCCGCTTTTGTTGGGTGGACGTTCACATCAACATCGGTGGGATCGCAGGTCAGCAGCAGCACCGCAAAGGGGTGGCGGCCGCGCGGTAGCAAGGGCCGGTAGGCGGCTTCCAACGCCTCTCGCAACTCGGTCATCTGTACGGGCCGACCGTTGACGGCCAGCGTGATGCCTGCCCGCGTGGCGCGCGTCGCCGTGCGGTCGCCAATCCAGCCCTCCAGGGCGTAGCCGGACTGCGTCTCTGCCGGCAGACGCACCAGGCCGCGGCGCAGCGCCAGATCCCAACTCTCACCAACTGCCACCTCGACCTGGCCGGCGCCCGTCGTGCGCAGCAGCAGTCGGGCGTCAACCTGCAACGAAAAGCGCACCTGCGGGTGGATGACAGCGTAGCGCCGTACCAACTGGGCAATGCGACTGTTTTCGGCAGCAGGGCTGTCCAGGAAGCGGCGACGGGCGGGCAAGGCGTTGAACAGGCGGCGGACCACCACGGTCGTGCCGGGTCGCCGTGGCGTCGGCGCCGAGTGGACAAGTTCTCCCCCGCTGAAGCTCAGTTGCCAGCCGCTCTCGCTCTCCCGCGTCGCGGAGATCAGCGTCACGTCGGCGATGGCGACGAGGCTGGCGAGCGCTTCACCGCGAAAGCCCAGCGTCTCGACCTGTTCCAGATCCGCCGCGCTGGCAACCTTGCTGGTGGCGTGGCGACGGCAGGCCAGTTCCATTTCGCTGACGGGTATGCCGTTGCCGTCATCGGCCACGCGCAGCAGCGTCAGGCCGCCGCCGCCAACTTCGATGATGATCTCTGTCGCACCGGCGTCAAGGGCGTTCTCCAGCAGTTCCTTCACAGCCGCTGCCGGACGCTCAATCGCCTCACCGGCGGCAACCCGTTCGACCAACTCCGGCGGCAGGAGCACGATCGTCCGGCGCTCGTTCACCGATCAAGCAGACGGCGCGCCGCTTGCTGCACGTCGGCCAGCTTGAGCAGCGCCTGCAACGGGGTGGTCCGGGCCAGGTCCAGTTGCTCGAGGTCACGCAGGAGTTCGGAGAGGAGGCGCGGTACTGGTAGCGTCGGCGGCGCCGCGGCAAGCATGAGCTTCTCAGTCGCCCCAGATTCTTGTGATAGGGGCGCAGGGCCCGACGAGTGGGTTGGTGTGCTCGGCACATGCGTGAGGTGAAAGTCAGCGTAATTACCCACCGATTCGCTCACAAGCGCCAGAGTCACCGGCGCATCACCAACGGCAATGAGCGGCAGCGCCGGCATTCCGGCATCATTCGCCGCCTCGCCCGCGTCCAACAACTCCTGCGCACGCACGACGATCTCCTCCGGCAAGCCGGCCAGGCGGGCGACGTGGAGGCCGTAGCTACGGTCGGCCACGCCGGGCGTGATGCGGTGGGTGAAGGCCAACTGGCCGCTCAACTCCAGCACGGCGAAGGTGTGCGGCGCGACTCGCGGCAGGTGGCCGACCGCATGCGCCAGTTCACGGAAGTGAGTGGCAAACAGGGTTCGCGCCTGCACGTGGTCGTGGAGGTGCTCCAGTACCGCCTGGGCCAGCGCGCAGCCATCCTCCGTGCTGGTGCCCCGTCCGACTTCGTCCAGCACGATCAGGCTGCGGGCGGTGGCCTGCCGGCAAATCGTCGCCGTCTCCATCATCTCCACCATGAAGGTGCTGGCGCCGCCGGCCAGATCGTCGTGAGCGCCGACGCGAGTGAAGATGCGGTCGACCAGACCAACGCGCGCTGCCTCCGCCGGGACGTAGCTGCCAATCTGGGCCAGGAGGGCGATCAGGGCTACCTGGCGTAGGTACGTCGACTTACCGGCCATGTTGGGTCCGGTGATCAGCAGCGCCTGCGCTGCGCCGGCGCCAAGCCGGCAGTCGTTGGGGATGAAGCCCTCTGCACCGACGGCGCGCTCCACGACCGGGTGCCGACCATTGACGATGTCCAGACCCTGTGACTCATCGATACTCGGGCGTACCCAGCGCTGCTCATCGGCGACTTCGGCCAGCGCCGCGTAAACGTCAATCTCGGCCAGCCGTTGCGCCGTCGTCAGCAGACGGTCGCCGTGCGCGGCAAGGCGACGCAGCAGGTCGGTAAAGATGCGACCCTCCAGTGCCTCCAGGTCGTCGTCGGCGCGCAACAGCCGCGCTTCAACTTCCTTGAGTTCCGGCGTCACGTAGCGCTCGGCCCCAGCCACGGTCTGCTTGCGCACGTACTCCGCCGGCGCCAGCGCCCGGTTGGGGTTGGTCACCTCAATGTAGTAGCCGAAGACCTTGTTGACGGCAACTTTGAGACTGCGAATGCCCGTGCGCGTGCGCTCCCGCGTCTCCAGCTCGGTCATCCAGACACGGTCAGCGCCAGAGGCAGCGCGCAGGACGTCCAGTTCCTCGCTGTACCCATCGGCGATGGTGCGGCCGGTTCCCGGTTCGGCCAGGGCGGAACTGATGATGCCGGCCAGGTCGTCGCACTCGTCCAGCAGATTGAGCATCATCTGCAGCGCTGGCGGAGCGCCGGCCGCCAGGCGGCGCATCGCCTGGGCAAGTTGGAGGGATTGCGCGAGGCCCCAGACTTCGCGTGCGGTCACGCCGCCACTGCGAATACGGCCGCATGTTCGTTCCATGTCCAGCACGCGGCTCAGCAGTCGGCGCAACTCCGCTCGCAGCGCACGGTCGTTGAGGAGCGCCGTGACCATGTCCTGGCGCGCCACGATGTCGCCCATGTCCAGCAGCGGCTGGCCGAGCCAGCGGCGCAGCAGACGGGCGCCGATGGCCGTCTGGGTGCAGTCCAACGTGGCCAGGAGGCTGCCATCCTGGCTGCCGTAGGCGCCGCGGGTGAGGTTGAGGTTGCGCCGTGTCTGGCCGTCCAGTTGCATGAAGCTGGCAGGTGAGTAGCCGCGCAGACTCGTCAGCAGCGGCAGAAGCGCCGGGTTGGTCTGGCCGAGGTAGCGTAGCACGGCTCCGGCACAGGCGGTCGCCAGCGGCCGGCCCTCGCAACCGAAGGCAGCCAGCGATCGGGTCCGAAACTGCAGCGCCAACTGCTCGCGGGCGCCGTCCTCGTCAAACTGCCAGGGATCGCGCAGCGTGCGGTGGCCGGGCAAGCTGAACGGTTCGGTCTGATCGCGGGGCGTCAGGCACTCGGCGGGATTCAACCGGCGCAGTTCCGCCTCCAGCATCACCGTCGCCGTGTCGCCGTCGAACTGGACAAGGCGAAATTCGCCGGTGCTGACATCCACATAGGCGAGGCCGCCGGCTTCTCCGATCCAGAGCAAGGCGGCCAGGTAGTTGTTGGCGCGTTGCGGCAAGAGGCCGGGCTCCGTCAGCGTGCCCGGCGTGACGACGCGCAGCACCTCCCGTTCCACCAGACCATGGCCGGCGGCGGTCATCTGCTCGCAGATGGCGACGTGATAGCCTTTGCGAATCAAGCGCGCCAGGTAACTCTCGGCGGCGTGGTAGGGCACGCCGGCCAGGGGCACCCGGAAGTCCTTGCCGAACTCGCGCGAGGTGAGGGTAATATGCAACTCGCGCGCCGCGATACGCGCGTCTTCCTCGAACATCTCGTAGAAGTCGCCCATCCGAGTCCAGAGGAGGGCGTCGGGATGCTGGGCCTTCAGCCGGCAGTACTGTTCCCAGAACGGGGTGACGCGCACGGCTTTGTCCACTCGGTCTTCCCTCCGCCAGGCATGGCCACGCGCCCCGTCCCGCGCATACTACCGAATGGCGGCAATTCGTGCAGGACCGACGGCATGGCGCTATCGTCCAGAGGGCGTTATGTACTGCATGTCAGGGAAGTCTTACGGATCGCCACAGGCGTCGCGCCCGCACTGCCCAATGCGGTTTAGTATGTGTCGCGACTGCGGGCCCACTGCGTGGGCCCGCAGTCGCAGCACTGTTGTTCGGGCTCATCTAAACCGTATTGCCCGCGCCGCCACCGCGCTGTACAGCCCGCTAGAGCGCCGGTCCACTGAACCCGACCTTGCGAGAGCGAGCAGTCTCAGCTCTTCATTGCGGTCATCGCCGGAGTGTTTGACGGGTGTCGGGCCGGTTCACCCGGCGCTGAAGCGCCGGGCTAACCACCCGCTGCGGCGGGTACCCACAAAGGACGCTGAAGCGCCCTGGAAACGGCGGCATTCCTGCCCAACGGTCCTGCCGGGCTGACGCGCATCGCCCCCGTAGCGCCCTTCAGGGT